>NZ_JAABLS010000022.1:0-22568 GCF_009915195.1 Proteus sp. G2674
AGCCCTATTACCAAACAAGCTATTAATATTTAATTTTCTTTCTATTATTCTATAAGCTTCTTTATCAAAATAAATCTCACCATATCCATGCTTAATATTAATTTTATTTAAAAATATACTCTATATATAGAACAATTACTTATATTCTTCTTATTTAAACTAAAAAAAAACCACTAAATGATGATTTAGTGGTTTTAGTAGACTTTTATCAATGGTTAATGATTAATTATTTTGTCCACCAATCATTGATGTCATACGAATATGACGACCTTCGCTAATTTCCATATTTGATAATACCGCTAACTGTGGCAAGCTACGGCGTAAAAAGCGTGATAACAGCGAACGTAGTGCATGGTTAACCAAGAGTACTGGCACGCCCCCTGACATCTCTTGACGGCGTACCGCATCTAAGGCTTGTTGTTCAATGTTTTCAGCAAGGCCAGGCTCTAATCCCCCCCCACTTTGCATCGCTTGTAATAATAGACGCTCTAGTCCCGCATCTAATCCGATAACTTGTATCTCTTCTTTATCACCAAACCAGTGTTGTGTTATCGCCCTGCGTAATGCCACACGAACTACCGCCGTTAATTCTGCCGGATCTTTTTGCTCAGGTGCATGCTCTGCTAGTGCTTCTAATATGGTTCTCATATCGCGAATAGGCACTTGCTCTGCCAACAGGTTTTGCAATACTTTATGTAACACCGTTAATGACAGCATATCGGGGATCATATTTTCCGTCATTTTCGGTAGTTCTTTGCTTACCCTATCAAATAGCATTTGCGCTTCTTGGCGACCAAATAACTCTGATGCGTATTGGTTAAGTACATGATTAAAATGTGTTGCAATCACTGTACTTGCCGCCACAACCGTATAGCCTTGTACTTGTGCTTGCTCTCTTAAACTGTCATCAATCCATACTGCAGGTAAACCAAATGCCGGCTCTTGAGTGTTATCACCTTCTAGCGTTCCGACTGCATTACCGGGGTTTATGGCCAACCAACGCCCAGGATGAGCTTCGCCATGGCCGATTTCTACCCCTTTCATTAAAATGCGGTAGGAGGAAGGTTTTACTTCCATATTATCGCGAATATGTACAACAGGAGGTAAATACCCCATTTCTTGTGCAAACTTTTTGCGAATACCACTAATTCGACCTAACAATTCACCATTTTGGCGATTGTCGACCATGGGAATAAGACGATAACCCACTTCCATTGACAGCGGATCTTCTAATTGCACATCTTCCCAAGAGGCTTCAACAACCCGATTTTGTTTTTCAACTTGTTCCAACTCTTTTTGTTGTTGCACTTGAGGACTGCTATGGCGTTTTAAGATATACCATCCTAATCCTGCTAATGCAGCCGTAAAGAAGAGGAAAACAAAGTTTGGCATACCTGGTACTAACCCTAACAATCCTAAAACGCCCGCAGTTAGCATTAGTACACGAGGGTTATCAAAGAGTTGCGTCACCATTTGTTGACCGACATCTTCATCGGTTGCAACGCGAGTAACAATAACACCCGCCGCTGTTGATATAATCAGTGCTGGTATTTGTGCCACCAGCCCATCACCGATGGTTAATAAGGTATAAGTGCTTGCCGCATCGTTAAGTGCCATATTATGTTGTGCAACACCGACCACTAAACCACCAACGACGTTTATTACCAAGATCATTAAGCCGGCAATCGCATCCCCTCGGACGAATTTACTTGCACCATCCATAGATCCATAAAAGTCAGATTCAAGCGAGACTTCTTTACGACGTTTTTTAGCTTCTTCTTCGTTTATGATCCCAGCATTTAAATCAGCATCGATAGCCATCTGCTTACCCGGCATCCCATCTAATACAAAGCGTGCGCCTACTTCAGCAATACGCCCTGCACCTTTGGTGATAACCATAAAGTTAATCAGAATAAGAATGATAAAAACAACGATACCGATAGCAAAATTGCCACCTACGAGGAAATGACCAAAAGCTTCAACAACACGCCCTGCAGCTGCTGAACCTGTATGTCCTTCCATCAAGATAATACGTGTTGATGCAACGTTAAGCGATAAGCGTAACAATGTAGTGAACAGGAGTATTGTAGGAAAGGCAGCAAAGTCCAATGTGCGCCTAGTAAACATGGCCACTAATAGCACCATGATAGAAAGGGCAATGTTAAAGGTAAACAATAAGTCCAATAGAAAAGGTGGCAATGGCAGTACCATCATTGACAGTATAAGCAAAATAAGTACTGGCCCTGCCAGTATCTGCCACTGAGAACTTTTCCAATTTCCCGGCAAGCGGAGTAATGAGGCCAAATTAGCCATGACGATTATCTTCTCCAGCAAAGTCCAGTGCGGGAGGCACTGGCAAGTTCATAGGTTGTTTAGGTTTTAAACCACCTTCGGTTTTCCATCGTCTCAGTTGATAGACCCAAGCTAAAACTTCTGCAACAGCGGCATAGAGTGTTGCAGGAATAGCCTGTCCTATCTCACTGTGACGATATAACGCCCTAGCAAGCGGTGGCGCTTCTAGAAGCGGAATTCGATGTTCAGCACCAATTTCTTTAATTTTTAAGGCAATGGCGCCCGCCCCTTTAGCAAGTACTTTTGGGGCAACCATTTTGTCGTTATATTGCAAAGCAACCGCGTAATGCGTTGGGTTAGTGACAATGACATCTGCTTTTGGCACATCTGCCATCATTCGTCGCCGCGACATCTCGTGTTGTTGTTGGCGAATACGCGCCTTTAATTGCGGATCACCCTCTTGTTGTTTAAATTCGTCTTTGATTTCTTGGCGTGTCATGCGTAACTTTTTCAAATGGCTACGAATTTGAAAAATAATATCGAATGCCACCATCGGGATAAGCATAAAAACCGCAATATAGACCGCAAAAATAAGCAGTTGCATCGCATTAGCTAAAGCACTTAAAGGAGGAAGCGTGATCAAATGAAGAATATCGTTCCAGTTGTGCCATAAGAAAACCGTTGCGGCTAAGCCGACAAAGAGTGATTTTAAAATCGCTTTAAATAATTCAGCTAACGCATTCATTGAAAAAATACGTTTTAAGCCAGAAATAGGGTTCCATTTTTTCGGATCAAACTTGATAGATTTGCTACTAAAATTAATCCCCCCCAATACGGCTGAACCACCAATTGCCACTAAGACCAAGCCTAGAAACACTGGCGATAACGCAAATACAGCCTGTTTCATTAAACTGGCAAAACGGGGGATCAATAAATTCTCGTTGCCGATTATGTGGTGATTAAAAGTAAAACCTTCCGTTAGCATGGCATAGAGCTCACGAGTGATAAAACGCCCACTCATCCACAGTAGACTGACGCCCCCTAAAATCATTAATACGGACGAAAGCTCTTTGGAACGAACAATTTGCCCATCCTTTTTCGCTTTTTCCCGTTTATGGGGTGTGGGTTCTTCTGTCTTTTCGAGATCGCTATCTTCAGCCACAGTCTGTCCGATTTAGATAATTAGATTAAAGCCTG
This sequence comes from Proteus sp. G2674, assembly GCF_009915195.1. Lineage (NCBI taxonomy): Bacteria > Pseudomonadati > Pseudomonadota > Gammaproteobacteria > Enterobacterales > Morganellaceae > Proteus > Proteus sp. G2674. Next base: position 3,490 of record NZ_JAABLS010000022.1, read on the forward strand.
AATGAAATGTCTCTTAGCATGACAAATTCAGAAGAAATTGATGGGTTGAACAATCGCAAATTTACGGGGCTTTTTGGGCTATGAAGGTATAAACAGCAAAAAAGTGTGCTACTTACACATCACCTTTGAAACAACATATTTATTTGGTGCAAATATGGAGGGTTTATCGCAAGAATAATTCTGTGGTGAATATAAGGTAAAAGCGTGTATTTCTCACCATCAAACAAAAGCCGCTTAGATAAAGCGGCTTACATTTTCTTCAATAGCCTGCGCTATTAACCTGTTTTTTGGTTGTTTTTTATCCATAAAATAGAACATCCTCAAAGAGCAGAGATAGAGCGAATGCCTCCTGCAAGCCAGTTATGTCCTTATCGCCCTAAACTCACCAATAGATTAGAAACCTAAACTTTCCAGTAAATCATCAACCTGATCTTGATTCTTAATCACACCAGCATTGTTTTTATTGACTTGTGGGCCATTTAATAATGAATCAGTCTCTTTTTTCGCATTGGATTTTTCAAGTTGCTCTGGTGGCAGATTTTCCATTAATACCATAACAAGTTGTTTTTCAATTTCTTGAACCACACTCATCATACGTTTAATCACTTGGCCTGTTAAATCTTGGAAATCTTGCGCCATCATAATTTCAAGTAATTGGCTATTTGTAAAAGCCGCACTTTCAGGGATATCCCGCAAATAATTGCGGGTATCCGTTACAAGAGAGCGTACATCTTTGAGATCTTCTGGATGCTCAAACCATTGATCCCAGCGTTCAGTTAACTTAGTTGCATGACTACTTAACTCATCCTGTTTTGGTTGCGCAGCTTCCACACAATTTAATGTACGCTCAGCTGCCTGAGCGGTCATTTGAGCAACATAGTCCAATCTTTCCCTTGCATCAGGAATGGCTTCTGCTGCTTCTGCTATTGCTTTATCCAATCCTAATTCTCGCAAACTGTCGCGTAACATACGCGTCAATTGTCCGATCCGACTGATAATATCTGACGTTATTTCGACATTATCTTTCGGCATAATTGGATCCCCACTCATTGCGACTCCTTAGATGCCCAGTTTTTCAAAAATTTTATTGAGTTTTTCTTCAAGAATGGCTGCAGTAAAAGGTTTAACAACATATCCACTTGCTCCTGATTGTGCAGCAGCAATAATATTTTCTTTTTTCGCTTCGGCGGTCACCATCAGAACGGGAAGCGTTGCAAGCCCTGCGTCACTACGAATATTCTTCAGCAACTCTAACCCATCCATATTGGGCATATTCCAATCGGTGATAACAAAATCATATGCCGAACTCTGTAACTTGGCTAACGCGTCAGCACCATCTTCTGCTTCTTCTACGTTCATAAATCCTAACTCCTTTAGTAAATTACGAACGATGCGGCGCATTGTTGAAAAATCATCAACCACTAAAAATCTCAGATCCTTACTTGCCATTGAAAACTCCTTCAAAATATATTGGCAAATTACTGTGTTGCTGTTTAAACTGAACTTAATCAGATACGCAATGATTGTGTTGTGCTGATTTTCATCAGCACGGCTTTACTCATTGAGCTTATACTTTTTACCTCATCTACGGCTCCCAATTCGACCGCGGAACGAGGCATCCCAAAGACGACGCAACTTGCTTCATCTTGTGCAAATGTGTAGCTACCTGCACGACGCATTGCTAATAAACCTGTAGCACCATCACTGCCCATCCCTGTTAAAATGACACCAATAGCATTACGCCCCGCATATTTAGCAACCGAATTAAATAGCACATCAACAGAAGGTCGATGCCGATTTACCGCAGGATCTTTATTTATATGGATCTGGTAATTAGCACCATTACGACGAAGCTCCATATGATAATCACCCGGTGCGATGTAGGCGTGTCCAGGTAAAACCCGTTCTCCATCTTCAGCTTCTTTCACACTGATTTGGCATAAACGGTTTAACCGCTCTGCAAATGAGTGGGTAAACCCCGCCGGCATATGTTGGGTTATTAATACTGCAGGACTGGTAATAGGTAATGGCTCTAAAAAATGACGAATAGCCTCGGTGCCCCCTGTTGAAGCACCAACAGCGATTAACTTTTCACTCGAAATCATGGGAGTAAATGATAACGACTTAGACGGTAATGTTTTCGTTTCATGACGACTAATTCTTGCCTGAGCCGCTGCTCGGATTTTTTCTGCAATAAGTTCACTGTAGGCCAACATTCCTTCACGTAGACCTAACTGAGGTTTAGTGACAAAATCAACCGCCCCCAGTTCTAATGCTTTTAATGTCACTTCTGAACCTTTGGCTGTGAGTGATGAAACCATCACCACTGGCATAGGGCGTAAGCGCATTAATTTTTCCAAAAAATCAATACCATCCATGCGTGGCATTTCAACATCTAACGTCAATACCTGTGGATTAAACTTTTTTATTAAGTCACGAGCGACTATCGGATCTGGCGCACAATCAACGACCTCCATATCATGGTGACTATTAATTATTTCTCGCATGATCTGGCGCATTAACGCCGAATCATCAACACAGAGTACCGTTATTTTATTCATAACCTCTCCTTGCTGGTGTCAGCCCGTAAACCGTATGCCCCTGCAAGTAAAAATCCTTGCTTAGTTGGCTCACATTTTCAGAATGCCCTACAAACAACATTCCATCGGGTTTAAGCAATGGTATAAATCGATGAAGTAAGCTTTGCTGTGTCGTTTTATCAAAATAAATCATGACATTACGACAAAAAATCGCATCAAATGGCCCTTCTAATTTCCACTGCTTATCAAGTAAATTCAAATACTGAAAAGTGACCATCTCACTTACTTGTGGTCTAATTTTCACGTATCCGGCAAAATCACCAACACCTTTGAGAAAATATTTTTTCAAATATTCTTCGTTTAACGTTTTTAACTCTTCCAGTCGATAAACACCTTTACGGGCTTTTTCCAACACATTAGTGTCGATATCGCTGGCAATAATTTTTGTTTTATAGGGGTTATCCCCAAAAACATCGCGCAAAGTCATCGCTATTGAATAAGGCTCTTCTCCAGTAGATGCGGCAGCACACCATACTCGGTAAACTCCTCCTGCCCTGTTTTTGGCGTGTTTAGCCAAAATAGGAAAGTGATGTGCTTCCCTAAAAAATGCAGTTAAGTTTGTGGTTAACGCATTAATAAACTCTTGCCATTCAGGGTTGCATACATCACTTTTTAGAAACGCAAGATAGTCACCAAAGTTATTCATCCGTAATTCACGTAACCTCCTCGTGAGACGGTTATAAACCATTTCCCGTTTGTTGTTAGTCAGCACAATACCTGCTTTTTGATAAATCAATTGGCAGATTGATTGAAACTGATCATCGGACAACATAAACCGTTCAGAAAAAAAATCTAACGGTTGAGCAGCGATATCTGGCAATTCTTCAGTAACATTACGTTTCATTATTTTTTAATGGGTTTTTTTAAAAAATGATTTTTTATCTGCTTTCTTCAACCCATTACCTTCTAAGGAGTGAGAAAATCCGTCTTCATCCGTGTCAGGCAATTCGAATGCCGATACAGCATTAACCAGGTTGTTAGCCTGATCTTCTAATGCTGTGGCAGCAGATGCTGATTGCTCCACCAAAGCAGCGTTTTGTTGTGTCACCTGATCCATCTGACTAACAGCATCAGCAACTTGGTGAATACCTCTACTTTGTTCGTCTGAAGCCGAGGCAATTTCGGCCATTAACTCAGTGACTTTATTTACAGATGTGACAAGCTCCTCCATCGTTTGCCCCGCATCATTCACTAATCGAGAGCCCTGAGAGACTCGAGATACAGACTCATCAATAAGTGTTTTAATTTCTTTAGCCGCTTCAGCACTACGCTGAGCAAGATTACGCACCTCTCCTGCAACAACTGAGAAACCGCGTCCTTGTTCACCCGCTCGCGCCGCTTCTACCGCAGCATTAAGCGCTAAGATATTGGTTTGAAAGGCAATACCATCAATGACACTAATAATAGCGCCTATCTTTTGAGAACTTTGAGTAATAGCATCCATCATTTCAACCACACTGTGAGTGATTTCTCCGCCTCGTAGTGCAGTTTCAGATGCAGATTCCGCCAACTTACTCGCTTGTAACGCGTTATCCGCATTTTGTTTAACTGTCGCCGTTAATTGCTCCATACTCGCAGCCGTCTCTTCCAAAGAAGCAGCTTGTTGTTCTGTGCGCGAGGATAAATCGGTATTACCTTTGGAAATTTCTTGAATACCCGAATACATCGCCTGACTGTTATCACGAACAATACGAATAGAGCGCACCAACTCGCCACGCATCTCACGTAACCGTCTAAAAATGTCACCTATTTCGTCATCGGTAAAAACCAGAATTTCACGATTTAATTTGCCTGTTGCGACATCATTAAAGTAACGGCTTAAACTTGCGAAAGGTTTAATAATATTAAAACTTAACCAGCGATGAGAGGCGATTGACACCACAATTACCATGGTGATTGCGCCAATAAACATTAAAATAGCGATGGTATAAAAATGATGTCCTTGTTCAATCGAATCAGCCACTTCATATTGAACGTAATTCATATAGGTATTAAATGAATTTTCCATCGCAGTTTGATAGCGTTCCGTAGGTTGATCTAAAAACCCTTGAAAATCGCCTTTTTTTAACATGCCATGTAATTCAACTAGTGCACTATAAAGAACGTGATAATCATTTTTTACGGTATTAAAAATCTCTTTTTCTTCTTGTGGAATAACCTCTTGATTAATATCTGTAAGGAAATTTTGAAAATGAGTATTTGCTGTTTCCAAACGTGATAATGCGATTGATTCAATAGATTGGATATAATCTGTTGACTGTTCAGTTTTCATTCCTATCGCAACGCGATTTATTGCATTACGTGCTTGTACTAAAGATACCCAACTTAATCCTAATTCATCTCGCTTAGCAGTATCTAAATCAATTCGAGTGATCTGATTGTTGTTTAAATGAATAATTCCCAGTGAGATCCCACTGGAAATAACTTGCATCACACAAAACATCATCAGTAATAAATAGAGACTGGTGGATATCTTTAATTTACGAAACCTAAACATGCCTTCACCTCGTTATAAGCGGTAGCAAATCACTACCGCTTGTCAGCCACTTGTTGTTGTTAGAAAGTTTCCCAGTTAGCGGGATCTTCAACACTGCTGCTCTTTTTCTTTTCTGAGGTTCCTGGTTTTATAAGTGGAGCAGCGGCTTGTACTACAGGGGGTGCATCCAATTCCTTTTTCTCTAATGCTTTTTCTTCCTGACCCGGTAATTTGAAGATGGAAACTAAGCGGGTTAATGCAACTGCTTGATCTTCAAGACCCGCAGCGGCGGCGGCAGATTGTTCTACTAAAGAGGCGTTTTGCTGAGTAACACGATCCATTTCAGAAACCGCAAGACCCACTTGTGAAATTCCTCGACTTTGTTCATCCGATGCCGAGGCAATTTCCCCCATAATATCGGTAACACGTGTCACAGATTCGACAATACGAGTCATGGTTTCCCCTGCACTTTCAACTAATACCGATCCGGTTTCAGTGCGACTAACAGAGTCTTCAATCAACGTTTTTATTTCTTTAGCAGCTTCTGCACTTCTCTGTGCAAGATTACGAACTTCGCCGGCAACTACCGCAAATCCGCGACCATGCTCACCGGCTCTCGCAGCTTCAACAGCCGCATTCAACGCCAAAATATTGGTTTGAAATGCGATACCATCAATCACTGCAGTAATATCGGTGATTTTTTGAGAACTTCCGGCTATGTCGTGCATCGTTTGCACCACATTAGCCACAACTTTTCCACCTTGGCGGGCAATATCTGAGGCATCATTGGCAAGGTTACTTGCTTGGCGTGCATTATCAGCATTTTGTTTTACTGTCGCCGTTAACTGCTCCATACTCGCAGCAGTCTCTTCTAATGAAGCAACTTGCTCCTCAGTACGTGAGGATAAATCATTATTACCTGCGGCAATTTCACTGGTGCTGTTATAGATATTCTCAGTACTTTGATAAACACCACGAACAGTATGTATCAGCTCTTGTTGCATGTGCTTTAAGCCACTGGCTAATAAGCTCATTTCATTACGTCCATGCACCTCGATATCGGGACGTAGATCCCCTTCAGAAAATGCTTTAATATTTAATAACAATGAGTTAAGTGGTCGAATTAATGCATTGCGCAGGGCAAACCAACAAATGATTAATGCTGTAACAACAATAATGGCTAATATCGCCATCGTGAAAATAGAACGCTGATGAGAAGCTTCTAATGCACTATTTAATTGATTATTAAACTTCTCATTACGCATAACATAAGCAAGATACTCTTTATAAAAACCATCTTGATAAGAAGTCGTTGGTTGTTCGAAAAAATCTTTTAAGTTTTTATCTTGCAGTAAAATTTCTAACTGATTTAATGCAGAAAAATACTCAATAAAGCGCCCTTTTAAATTGCGTATTTCTTCTTCTGAATGAATTTGATAAGCATTTATATGCTGTTCAAACTCTTTAAATTTATCATCGGCCCGAGACATATTTTTACGTGCCAGACCAGTTAAATATTCTACAGACAATGAGCTATCAACATTCAGATCTTTATCCTGTAACAGATAGCTTATAGCTGCACGATTAATATTGTTACGCGCTTGCAATAAGTTTGCCCAGCTTTCATCTAAACGTTCACGCTGTTTTTGTATTGTGAGAGTTTTATCCAGATCTTGTCTTGTTTCACTGAGATTTGAGTAAAAAACACCCCCGGAGATAAACTGCAAAACACCAAACAACAGAAGAATGGATAACAACCCAGTCACTATTTTCATTCGGCTAAACATGAGTTTCCCTTTTTATAATAGATGGTATGACCAAGTTATCGGCAGACTTAAGAGAAACTTTATAGGTTTTATCCTATATAGATACTATTTTCTATCTACAACAAATAAATTAAATATCAATAAGTTATATTTTAAATTCTCATTTTAAAAACCTGCTAGGCATAATGCTCATTCATCTTTTAGTTAATACATTTAAAAAAAATAACTTAACTAAAATTAAAAGTACTCTTTCTGCTTTAATTTCACTTAATTAATATTAAAGCCCCAAGAAATAACAAATAATTGAAAAAACTATTCCGGCAAGATAGCCGGAATAGTATTAAAGAATAAGATTAATAGGCTAAACTTTATTTAGCCATAATTGTTGCGCTATCAACTAATTCCATTTCTTCGCTATTGAGTAATTTTTCAATATCAACCAGAATTAACATTCTTTCATCTAAAGTACCCAATCCTGTTAAATATTCTGTTGACATTGTTACCGCAAATTCAGGAGCAGGACAGATTTGTTCAGGTTTTAAAGTTAATACATCAGAAACACCATCAACAACAATGCCGACAATACGGTTGAGTAAATTAACCACGATCACCACTGTGTTGTCATTATAGGTAACATTTTCTTGTGAAAATTTAATGCGTAGATCAACGATAGGTACAATAACCCCCCGTAAATTGGTTACACCTTTAATAAAACTAGGTGCATTCGCAATACGAGTGACTTGGTCATAGCCCCGAATTTCTTGTACTTTTAGAATATCAATGCCATATTCTTCGTTGCCCAACGTAAAAATTAGAAATCCTTGTCCAACAGTTTCACCGGATAATTTCTCGAAATGTTCCGCAGCCATAATCTTATTTTATCCTCACTATTAAATAACTGTATGCGCAGTTGTATTCTTTTTCTTTTCTGTCATTTGAGAATGACTTAAACGTTGTAATTCTGGAACATCAAGAATTAAAGCAACACTACCATCGCCCATGATTGTGGCAGCAGAAATACCCGGTACTTTTCGGTAATTGCTTTCTATATTTTTAACAACCACTTGATGTTGACCAACTAACTTATCGACCAATAAAGCATAACGGCGCCCTGCACTTTGTACGATAACCGCAATAGCTTGAGTAATATCGGTTTGCGCACCTTCAATATTAAAAGTACGGTGTAATTCAATAAGCGGTAAATATTCACCTCTTACTTGCAATAATTTTTCATCTCCTGCTAAAGGATAAATATCCTCCTCTTCAGGTTGTAATGAGCTAACCACTGTTCCTAATGGTAAAATAAATACTTCATCATTCACTTTTACTGACATGCCATCTAAAATGGCCAATGTGAGTGGCAGCAAGATGCGAATGCGTGTGCCTTTTCCAACTTCAAAACTAATTTGAATTTGCCCACCCATTTCTTGGATATTTCGTTTTACAACATCCATACCCACACCACGTCCAGAAACATCGGTGACAACCTCAGCGGTAGAGAAACCTGGCGCAAATATCAACATCGCAACTTCTTCATTGCTCATATTTTCAGAAACAGCTAAGCCCGATGATATCGCCTTTTTCAAAATACGCTCACGATTTAATCCAGCACCATCATCTGTCACTTCAATACAAATATTGCCACCTTGATGCTCTGCTGAAAGCGTTAATTGACCCGCCTCTGGTTTGCCCGCCGCAATGCGATCGGCAGGCATTTCAATACCATGATCAAGACTATTACGGACTAAGTGAGTTAAAGGATCGATGATTTTCTCAATTAAACTCTTATCAAGCTCAGTTGAACTACCAATCATATTTAACTCAACTTTTTTATGCATTTTGCCAGCTAAATCACGAACGACCCGCGGAAAACGACTAAAAACATATTCCATCGGCATCATACGGATAGACATCACTGACTCTTGCAGATCACGAGAGTTACGCTGTAGCTGTGCAATACAACTGAGTAGATCACTATGAATAGATGGCTCAAGCGTGTCACTATGTTGCGCTAACATAGACTGAGTGATCACCAATTCCCCGACCAAGTTAATCAGTTGGTCCACCTTTTCAACCGCAACGCGAATACTGGTTGATTCCGTTTTGGCCTGAGCAACAACAGGTTTTCGCGCAGGCGCTGGTGTCGCAGTTGGTGGCAAGGTTGTGGCAACTTTATTCACTTCATCTGCTTGACTATTTTTATTCAACTCAGCAACGTTTTTTTCTATCGTAGCTGGCTGCTCTGTTTGAGCAGCAGGCTGGATACTTTCTGTCACAGATGAGGGTGAGTGTTCGGCTTGCTCTTGCGTTTTATCTGTAGACTTTACCTTTTCCTCAGTATCAGCAACGTTAGCAAAGGAAATCTGTTCTGGTTCAATCACAAAACATAATACCGCACTGATATCTTCTTGAGTTGCTGTGGTTTTTAATACCGCTTCCAACCCATGGTGCTGTTTTTCAACCTGACTGACTTCACCGAGATGCTTTAATTCATCTAGCATTAAATCAATATCGGTCTCTTTTAAATCAGATAAAATAATATGGTGCTGATAAAGACCGTCAGTATTTGGTGTATTAGCCGTTGCTAGCGGTTGATTTTCTTTACTAAGCTCATCGTCAGTATGATGCACTGCAGAAACAGGAGTGATGTTCTCCGTTGGGGCATTACTTTCAGCTAAAGATACTGAGTCACTCCCCTCACCTAATTGAGTTGATTGTTCCTCTTTAACTTCTAGAGCTAACTGACGCAACTTCTCACAAATATAGTTAAATGTTTCCTCGTCTGGCTCTTGTGAGTTTTTATGTGCATCCAATTGCTGTTGCATAATATCTTTCGCTTCCAGAAACAGGTTAATAATGTCATCGGTAAGTACCATTTCATGGCGTCTTGCACTATCGAGCAAGTTTTCCAGCACATGAGTGGTCTGCTGAAGTTTAACGAAGCCAAATGTTGCGGCTCCTCCTTTTATGGAGTGCGCACTACGAAAAATAGCATTTAACTGCTCTTGATCTGGGTTTTGCGGATCAAGTAACAGTAAATGCTGTTCCATATCAGCTAACAACTCATCTGCTTCATCAAAAAATGTTTGATAAAACTCGGTAATATCCATCGTTACTCATTCACCTTTACGCGATTACATACAAACTAAGGAGTTGTTTCCTGTTTTGTCGTAATATTTGTCGATTGTGATGGCAAACTTTCCCCAGAAACTCCTGTTTCAACATTTTCCTTTTTTGATTCGGGAAGCTTAGATGTAGAAGAAGACACAGACGAATTCGTCTGTGTATTTTCTCCGTTTTCTTGTGGGGTTTCTTGCCCTGAAAGCAGAGGTTTAATTTCTGATGCCTCTTTTATTGCTGGTGCAACCCGCTCATTTTCATGTACAATTTTCTTTTCTTCCTGCTTAGTTAAAACTAATATACTGATCCTTCTATTCGCCGGAGCAAAACCATCCTCTTTTACTAAGTGAACAGTTGATGCCATACCTACAACCCGTAGTACTTTCCATTCTGCAAGCCCAGCACCAATAAGTTCTCGACGAGATGCATTAGCTCGATCCGTTGATAACTCCCAGTTACTGTATTTGAGTGCACCACTCGCATAAGGAATATCATCGGTATGACCTGATAAACTGATTTTATAAGGCGAGTCATTTAGTATTGGCGCTATCGCAGTTAAAATATCTTTCATATAAGGTTCAACAGTGGCACTACCAACTTTAAACATTGGCCGGCTTTCTTTATCTATAATTTGGATACGTAAGCCTTCGTCCATCATGTCGATTAATAAATGAGGTTTTAAATCTTTTAAGCGAGGATCTTGTAAAATAACTTGCTCTAAATTCTCTTTCAGTTTACGGAATTGCTGTTTTTCATTGAGCTGTTTATCTTCGACACCTTTTGGCAGTACATCACCTTCGTTATACACAGGATCACGTCCTCCCCCTGGTATCGGGTTTGTCACGTCTCCACTAACGCGGCCTTTTTCAATGGCAACTTTTAGAGGTGTGCGAAAATATTCAGCAACACGAGTTAACTCTTGAGGACTAGCGATAGAAAGTAACCACATCACCAGAAAGAAAGCCATCATGGCAGTCATAAAGTCAGCGTAAGCTATCTTCCACGCACCATGTTGTGCGTTGTGCTGTTTTTTCCCTCGCTTTTTAACTCTGATTATCTGTGAATTACTTTTCATAATTACTCTTCTTTCATTGCATCAGGATTTGCCTGCATCGGTGTCCGTACCTGACGTACATGTTCTTCCAATTCAATAAATGAAGGTCTGTCTGCCAGAAAGAGGGTCTTACGACCAAACTCAACCGCTATCTGTGGTGCATATCCATTCATGCTAGATAACAAGGTAGTCTTGATGCACTCCATCATTTTCATTTGTTGACTAGAGCGTTGTCTGATACGAGAGGCTAATGGTGAAACAAAGCCATAAGCTAATAAAATACCTAAGAAAGTACCTACCATTGCGTGACCAATAAGTGCCCCCATTTCCCCAGCAGGTCTATCAGCCGCACCTAGCGCATTAACCACCCCCATAACTGCGGCCACAATACCAAATGCGGGTAATGAATCGCCCATCGTAGAGAGCCCCGCCGCAGGTACTTCACTTTCTTCTTCAAAAGTGGCAATTTCTTCGTCCATTAGCGCTTCAATTTCATAAGGATTCATATTCCCCGTCACCATCAAACGCATATAATCAGTAATAAAACTGAGCATATAAACGTCTTTCATAATGCGAGGATATTGGGAAAAAATGTCACTTTGTTGTGGATTTTCAATATCTCTCTCTAATGCCAACATGCCGTTTTGGCGCGCTTTAGACAGCAAACGAAACATTAATGCCATTAGATCCATATACATCGCTTTATTGTAGTTAGTGTTACGAAGTAATTTCGGTAGGATTTTTACCGTTGATACGATCGCACGACCATTATTACCTACAACAAAAGCACCGATACCGGCACCAAAAATAATTAAAAATTCAGCGGGTTGATATAATGCGCCTAGATGTCCACCTACGAGGGTAAACCCTCCGAGGACAGCACAAATCACCACGATATATCCTAAGAGTACTAACACGCGATATCCCTTTAGCTAATTTCGTTATAGAGAGAATGGCGAACATAACCGCAAGGAGATAGGAGGGGAAGAGGAAACAACTCAGGTTATAGAGTCTTTAATCTATAACCTGATATTTAACTTTCAATCTCGAATCACATTGCAAACTGTTCAAGACCATCCAACAGTTGTAAGTTAATATCGGCAGGATTGGCGGAAAGTTTACGTTTTTTTATTGCCCGAGATGGAGGCTGACAAAGACTACAAACATAATTACTTGCAGGCTGATGTGCGTGTGTAATAAATGAACCATTACATTTGGTACATACAGAAAGTTGTAACATACCACTTTCAACAAAACGAACTAATGTCCATGCTCGTGTTAGTGCTAAAATAGGTTCTTGATCTTTAACAGGTGGACATTGTTCTAAATATAAACGATAGGCTTTTACAACAGCTTCAACACCTACACTCCCCCCGCTTTTTAATAAAAAGCGGTAAGCATTATAAAACATTGAAGAATGGATATTTTGTTCCCATGTCATAAACCAATCTGTTGAAAAAGGTAGCATACCTTTAGGAGGAGGGCTTCCTCTTAATTCTTTGTATAATTTAATTAAACGCCCTCGACTTAATTGCGTTTCGCTTTCAAGCATTTGTAAGCGAGCACCTAAGGTGATTAATTCCATTGCTAGGCGAATATCTTTCGCCTCTCGGACGATACTTTTCTCACTCATTGTTATGCCCGTTTCTTTGTAGCAGAGGTATCATGTTCCGATAGTTGACGGAACAAGTTAGAAGAAAGAAGGATACCAGTATGAATTTGTTGCAAATCATCCACTCTGGATTCTTTAGTGAGTTGTTCTATTGTTTCGCTGTCTTCAAACCGGAAATTACAGATTAGTTGGTTTGTTTCAGCCAACTTAACCAATTGAGGCAATGTTAGCTCTTTTAGTGCATCAGCCATAGAATCGCTGATACCCAGTCTAAACATTGCGGAAGCCTTTTCTTGGTTAATTAACCTCTGCGCCAAAAGCAAATACGATAAATTTATGTCATAAATATGCTTAAGCAATTCAACCGTACTCATCTCTTTACATCCCGTCCGATTATATTGAACAAAGAGGATCTTGTTTAAAGTAAGATCCCGAGGAAATTAATATAAATGTATATTGAATTTCCAGGCCCCATTTTATGAATATGACTCGTAGTAACACTACCTTGTATTACTTGATTACGATCATTTCAAAAAGTAGCGAGAAAAACATTTAAATTAAAAAGGATTTTAAATGCTCGCCAATATATCACGTTAAGAATAATCCTAACGAGATAACTTTACTCCTTAATGATTAAGTTATTCAACGGATAAAGTAGTCTAATTTAAATACTATGTGAGTTACATCACAAAAAGATAATCATTATTATGGAATTAGTTCATTAACTATTCAAGTAATATTAGTAATAAAACTTGCTGAGAATTAATAAGCGAATCTACCCAAATTAAAATATTAATGATAATTTTTTATTTTATACGATCTATTAAACTTATAAACCTAAAAATACAGCATAAAAAATTGACAAATCTAAAATTGAAGTTTTTTTCGATCATAGTAACATATATTGCCATAGCTCCTCCTCATCTTTGTCTGAACAAAGCACTTGTGTTTAATAAATATTTCTATAGATATAGTTTTTTTAGTCATTTACTGAAAACACCATAAATGATCACTTTTTATTTACAATTAGCATAAAAAACAACCAATCATAATTAATTTGAGTTATCTAATTTTATAAATTAATTAAATAAAAAAAATTACACTTAAAATTCATAAAGATAAAACATAACACTCTTACATTAGCAGGATAAGTTATACAAAATTAAATTCCTAGTTATGCATCTTACCTTATAAATTATTGAATATTTATTTCTATCACATAAAAGTTTTATTAATAAATAATTAAAAATTACTAATCAATAACTAAAAGTGCAAAATAATAAAGCTATATAACTCTTTATGCGTGTTTTACCGAACAAAGATTAATCAATATAAAAAAACATGACAATACAGGTAAGATTTATTTATGGTTTTTACGTAACAATCAAATTACTTACCAACTTTTTTTAGAAAAACAAATATAAATCCATAGGAGAAAAAACCTCATTTAAAAATATAAAGTAGTAATAATAACTTTATTTACCCAATTAAATTCGATAAAAAAAATATATAATATTTGACTTATACTTAATATAAACAAAAATAATTTATTTTTTATATTTTAGCCATTACATTTATATAAAAAAATAAAAGCACATATAAATAAAAAAAACAGGCTATTATTTAAATAACATAGTATCAATAAGTAAAAAAACAGATTGATTTTATTAAAATAAAAAACAATTAATTTATTATAAATAATCAGTGTGATTTTTTTATTTCTTATCCGTTATTCTGATAAAAATAGACTAAAAATGAAATAACTATTTCATTTTCAGCAAAAAAGTTTTACCGATCTCTTCTTTCAAAATGATTGAGACATAGAAAATTTAGAATGGAAATTCCAACTTACTCATTTGCAATTTGATCAATCCCTATCCTGCTTTAACGCTCACCACCTAAATATTAACATTTGTATAAATCATTTATCCAATGTCAATATTAACAACTATTTTTGATCAAAATAACCTCTTATTGCCTACTCAATCATCATCATTAATAAACTGTAAAATAGCAAATGTTACTTTTTTTATATATGACAGATAAGATAGCTTAATTTACGACCAAAAATAATACGTTTTTTATTTTTATTTGTCTTTTTTTTAAGCATGTTTTCCGATGGTTTGAGAAGAGTAGCCTTAGCCATTTCTTAGCGCTAATCAGCTAATATCAATGCTTAACAAAAGAGAAGATGGGTTCTTCTAAGAAAGGTATTGATAAAAAGACTGCTTTTTTAAACAAAAAAGCAAACTTATTTTTATCATTTTTATTTATTGTGATATTGATTATCATCAACATTACTCAAATAAAGAGTAGAGTTGGTAGGAAATAACTTTTTGACAGACAACACACAATAAGCAGATTGATATAACAAATTTATTCAAAATAGTTATTTATCACTATTTTTTATCATAAAAACAAATAACCTCAGTTACGCAACTCATTACTCAACGATCTCATTTTTATGTAACAAATAAGATAAAAATATTGTTAGCCATCTTTCTGTTACCATCAACTATAATTGTTTACGTAACAACGCCCAATAACATGAGCAATAGTTTAGAAATCGATTAGCCTTTTATCGACCATGTTCTTTTTGATTCTCGCTAACCTTTAGTATTTTCTTTTCCCCGTACTTTTACTTAATCTTTTTAATCATTTTTGTATCATGATATAATACGAAAAATAAGCCTCTAATTATTTCTAATAGAAATTACAATGGTGCATTTATTTCGTTATTCGATGATTTTTTCTTCTATAAGTCAGACTCATCTTCTTGATAAAGATATAAATAATGTAATATTGAAATAGATATTTTATACAATAAATAGATTAGTATGTTTTTTCAACCAGTATAATAAGATTACTTATTGGTAGCATTTCCCCTACAGCTTGTTTACAAAAAAAATTTATATCCTAATGATATGTATCAACAACCAACACTTTCCCCCATTCATCAGCTTTACTGTAGCCCCCTGCTGTGTCATCTACACAACTTTTCCCTTCCCCTGACTTGCTTTAAGTGCACTTTTATCAAAAATATTTCTCAAAAAGCAGTAGGTTAACGATCGTCAAATAAAGAATAATGATAAATAATTCATCGAATATATTGAAATTGTTTGAGAATATCATCGAGTGATATGTACGACACCAAAGTTTTCAATAGAGGCATGTAGTAAATGCATCTTGTCTTAAGCCCTTTAGTAACGATTTTGTGTGCTAGGACAATTAATAGACTCATCAAATGGATTTTTAGTAGGAAAGCTTACCTACCAACTCGGCTTAACATAATTTTAAAATGCGTTTTTTGATTTAAAATAAGTTTTTATTGATAAATGGTTTTTTATTATAGATAACTTTATTCTTTCAGCTAAACAAATATTGATGATACATGTTATCGATCTTATTCAGCTATAAACATAGTTTCACAATGAATAATTACACATATGAAATAGGTTACCTTTAACCACCAGTATTAATACTTAGTTAATTTTCTATTATTTATAATGCTAAACTGTATTAAATAGCGTTTAAAATAAGCTAAATTCCCTCGTTTTCAGTTATTGTTTTATATTCTACTTTTGTTGATATTACCCCCACTATTCTTATAAAACACATTAACAAGCTCTATTGCTGTGGGGATAACCTCTATTCATACTCACAAAGTATTATATTTTATATCCATAAAGTATTAGGCGGGATGCTCAGAAGCAATTTTCCAATTAATTGCACTGACACTTTTTTCTAAACTTATCCTGCAAACAATGGCTTCTATCTCTTTTTGCTCAGCTGGAGTTGCCAACACTTCAGCACAAACTTCTAATTGACTAGGCATTGGTGTATCTGCGCTACTTAATGATTGCAATCTCACGTGTAAACCATTTATGGCTTGCAAAATAAGTGTTCTTACCAAAACTTCATCGTGGGTATCACAAACAATACGAATAGAATAGCGTTGTTCAATATCTGTCGCTTGATATTGCGGTTGGGCATTTATTCGTTGAGCCGCTTCCCGTAATAGAATATTGGCACAAAGAATAAGCAATGTCGCCACGGTAGCAAGTGGATAGAGTCCAAGTCCACATAACACACCAATGCCCGCAGAGCACCAAAGTGTCGCCGCGGTATTAAGACCTCGAATATTCATTCCTTCGCGCATAATCACCCCTGCGCCTAAAAAACCAATACCAGAAACCACTTGTGCAGCAATCCGTCCTGGGCTATCGGGAGAAGTTTCAATGGAGCTTAAGATAAATACCGCAGCACCGGTCGCCACTAAAGCATTGGTGCGAAGTCCTGCCATTCTTTGACGCCATTGTCTTTCGGCACCAATCAAGGCACCAAGACACATTGCAACAACCAAATTTAAGATATAAGGAGTCATAGCCATTTTAATTTCCTCCATAAACAATGGCTAAAAAAACACGCCGTTATACGGCTAATGAAGTAATACAGCAACGGATCTTTGGCTACAGCAATCTAGGAGGAGGAAATAAGGAGAAAAAAACATAGCACATAAAATCACCTCTTAGTAATAAGAGCATCTCAAGGTTAGTGCGATTCTATGTAAAACGAGATTCAAGAAGTGCACTGCCCACCGGTAGGTAAGCAGTTTTAGCGAAGAAAACGGCTTACCAATTTATTTTTTGCATTAATTTACTACTTTGCGTATCCATCTGTTTTCTCTTCGTCAAAATTTGGCTGGTAGTATAAATAGGCCATTGCACAATGTAAATGAACGCTTCCTAAACCAATCATTTTTGTTGTACTGGTCGAACAAAAGTACCTTCACCACCTTCTTTTTCATTAAAAAACCAAATACCATTCGGATATTCAGGTAGTGAAACCAAGTACATAATGCCTTCATTAAATTCTTCAATCAGTAAAATGGTTCCTTGACGATCTTCACAGCCGTCCGTTTTTACTACAACATGATCATTAACGTTCATTTTTACTCCTGATAAAAATTCTCATTATCTTCTTTTTATTTTACCCATAAAGAAAAAGCCTGCCACCAGAAGGTGACAGGCTTGAAGAAAATTTTTAAAAGGCTTTTATTACAGAGCTGTTACGTTAGCAGCTGCTGGACCTTTTGCACCGTTTTCAATTGTGAATTCTACGTTCTGACCTTCAGCCAGAGTTTTGAAACCGTTACCTTGAATGGCAGAAAAGTGAACGAATACGTCTTTGCTTCCGTCTGCTGGAGTAATAAAACCAAAGCCTTTAGACTCGTTGAACCACTTAACTTGACCTTTCATTTTGTCAGACATGTGACTTTCCTATATATCAATAAAACGTTGCCTTCTCGGCATCTACTGGCCTGAACTACCTATAACTTATGGGCACACATGAAGAAAACGGTCAAAAAGCGATGCTGTTTAAAACTCATTAACTTAGAATGTCAATCATAAATCAGGTCTGTATTTAGGCCTTACTCATTAACGCATGAGATAGGGTTAATAGCAATAGTTTTATGCATTGAAAGATTAAAAAAATGCAAATTGCACATAAAAAATACAAATTCGCCTCTATTTTTGTCACTGTCTATAAAATTTATTTGATATTTTATAGCAATTATTAACAGCAAGTAGGAATAGTCTTAAGAGACTAACAATAACAGTTAAGCGTCGAATTTAAAAAAACTGTTCTATCTGCTGATCCTGTCTCCATGATAATCTATTCTTAAGAAACAAATTTGCAACATTCATCTTTTAAGGTATTTACAATGAATGTATTAAAAGACATTTTAGAGCGTGATTTAGCACGTATTAATGCCGCAGAAAAGCGTGATGGCAAACCACACTTTAATAGCCAATTTTTAAAAAATCATATTTGGCTTTGCGTCAGTATGGTGTTGTCATATTTATTACTGGCCGCTTTGCTTATTTACTCTCCTTACTTTGGGGTCATTTCGCTGACTCTTTTCACTTTGATGTTTATTGTGATGGCAGGAATACTGCTATTTGATATCAAACCTATTTATAAGTTTGATGATATCGGCGTTCTTGACCTTAGAGTTTGCTATAACGGCGAATGGTATACTTTTGAAAAATTATCTGATGAAGCGATTAATGAGATACGCCAGCACCCGGCTATCCCAGCGCAAATAAAAGAAGACATCAATGACATTATACGCACAAAACAAGAGATACACTTTTATGACGTGTATTTAATCGCATTCGATCCCATCACCAAACCGATTTCGTCAGAAAAATTATCACCCCAAGTCTAATACTATGAGAAATTCTCCGTGTTATTGCACACAACACGGAGAACCTTAACCATTTTTTAGCCATATTGTCCATAAACCAATCAAACAGTTAATTAATCTATTTTTTAACGTTGACACCCTGATATATCATCGCTATTATGCGCCTCGTTCTCACGAGAACACAATTCCTCCATAGTTCAGTCGGTAGAACGGCGGACTGTTAATCCGTATGTCACTGGT
>NZ_JAABLS010000023.1:0-152904 GCF_009915195.1 Proteus sp. G2674
AATAGCTTGTGTTGATAAAGAAAGTGTAGATAGAATTAATAGTGAAAATAATGATTTTTTCATTTTAAAGTCCATTTAAGTATTAATTGTAGTTACAAATTTGCTCATAATTAAGAGCAAGATAATAATATTTTTTTACGTGAAATTTGACAAGTTATATATAATTATGATTAGTATTATTTTGTTAAATGATTAGCGAAATATGTTTTTTGTGTTTGGTTGGTTAGATTTAAATTTTAACTTATAGGTAAAAGGTGAAAGGTTTATCTGTTGAAGGTTTTTTTTAAAAAAAAATAGAGGTTTTTTTTGTAATTATATTTATAAAAAATAGCACCTTGATTAAAGGTGCCATTAGATATATTTTGATTTTATCATTATTTCTTTATTAATAATTAAATCTATTTCTTTTTGTACTTGAACATGTGACTGTTGTGCATATTCTTCGCCTAGCGCAGTATCCTCGGTTAGAATAAACTGTACATTATTAATACCAATAAATGATAAAAATTGTGTTAGATATGAAATAATTAAATCAGAGGGTTGTCCTTTATGGATCCCACCACGACTCGTTAATACAATAACTTGCTTATCTTCAAGTAATCCGACTGACCCTGTTTCAGTATATTTAAATGTTTCGCCTGCACGCGCAATAAAATCGATATAGTGTTTTAATTGAGAAGGGATGGAGAAATTATACATAGGCGCCGTGATCACAATAATATCATGTGCTTTTAATTCATTAATTAATGTATCAGAGAGTGCTCTAGCGGCTTTTTGTTGTTCCGATAACATAGCCGTATCTTTGCCAAAAGCAAATAATGTGGCTTGATCTAAAACAGGAATGGGGTCTTTTGCCAGATCACGTAGGGTAATGAGATCATTTTGATGATGCTTTTGCCAATTTTCTATTAGATAGTCAGCCATTTTATTGCTGTGTGAGTAATTTTCTAAAATACTGGATTTTAGTACAAGAAGCTTGTTCATTTTATTCTCTCGGTAAATATCTGTTATGTTTATATAGACAAAATTTTATCTTATCTGAAAAATTTCACACCATAATCGTTTGAATATGCTATTCAAATTTATTGATTATATATATTCATAGAATAAGAAAATTCATCAACCCTTTATGTGCAAATTGGCTGTTGTGATATCATGGCAACAATATTATTGGGTTAAATAAACCTCAAAAAGGATAACAAAAGGTGGCACTATCATCTGCGATGCTCTACAAAGAGATAGAGCAACTCTCGTTGCGGGATCAGCAACGATTGAGAAAACGCTTACGTGGCGTTGATAAAATAAGTAAAGAAACGTCGAAACAGGCGGTATTAAGCGAGATTGAGCAGGATATTATTGTCGCAAAACAGCGTATATTAAATCGACAAGCTCACTGTCCTAAAATTGTTTATCCAGAAAACTTGCCTGTTAGCCAGAAAAAGGAGGCTATCTACAATGCAATCAAAGATAACCAAGTGGTTATTATTGCAGGGGAAACGGGATCGGGTAAAACAACTCAGATCCCGAAAATTTGTCTCGAATTAGGGCGAGGCGTAAAAGGTTATATTGGGCATACGCAGCCTCGACGTTTAGCTGCACGCTCTGTCGCAGAGCGAATTGCCCATGAATTAAACACAACATTAGGTGAGTCTGTCGGTTATAAAGTTCGTTTTAGTGATCATGTTGGTGATAACACGCTGGTTAAGTTAATGACCGACGGGATTTTATTAGCTGAACTACAACAAGATAAGCTGTTATTACAATATGATACTATTATTATCGATGAAGCCCATGAGCGTAGCTTAAATATTGACTTTATTCTTGGTTATTTAAAGCAGCTTTTACCCAAACGCCCAGATCTAAAAGTGATTATTACTTCTGCCACTATCGATCCCGAGCGTTTTTCTAAGCATTTTAATCAAGCTCCTATTATTGAGGTATCTGGCCGAACTTATCCGGTTGAAGTGCGCTATCGTCCTATTGGTGGTGACGCTTTGGATAGTGATAAGGATATGACTGAGGGCATTATTGATGCAATTGACGAGTTAAGTCGAGAAAGTGCGGGTGATATTCTTATTTTTATGAGCGGTGAGCGTGAGATAAGGGATACCGCAGAGGCATTAAATAAATTACAACTGCGTCATACCGAAGTTTTACCCCTATTTGCTCGCCTTTCTAATAGTGAACAAAACCGGATATTTCAGCCTCATACCGGAAGACGCATCATATTAGCAACCAATGTTGCCGAAACTTCTCTTACGGTACCGGGTATTAAATATGTGATTGATACGGGTTATGCTCGTATTAGTCGATATAGTTATCGAACTAAAGTTCAGCGCTTACCCATAGAGCCTATCTCTCAAGCTTCTGCGGATCAGAGAAAAGGGCGTTGCGGTCGTGTTTCTGATGGTATTTGTATTCGTCTTTACTCTGAAGATGATTTTATTTCCCGTGCGCAATTTACCGATCCTGAAATACTAAGAACCAATCTTGCTTCGGTTATTTTACAAATGACCTCGATAGGATTAGGGGATATTAGCGGATTTCCTTTTGTACAAGCGCCCGATAAACGCAATATACAAGATGGTGTACGCTTATTAGAAGAGCTGGGTGCCTTACAAGAGGGTACTGATAATAAAGGTGCTTATCGTTTGACGCCGATGGGGAAACAATTAGCTCAGCTTCCTATCGATCCAAGATTAGCGAGAATGGTTCTTGAAGCGCGCAAATATGGTGCAGTTAGAGAATTAATGGTGATCACATCGGCGCTTTCTATTCAAGATCCTCGTGAAAGACCGATGGACAAGCAACAAGCATCAGATGAAAAACATCGTCGTTTCCAAGATAAAGATTCAGATTTTCTTTCATTACTCAATTTATGGGACTATTTAAAAACTCAGCAGAAAGAATTGAGTCATTCTCAGTTTCGAAAACACTGTCGCCAAGAGTTTTTAAACTTTATGCGAGTTAGGGAATGGCAAGATGTCTATACGCAACTACGTCAAGTTGTTAAAGAGCTAGGCTTTCCAATTAATAGTCAACCCGCCGCTTTTAAAAGTATTCATATGGCTTTATTAAGTGGGCTATTATCACATATCGGACAAAAAGATAGCGATAAGCAGGAATTTACTGGCGCGAGAAATGCGCGTTTTGCTATTTATCCCGGCTCTGGGTTGTTTAAAAAACCGCCCAAATGGACTATGGTGGCAGAATTAGTAGAAACATCACGGTTATGGGGGCGTATTGCTGCACGCATTGAAGCGGAGTGGATTGAACCTATCGCCACCCACCTAGTTAAACACCACTATAGTGAGCCTCATTGGTCAAAAGCACAGGGTGCGGTAATGGCTAATGAAAAAGTCACCTTATATGGTTTACCTATTGTGGCCTCGCGATTAGTAAATTATGGCAAAATTGATCCACTATTATGTCGAGAGCTATTTATCCGCCATGCGTTGGTAGAGGGCGATTGGCAAACTCGGCATGCTTTCTTCCGTGAAAATTTAAAATTACGTACCGAGGTTGAAGAGTTAGAGCATAAATCACGTCGTCGCGATATTTTGGTAGATGATGAAACGCTGTTTACATTCTACGATCAACGAATACCACAAGATGTTATCTCTACCCGCCATTTTGATAAATGGTGGAAAATAGCGCAAAAGAATTCACCTGATTTGCTGAGCTTTGAAAAAAGCATGCTTATCAAAGAAGATGCTAAACGTGTTAGTGCATTAGATTATCCAAATTATTGGCATCAAGATAATTTAAAATTACGCTTAACTTATCAGTTTGAGCCAGGTACAGCAGCAGATGGTGTCACTGTTCATATTCCATTACCGATTTTAAATCAGGTTAAAGATGAAGGTTTTGATTGGCAAATTCCGGGTATTCGTCATGAATTAGTCGTTGCCTTAATAAAATCATTACCTAAACCTATACGTCGTAATTTTGTTCCTGCGCCTAACTACGCTTCAGCTTTTTTAGAACGAGTGGTTACCCCTGAAGGTGAATTACTCGATAAATTAGAAAAAGAGCTACGTAGAATGACTGGCGTTACGGTCGAACGTGACAGTTGGCAACTTGAGCAAGTGGCCGATCACTTAAAAATGACTTTTCGAGTTGTTGGTGACAACAATAAAACCCTTGCGGAAGGAAAAGATCTTAATCAGTTAAAAGCGCGTTTAAAGGGCAAAGTTCAAGAAACGTTATCAGCGGTGGCAGATGATGGTATTGAGCAGCAAGATTTACATATTTGGAGTTTTGGTGACTTGCCACAACGCTACGAACAAAAACGTGGTAGTTATTCAGTTAAAGCCTATCCTGCATTAGTGGATGAAAAGAATAGTGTTGGTATCAAGCTATTTGAAACAGAAACAGAGCAACAAGCGGCAATGTGGCAGGGGATAAGACGGTTATTATTGCTTAATATTCCTTCCCCCATTAAATACTTACATGAAAAATTGCCTAATAAAGCAAAATTAGGTCTTTATTTTAATCCTTATGGCAAGGTGCTAGATCTGATTGATGACTGTATTGCTTGTGGGGTTGATAAACTTATTGCTTCTTATGGGGGATTAATATGGCAAGAAGAGCAATATCAAAAACTCCAAGATTATGTCCGTGCTGAATTAAACGATGTTGTTGTCGAAATTGCTAAACAAGTTGAATCTATTTTAACTCAGGTATTTGCGATTAATAAACGCTTAAAAGGGCGGGTTGATATTAGTGTTGCTTTTGCATTGTCTGATATTAAAGCACAACTTAATCAATTAGTTTTCCCCGGATTTGTCACATCCCATGGCTGGAAACGACTTGCGGATATTCCTCGCTATCTCAGTGCCATTGAAAAACGTATGGAGAAATTAGCGATTGATCCTAACCGTGATAGAGCACAAATGAGCCGAGTTGAAAATGTCATTTTGCAGTGGCAACAGTGGTTAGCTAAATTAAGCGAGAAGCAAAAACAGCAAGAAGAGGTACAAAATATTCGTTGGATGATAGAGGAATTAAGAGTGAGTTTATTTGCTCAACAGATAGGAACGCCTTATCCCATCTCTGATAAACGCATCTTACAAGCCATTGAGTCTATCTCATTAAGCTAATGCTGATAAATAAACCCACAGTGGTGAGTTATAGCCATTGTGGGTTTATATACTACTCTTATTGATAATGTACTGAAATGGTAAATTGATCATTAATATTGTCAGCTAAAACCACTTTATTACTATCTAAGATAAAAGATGTTTTTGCGCTATTTTTTATTGAAATAGCAGTGTTCTTTTTAATATTCAATATACTATTAGCGTTTTTTATTATTGATGGACAGTTTGATATCTTCAATATAACTTCTTGGTTTTCTTTTGATTTATTATCATCCATTATGTATTCACAGCTAGTTTCATAGATATAATAAGCATTTACAGAAAACACAGGTAGTAATATTGATAACATGATAATAGGAGTTAAATGTTTTTTCATAGGGGACATAAATTATTTATATTCTAAGTTTACATTAATCTGAGATGTTACCTTACCGGGCAATATATTTTCACTCATCTTCACATATCCTACTGAGAAAGGAAAAGTATATTCAGTCGAAGGTGTTCTATGAACGCTATTATAAATAGCATTACCTAAATAATAATTTGTATCTTTATATTTAATGGATAAACCGACCCCAGAAGGGGTGCCATTATTAAGAAGTGTTAATAAATTAGTTTTTTCACTTTTATAAATAGCAGGTGCATCAAGCTTTAATGAAACTAATGTATCTTGGTTACAAATAACACCAATAGAAAAATGTGTTTCATTAGCGGGTATTGAATCACTTAAACTGTTTTTTTCTACAGGCGCTAATTCAATATTAGGTTGGTCAATATTAAGCTCACAAACTTTATTCTGAGGCTTCTCAATAATCAAATGATTATAAGTAAATTTTTTATTATCTAATGTATAAACAAGAAAATCATCCATAACAAATATATCGTTCAGAGGTGCTAGAACGATTTCACCTATTTTTATTAATTGAATATATAGGCTTGGCCAACTATCAGTACAATATATATTTTCATATCCTTCTTTTCTAGTTTGAGCATTACAGACATTTGCATATTTAGGTGTTACATTAAATTCATCGCCTACTAAGTTAAAAGGTGTTTTATTCGCTGATATCTTAAAGCCAACTCCTGGAATATTTGTTTTAAAAATATCATCTTTATAATGCCTTGCATTAATAATTAATTTTAGATCAACTTTATCTTTACAATGAAGAATTGACGTAGATAGAGAGGCATCAGTAAAACTCATTTCTGCGATAGGTTGACCAATATCGACACCTAAATCAATATCACTAGCTTTAAATCTAATAGTATGTACTGGAATAAACCCATTGTCTGTTATATCGTCATAAACGCAATTGTTACTAAAGCTTTTATATGGTTCATCAGAATAACAATGGAATGAGAGTAAATAAATTAAAATAATAATGTATTTCATTTTTATATATTATTCCTCTTTAATGCAATTTACAGTTTTAAAATAAATTCTATTTTGTTTTTCATTACCATTTAATTGATAGTTAAATGAGCACTGTTGTTTGTTGGAACTTCCCCATTTTACAAAAATCTTTCCTGAAATAGGTAAATTAGAAATATATAATTTATTATCTTCATTTACATAGGATATATCGGATAGGGTGCCATCAGAATTTTTCACATAGGCTGTTGCACCAAAAGGAATGTTTTGGTGAAATGTAAATAAAGCGCTTTCTCCTTTAGTTACCTTAATATTTTTTGCAATAATAGCTCCTTTAGTAGGAATTAAATGATAGCTATAATTATCAATATTATAATTATAATCTAATGATTTTGCATCAATGTGGAACTTATTGTTATGATAACTAGTTAAATTAGGAATGATTAAATAACCTCTTCGATCTGATTCTATTGTTGGTTTTCCTATTATTTTTACTTTCTTAGCACCTGCAAAATTAAGGATAGCAAAACTATCATTTAGATCTTGGGCTAACGTTATTCCTCCATTATGAAACACAATGCCGCCATTGAGTCCATAGCCTAAAGAATAACTATCTTTATTAAATCTAGAGTTTATATTTAGTTTGGCTATCCTACTTAAATAATTAATTTTCATTGACGAATCTAAATGTTCTTTATTATTTTTAGAAAAATTAAGATTGTAATTTAACCGATTATTTTCTAATGTATTTCCACTAAATGAAATGTTCTCATGAAAATATTTTTCTCTATTATCATAATTGATCCTTGCTGTTGCCCAATGAGAGAGATCTTGACCAATAGGATAATTTAAAAAAATTGATAATTGATTATTATTGCTATACTGATCTTTGCTATTCTCTAGCTCTAATGAATAGGAAAGTTTTTTATAATTTGAACTGGTATTAATAAAAAGTCGTTGGCTTTTTTCTTTTGAGTGATAATAGGTTGCAATATTATATCCCAACGTTAAAGCAATATTATTATTTAATGATTGTGAAAAGTGAAATCCTAAATCATATTTCTTATATTCTTTATTTACAGCATAATTCTCTTTAAATCTAAAGTAGAATGATGAGTTTAATGAAATAGTTGTATTTTCCATAGAAAATACTTTTTGGTAATTAATCTTATTGGACTGATATTGTTGATAATATTTCTCTCTTATCCAAGCGTTTTCTAATGAGACTATACCCAGGATATTTAATCCTAGGGTATTTCCAATAAGTGCTTTAATATCATCTCCTTTTTTTTCAGCTCCTATCATTGTCGTTAAATAATTGCTCACTCCATAGCTTAAATTCAATTGAGTTAATAGTTCTTTTTTCTTATTAGAAGGAAATTGTCTTTTTTGAGGATTGTTTACTAAACCCATAGTATAGTAATAATTCCATTGGTTCTTTCTTAATAAATACTGTGAAGAATAATTCCAGATTTTCTTCTTTCTTACTTCGCCATTTTCTTCTTTTATAATTAACACGAGTTCACCATTTGCACCTAAAGAGGGAAGATTATTAAGAGTAAATGGCCCAGGTGGTACAGATGTGCTATATAGTGTTTCTCCATTTTGCTCAATGCTAACTTCTGCATAGGTATAGGCGGTTTCACTTATAATGGGTGCATAACCTACTAGGGAGCCATCTTTTATTGTATTATCACTATTGATTTGCATACCTAGTATTTTATAAGTGTTTAAGTTAGGAGCATAAGCATAAAAATCACCTAAAGTTAAAATGGAATTAATATTTCTAAGTGTCCTATATACATATTGCTGGTTTATAGAAAAAGAATTATTATTATTATAGTTTAGATCTTGACGATAACGCCATGCAAATAAATTAATTCCATTATATAGCTGTAGGTTATGTATATGTTGTCCATTTAAGCTATTTTGTTTATAATAATGGCCTTGATAGTTGTATTTAATGAAAGCAGCATTATCACCATCATCCAATTTTTCTTTGGAATATGAGGCGGTTTTTTCTATCGCAATTAAAGGTACTTTAAAGTAAATCGACTGTTTGTTAATTTCTAATTTTATATTAAATAATTTTTTTAATAAATCATAGTCAACGATATCGTTGTCTAACTTATTCTTTAAAGGCTCGTAATAATTGGTGTTTATTCCCCATTGTTTTAAATCAAATAGAGTTATTATTGGGGTTAAGTTATTATTTTTGTTTTTAAATGATATCTCAGTATTTTGTTTTTTATTGTTATTTATATAAATTGTTATGTTATAGGTTCCTTCGATGAAATTTTCATTAAGCAAGAGTGAAAAATCAATATTCCCATTGTGGTTTTCAATTGCTTGTAAGTAAAGTGCATTTGCATGTACATAGGGCGTAAATAATAAGAGTAAAGAAATAGGAGATAACTTTATCATAATTAATACTATTCGCTATTTTTTATGTTGATATTAACTTCATTACCAAAATCATTTATATAGCTCCAGCCTACTTTAGCTGTACCAAAATGATTTTTTCCTATATTAATTTCACTAAAAGGGGATAGCATGACTGCGATCTCTTTTTTTTCCCCATTAGAAAAAATATTTATAATAGTGAAGTAATATTCAGAGTTGTTTTTTATTATCATTTCTTTTTTATTATTTATAGAAAAAATAATTTTTTTTGTCGCTTCTTCAACTGTTTCAGTTAAGCCATGTGGTCGGTAAAATAATTTAAATACTGATTTAATTGATATGTGAATACTATTATGTTTTGATTCAGCGATAGGGATCGCTTTGCTATTTATATAAAATAGACTTTCACGATCTGTCTGAGCTATTGATGTGATTTTGGCAATTCGCAAAATTGCAGATTGTTCTTTATTTAATTTAAATAAAGGTGGGGTAATCATAAAAGGTGTGTTTTTATTATTTTCATCCTTTGTGATCCAGCTTTGTATTAAATAATCAGTAACTGATTTATTATTTTTTACATTAATAATAATATCATTATCGTCTTCATTATAGATAAACCGTGTTCCACTATATATTACATTTGCTTGTGTAAAAAAAGTAGAACACAGAATTATGATAAATAAAATATAAACATTATACTTCATAATAAAATAATCCTGTGTTTTTTTAATTAAGAGTATTTAACGGTAAAACTTATTGATGTATTAACAGTTCCTGATGTTGGATTTGGAAGATAACTTGCGTAATTAGCATGGAATTTATAAGTTGCTTTTTTATTTTCAATTCTCTTAGTTATTGCTTGGTTACCATTTAAATGAATAATATTTTTATCACCTTCATCACTACGAATGAAAATTCCTACTCCTTTAGCACCATTATTTGTGGTGTTTTTATTTTTCAGAATTTTATTTTCACTCGCTAAATCAGTGCCGTTAAATGTTAATGCTGCATTATTATTGCCACAATCTAATAGTTTAATTTCAAAATTACTACCTGTACTGCTTTTGGCATTGGCCCAATCTTTATCTGAGACTATTTCCGATTTATTAATAGCTGGCAAAATGATAGGAGAAATAGGGCTTTCTATATTGCAGGATGTTGATGTTACTGTTCCACTAAAATTAATAATATTGCTATTTTTCTTTTCTGTTGTTTTGCTATTATCTGCTAATACATTCATGCTAGAAGAGATAACTAATAATGCAGATAGTAATCTGATATGATTTTTTATTTTCATTGTTTTTCCTTTAATAAATTATTTGATAATGCAATAGGTTTATCCTATTTGTTGCGACGAAGTGGATAATATAGTTTTCTAACAAAAAGTAAATAAAGTGAATTCATCTGCTTTTTGTTAGAAAACTAGTTTATTTATCTGTGTATTATATTTTTTTGTGGTCGTGTTAACTAAAAACAATATATTTTATTGTGTTATTCACTGGATTTTTAAAAAACATCATATAAAAAATGAATTTTATATAAAAATTATATGGGTGAATTGTAGTCAATTAGGGGGATAATTAGTTACAACATCCAATTTATTTCTCTAATATAATACACCTAACCATCATCAGTCATATTTACTTGCTAAGTAACCAAAACATGGCGTTACTCAATTTCTAATTAAAAAACTTAAGGAAATGAACAGGAGTGGCTTGGATAGAAAAAGGGGGGTGAAGAGGAAGAAATGCCCCCTTGCTTCTTTCTCAAGGGGGAATAATAGATCTTAATTAAATACTAAATAGCCACAAGCAGGAATTGCACCAATTAATACCATCATCAGTAGTATTTTTTCACTAGTATTTAATGATTGCTTATCTTTATATTGTTTTCGTGAATATAAAAATATTAATACACCGGGTGCATAGAGAACGACGGAAAGTAATAAATTAATTACACCTGATGCATAAAGTAACCATAAACCATAGAGGCTTGCAGGTATCGCTATCAGTAATAATCCTCGGCTACTGCGTTCTATGGCAACTTTAACTAAGAAAGCACCAACCAGGAAATAAGGAACAAGGATCATTTCTGATGCGATGGTCAGTAGGGTATTGTAATTACTACCAGTAAGCCAAATTAATACTAGTGATAATTGAACAGCTAAATTAGTAAACCACAAGGAAGAGGAAGGTGCATCATTGTGATTTTGTTTACTCAGTTGTTTGGGAAAAGAGTGGTGTAATGCGGCAATATAAGGGACTTCAGCAGCCATAATTGTCCAGCTTAAATAAGCGCCACATACCGATAGAATAAGGCCGGCGGCAATAACTATCTCACCTATATTTCCAATTAGTTGAACCAGTAAAGGTGCCATAGATGGGTTTTTCATCATAGCAAGCTCTGGTTGGCTAACTAATCCTTGAGATAATAGGGTAACGAGAATATAAATAATTAGTGCGATCACAACTGCAAATATTGTCGCTAAACCAACATCTCTTCTATTTTTTGCTCTTGCGGATACGACAACGGCACCTTCAATACCAATAAATACCCATAAAGTAATTAACATGGTATTTTTTACTTGTTCCCAAACGGGCACGCCCATTTTTATCCCTTCGAAATCAAGGGTAAAAATATCCATATTAAAGGCAAGTAGGGCAACAATAATAAATAACCCCAATGGAATTAATTTTGCCATCGTGGCCATTAAATTGATACTAGCGGCTGTTTGTACACCTCGTAGAACTAAAAAGTGCACAACCCAAAGCAAGATTGATTCACCCAATAATGCCTGCCATGTATTACCATCACCAAAAATAATATTATTAGGGCTATCGGTGAAAAAACTCACAGCAGCGAAAACGATGACTAAATAAGAGACATTAGCAACTACCGCACAGACCCAATAGCCCCAAGCAGAACAAAAGCCAATAAATTCACCAAATCCTTCTTTTGCATAAGTAAAAATACCGCCATCAAGATCAGGTCTTAAGCGAGAAAGCAATAACAATGATAGAGCGAGAAAAAGGATGCCAACCCCTGTTATTATCCAACCGATAATCAGTGCCGCAGGGCTTGCAACCTCAGCCATATTCTGGGATAAACTGAATACACCTGCACCAACCATTGAGCTTAGCACTAACGCTGTTAGTGACATTAAACCAAGTTTTTTATTCAAAGATAAGTTCCTGCATGATTAAAATTGTGAATAAATAGCGTATTTTCTTGTTTTTGGTTTAATAATTAGCATAAATATGAATCTGTTAATTTAAGACAAAGATAAAACCACTAAAAAACAGCGAGATTTTACGGAGAGTTGACTTGGTTGTCTATGCATAAAATCATAAATTTTATGCATAAGGATAAGAAATTGAGTGAGGTTATTTGGACAAGTATAAAAAAACCTTGCATAGGGCAAGGTTTTTAAAAGAGAAAGTAACAACAGATTATTTAAATAAATCCGCTGTGATTGTTACTGTACCACCATTACTCTGCCATTCACGAGTAATATGGTAATATTTTGCACCTTTCTCTGCGGCACGTTTAGCAACTTGATAAGAAACTTCCGGGGAGTTCACAAAATAACCACTGAAAGTAATGGTATCAAAAGGTTCCATTAATGCAGCTGCTGCTTTATTAACCTCTTGAATTTCAGTGCCATCAGGTAAGGTGACAGTGTAACGTCCGCTTTTACCTGATGATTGTGTTTCAGCAAATACACCTACATTTCTATCAAAGTCACTATTTGACGCAAGTCCTGGTTTTTCAACTTTATTGGCTGCACTTCCACCTTCGGCAATAAGCGCTCGACCCGCATCAGAGTCATAAGGAACCACGGCTTCTGAAGACTGTATGGCTCTTTTAGGGGCATCTTTTTTATAGATATAAGCAGTAACTTCTTGGTTACCACCATCATTTACCGAGATATTACGGACAATAAAGAATGATGCTGCACCTTTTTTTGCAGCTTCTTTTCCGATTTCGTTATTAATATCAGGTGTTGTTGGATAGTAACCATGAATAGTAACGGTATCAAAAGGCTGTAGCAAAATAGCTTCAGGTTTTGGTAATTCTTTTACACCATGAAATACGCGGTATTCTTCTTCAGTCGCTTTTGGTGCATCTTTTCGATACAGATCGGCAGTCACACTCATGTTGCCACTATCACTGATATCATCTAGACCTTGAATGTAAAAACTATCAGCACCGATTTTATCAGCACGACGAGATACTGCGTCAGCTGCTTCATAAATCGCATTAAAACGACCGATGACTGTAATTCTTTCAAATGGTTTTAGCTCTGCCGCTTGTTCTGGAGACAGTTCCTGTGCAGCCTGCGCAACAGTAATATTAGTTAAAGATAACACCGCTGCTGCGATGACTGAGGTTTTCAGCTTCATACAAAATCCTTCCGCCTTGCGCAATTAATATTGGTCATGTGCTGAACATAGTGATCTATCACATAGAGTGCAATTATTACATGTAATAATAGCGTTTGTCGCATTATTTTATTTAGTGAATAGCCACTGGGTCAAATGACCAGTATATGTTACCAGATATTTACTTAAATATAGTGAATAATTCATTAATATGCCTTTTCGACTAAAATGATCGCATTAAGTTCAATTTTAGCTTTACACAGTTCTAGATTATTGGTTTTATTTTCAGTAGGTTATTAGTACCCCAATAAATGGCATGTGAATGATAATGCTTAACAATTTTTTTGCATATTAATGAAATTAGCCATGAAATTTTAACAGTTTTCGGATGGATAAGAAGGGAAAATTATGCGAATTGGTATACCCAAAGAGCGACTTTCTAACGAAACAAGAGTTGCAGCAACACCTGCTACAGTCACACAACTCTTGAAATTAGGATTTACAGTCGCGATAGAAAATGAAGCTGGCATTGCTTCTAGTTTCGATAATGACGCTTATCAACAAGCAGGGGCTGAGATCTTAGATTGTCAAAATATTTGGCAATCCGATATTATCTTAAAAGTTAATGCCCCCCTAGAAGATGAAATTGCTTTACTAAAAAAAGGCTCGACTTTAATTAGTTTTATCTGGCCCGCACAAAATGCACCATTGCTAGAAAAATTAGCTGAAAAAGAGATTAATGTAATGGCTATGGATAGTGTACCGCGTATCTCCCGTGCACAATCTTTAGATGCATTAAGTTCAATGGCGAATATTGCCGGCTATCGTGCCGTTGTTGAAGCTGCTCATGAATTTGGCCGTTTCTTTACTGGGCAAATTACTGCTGCAGGTAAAGTACCACCAGCCAAAGTAATGGTGATTGGTGCGGGTGTCGCTGGACTTGCCGCTATTGGGGCTGCAGGTAGTTTAGGCGCTGTTGTTCGTGCATTTGACACTCGACCTGAAGTCAAAGAGCAAGTGCAAAGTATGGGCGCTGAGTTCCTAGAGCTTGATTTTAAAGAAGAAGCGGGGAGTGGTGATGGCTATGCTAAAGTGATGTCAAAAGCATTTATTGATGCAGAAATGGCATTATTTGCAGAGCAAGCCAAAGATGTTGATATCATTATTACCACAGCATTAATTCCAGGAAAACCTGCACCACGTTTAATCACTAAAGAGATGGTTGATTCAATGAAACCCGGCAGTGTGGTGGTCGATTTGGCAGCCCAAAATGGTGGTAACTGTGAATATACCGTTCCTGGTGAGATTTTTACCACTGAACATGGTGTAAAAATTATTGGGTATACTGATTTAGCCGCCCGGTTACCGGCTCAATCATCTCAACTTTATGGTACTAACTTAGTTAACCTATTGAAATTACTCTGTAAAGAAAAAGATGGTAATATCAATATTGATTTTGACGATGTGGTTATTCGTGGTGTTACCGTTATTAAAGCAGGGGAAGTGACATGGCCGGCGCCTCCTATTCAAGTTTCAGCGCAACCTAAAGTAGCTCCTGCAGCAAAACCCCAAGAAAAACCCGTTGCGAAACCTATTTCCCCGTGGAAAAAATATGGTTTATTGGCTATTGCCTTTTTACTGTTCGCATGGTTGGCTAATGTTGCGCCAAAAGAGTTCTTATCACACTTTACTGTCTTCGCACTTTCTTGTGTTGTTGGTTATTACGTTGTTTGGAATGTCAGCCATTCATTGCACACCCCATTAATGTCGGTGACAAATGCCATTTCAGGTATCATTGTCGTTGGTGCATTACTACAAATTGGTAGTGGTGGTTGGGTAAGCTTTTTCTCATTTATCGCTATTTTAATTGCCAGTATTAATATTTTTGGTGGATTTACCGTCACTCAACGTATGTTGAAAATGTTCCGTAAAGGATAAGGGAGACAATTATGTCCAGCGGTGTTGTTACAGCGGCATATATTGTCGCCGCAATATTATTTATTTTTAGCCTTGCAGGGTTATCCAAACATGAAACCTCAAAACAGGGGAATTACTTTGGTATTGCAGGGATGGCTATCGCGTTATTTGCGACTATCTTTGGGCCTTATGCTGATAATGTAGGTTGGATCATTGTTGCTATGGTTATTGGTGCCGTTATTGGTATCCGTTTAGCCAAAAAAGTTGAAATGACGCAAATGCCAGAGTTGGTGGCTATTTTACATAGTTTTGTGGGTTTAGCCGCGGTTCTGGTTGGTTTTAATAGTTATCTAGATCATAATCCTGCCATTGATCCTGTAATGGCCAACATTCATCTCACAGAAGTCTTTTTAGGTATCTTTATCGGTGCGGTTACTTTTACCGGCTCTATTGTCGCTTATGGCAAACTAAGTGGCAAAATGTCATCCAAACCTATGATGTTGCCTAATCGCCATAAACTTAATTTAGCGGCTTTAGTTATTTCATTTTTATTAATGATCTGGTTTGTTAAAACTGACAGTGTTGGTTTACAAGTCTTTTTAATGATTGTGATGACAGTCATTGCATTAGCATTTGGTTGGCATTTAGTTGCCTCCATTGGTGGTGCGGATATGCCTGTTGTTGTGTCAATGTTGAACTCTTATTCGGGTTGGGCCGCCGCCGCTGCTGGTTTTATGTTAAGCAACGATTTGTTAATTGTGACAGGGGCATTAGTGGGTTCATCGGGCGCTATTCTTTCTTATATCATGTGTAAAGCAATGAACCGCTCATTTATTAGCGTTATTGCCGGTGGTTTTGGTACTGATGGTAGCAGCTCCAGTGATGAAGGAGAGATGGGGGAATATCGTGAAACAACCGCAGAAGAAGTTGCTGAACTATTAAAAAACTCAACTTCAGTGATTATTACGCCGGGTTATGGCTTAGCTGTGGCACAAGCACAATACCCAGTACATGATATAACAGAAAAGCTTCGCCAGCGTGGTATAAAAGTACGCTTTGGTATTCACCCAGTTGCGGGTCGTCTGCCGGGACATATGAATGTATTGTTAGCAGAAGCGAAAGTACCTTACGATATTGTCTTAGAAATGGATGAAATCAATGATGATTTTGCTGATACAGATACCGTTTTAGTTATTGGTGCAAATGATACTGTTAACCCAGCCGCACAAGACGATCCTAATAGTCCAATAGCAGGTATGCCGGTATTAGAGGTATGGAAAGCTCAAAACGTGATCGTGTTTAAACGCTCTATGAATACCGGTTATGCAGGAGTACAAAATCCATTATTCTTTAAAGAAAATACCCAAATGTTATTTGGTGATGCTAAAGCCAGTGTCGATGCAATTTTAAAAGCCTTGTGATCTGTTTAGCTAATAATCTTTAATAAAAAACGCCCGACTATTTAAGCGATAGCGGGCGTTTTGCTATACAGTATTAAAAGCGTTATTCGTTATCTGAATCGACAGTGATAGGACAGGTAAAGCCATCAGGTTTGATAGCGAGTAAATCACATTTTATATGGTCGATCAGCTGTTCTGCTGTATTGCCTAAGAAAGCGGCAGAAAGTCCGGTTCTCCCTAAAATACCTAATACGACAATACCCGCGTTTAGCTCTTCGCATACTTGAGGG
Source organism: Proteus sp. G2674 (assembly GCF_009915195.1). NCBI lineage: Bacteria > Pseudomonadati > Pseudomonadota > Gammaproteobacteria > Enterobacterales > Morganellaceae > Proteus > Proteus sp. G2674. The sequence continues at coordinate 16,867 of NZ_JAABLS010000023.1, forward strand.
ATAACTTGCTCAGGTAATCCTTCTTTGACATGTGTTTTTTCCTCAGGGATAGAGAATTTCTGGCGAAGCTCTTTCATCGCTATAAGGTGTTGTCCACGCAAAGCATTGTTATAAAGGTTAGGATCAAAGTCAGGTAACTCAATTGCAATATTAATGGGTGCAACAGGGTAGGCACTGAGTAAATGAACGTCTGGATCTTTTTGTATACGGTGAGATAAATCGTTAGTTAATTCAATTAATTTTAAATTTAATGCATCATGATATGACTCTTCATTGGACAGATTAGCGGCGACAACAATAGTGCCGTATTCTGGCCACTCTTTATCTTTTACCATCCATACAGGAGCAGGGCATTTTCTTAACAATTGCCAATCTAGGGGAGTAAAAATTAAGGAGCCTAACTTATCATGTTGATGAGCCATTTTAATCAGTAAGTCATGCTTATCGGTGATCACTTCTTCAATAATGGCTTCATACGGTCGGTTATGCCAAATCACTTTTATGTCGATTTGAATGCCGGCTTCAAGATAATAGCGAGCTTGCTGTTTTATCCAAGCGGTTTTTTGATTAATCACGCCTTTGCGCATCGCATTACGTTCATCGGGAGATAAAAGGGTGGTCATGTCATATGAGAGATCATAAACAGGTAGAAAAGCTTTTATCCGCCCACCATTACGCTGAACGATATAAACAGCACGACGTAGTGCTGGTTGGTCATCTTGGTTAGGATCAATGACAACGAGAAGGTTTTGATATTTTTCCATTGCTATATCCTCTTTAGGGCTGGATTTATCCATCTACATTTTTAAAGATAACCCAAGAAGCTAAAATGCAATAGCACAAAATAGAAAACGGGACACAAATTTGTGTGCCCCGTTATAAAAATAGGTGATGTAATGTAAAAGATTAAGCTTCTGTTGAGGAAGGCAGTTTGCCTGCGAGTTCACTTAACATTTCACTATCTTCAATAGTGATGTATTTACCTTTTACACTTAACATACCACTTTTCTGGAAACGACCTAATAGTCGGCTAATGGTTTCTACTGTCAGGCCTAAGTAATTACCAATATCACCACGAGTCATGGTTAAACGGAACTCACGAGGTGAAAAACCGCGCTGGGCAAAGCGACGAGAAAGGTTATAAATAAAGGCGGCTAAACGTTCTTCTGCATTTTTCTTTGATAGCAGTAAGATCATCTCTTGGTCACCTTTGATTTCGCCACTCATTAGACGCATCATTTGTTGACGTAAATTAGGCATTTTGCCTGATAAATCATCTAGTGTTTCAAATGGTATTTCACAAACCATTGATGTTTCAAGAGCTTGTGCAAAGCTTGGGTGTTCAGTGTTGATAATGGCATCAAATCCAACCAAGTCACCAGCGAGATGAAAACCTGTGATCTGTTCGTCGCCTTCTTCAGTGATTGTATAACTTTTAATAGTTCCTGAACGAATGGCATAAAGTGACTTCAGCTCATCACCGGCTTTAAACAAGGTTTGACCTTTCTGGATAGGTTTTTTACGCTCGATAATATTATCCAGTTGATCAAGCTCATGCTCGTTTAAAGTAAACGGGATGCAGAGCTGGCTAATACTGCAATCTTGACAATGGATTGCACAACCGCCAGATTGGATTCGGCGAACGACGCGTTTTTCTGGGATCATAAGCTTGCTCATTACAAATAAAAATATTGATATGTGTCAATTTTAACACACATTGCTGTAATTGGTAAGGGGAATAATGGTACGCATAGAAATAATTCTGAATGTAAAAAACGATATAGATTGATTAAGCCCGTGTTTTGTTTGGTGACTTATTTAGAATAATTTGCGCTAACCCTATACACGATTGGTATATTATTCGATTTTTTAAGGAAGTCATAGGGTATTTGCTAAATTATCTTTGGTAAAACTAAAAATTAGGAGGGAACTCAAGAAATTTTATTCAAGGATTAACATCTTATTCACTTTATTTTCTTAACTTTTCGTTTTCCTAACAGAAATTGATCATTTATTAACACTCTCTAACTAAAATTAGCTAAATGTATTTTTGATACAACTTAATGCTAACTTGAATTAGCTTTTCCTTATAAAATGGCAGATCCCATACAAAGGCGAACGGAGTTTTGAAACATTCGCTTACCTATTAAGTGGTATTGATATGTATCAATAAGGGGTATCCACTATCTTTTATCATTTTCATTAATAAAAATAGTTATGTGAGAATGATATGTCTATAAAAAAACAAGAAAAAAGGCTTGCTAACCAAGAGGGGATGCCATTAACGCGTCGTCATTTTGTACAAGCCAGTGCAGCATTAGTGAGTATGCCTTTTTTCGCACAAAATGCACAGGCCAATCTTGATAAAAGCCTACCTATTGCCAACATTGATGAGAAACCTGCTACTGTCGTCGCAACATGTAGCACCTTTGACTGTGGTGGTAAATGTGATATCCGAGCTCATGTTAAAGCGGGGATTGTTACCCGTATTACCACAAGACCAGATGCTGATTTAGATGAACAAATGCCGATAATGAGAGCCTGCGTAAGAGGTAGAGGTTATCGTAAATTCACTTATCATGCGGATAGACTTAAATATCCCATGAAACGTGTGGGTAAGCGCGGTGAAGGCAAATTTGAGCGTATCTCTTGAGATGAAGCAACCTCTTTAATTGCTGAGAATGTAACACGATTAACTCAACAGCATGGTGCAGCAAGTCGTTTTCTTACGGTAAATACCGCCGTCACTGGGGGGATCTTCTCTGGTGATACTATGATGAAAAAACTCTTTAATCTCACAGGAGGATATCTTCCTTATTATCACTCAGTGAGCTTAGGGAATACCGCTAAAGTCACACCTTATACTTATGGCGTATCTAAAACAGGAAGTTCTCTTGATACTTTAGCGGATACGCCTTTAGTTATTTTGTGGGGACATAATCCCAACGAAACCATTTTTGGTCACACCAATCACTATTTTCAAAAAATGAAAAATAATGGGACCAAATTTATTGTTGTCGATCCTCGTTATTCAGATACAGCCCAATCTTTAGCTGATCAATGGATCCCTTTACTTCCTACCACAGATAATGCACTGATGGATGCAATGATGTATGTCATTGTGACCGAAAATTTACATGATAAAGCGTTTATCGATAAATATGTGGTAGGTTTTGATGAAGATCATATGCCAGAAGGGGTGCCAGCTAACGAATCATTAATGGCTTATTTATTAGGGAAAAAAGACGGTATAGCGAAAACCCCAGAATGGGCGACAAAAATCACACGAGTCCCAGCTAATACTATCCGTCAATTAGCACGTGAATATGCGATGACAAAACCCGCGGCCTTAATTCAAGGTTGGGGGCCACAACGTCATATTTGTGGTGAACGTACCGCCCGTGGTTCAACGTTATTAGCAGCAATTACTGGGAATGTGGGTAAAAAAGGCGCTTGGGCGGCTGGATATGGCGGAATTGGTAACCGTCAATCTATTCGTGGTCCCAATATTGGCAAAAATCCGGTAACTGCACAAATATCCATTATGAATTGGATGCAAGCTGTTGAGGATGCGAGCAAAGTGACGCCAGAAGATGGCCTTATTGGCGTCGATAAACTTGATAGTAATATCAAAATGATCTTTTCTTTAGCGGGTAACTATCTTGTCAATCAAAACCCTGATGTTAATGCGGCAGCTAAGTTACTTGAAGATGAATCTAAAGTAGAGTTTATCGTTGTTAGTGATCTATATATGTCTCCGTCAGCCAAATACGCAGACTTAGTTTTACCAGAAACGAGCTTTTTAGAGCGTTGGAATATCGGTAATACATGGGGAACGGGCAACTATTTCTTACTGTCAGAAAAAGTCGTTGAACCTGCTTTTGAAAGACGTTCTGATTATGAATGGATCAGCGATGTTGCTGAGAAAATGGGCGTCAAAGAGGCTTTTACCGAAGGACGAACAGAAAAAGAGTGGATAGCTTATCTCGTTAATACTAACAAAGAACGCTTTAAAGATAGACCTGATTTCCCAACTTTTGATGAATTACTCAAGACTCGCCGCTATCTTTTCAAAGATGCACCTTTTGTTGCATTTGAAGAAAATATTCGTGATCCAGAAAATCATCCTTTCCCAACTCCATCAGGAAAAATTGAAATTTTCCCTAAACGTCTCTATGACATGAATAATGTCGATATTCCTGCATTATCTCATTATGTTCCTGCAATTGAAGGTCCAGAAGATAAATTGACCGAGAAATATCCACTACAAATGTTAACTTGGAAAGGAAAAAATAGAGCCAATTCAACGCAATATGCTAACCCTTGGTTACAAGAGGTACAACGCCAAGAAATGTGGATAAACCCTATTGATGCACAAAATAGAGGCATCAAAAATGGCGATATGGTGCGTATCTATAACGACAGAGGGATCACCCAAATACCTGCTTTAGTTACCGAGCGAATTATTCCTGGTGTGGTTGGTTTACAGGCGGGGGCTTGGTGGTCTCCTGATAAAGACGGCGTTGATCATGGTGGGTGCCCTAACGTTTTGACATCAACACGTATGACACCATTAGCCCATGGTAATTCACATTTAACCGTTTTAGTTGAGGTAACCAAAGCATGAGTGAATTCAAACAATATGCACCTGTTAGCGATGAACAGCTTGGCTTTTTTATTGATTCTTCTCGTTGCTCAGGTTGTAAAGCATGCCAAGTTGCATGTAAAGATAAAAATAATTTAGAGGTTGGGCGCCGTTTTCGCCGTATTTATGAAATACAGGGCGGGGGATTTGCGCCTAATGGGCAAGGTGCATTTGAAAATAATGTCTTTGCATACACATTAACGATTTCATGTAATCACTGTGACGATCCTATATGTGTAAAAAACTGTCCAACAACAGCAATGCATAAACGCCCCGGAGATGGCATTGTCCGTGTTGATACCAGCAAATGTGTTGGGTGTGGTTATTGCTCATGGTCATGTCCTTATGGTGCACCACAAATGAATACTGAAACAGGACAAATGTCGAAATGTGATTTCTGCGTAGATTTATTAGCAGAAGGTAAAAATCCTATTTGTGTTGATACATGTCCATTAAATGCGATTAAGTTTGGAAAAATTAAAGATTTACGTGCTAAATATGGCCATTTAAGCCAAGTTCAAGGGTTACCTGATTTTACAATCACTCACCCTAATTTGGTCATCAAACCACATACTGGTGCAATTAAAAAAGGAGGGAACCAAGCATGAGTGAATGGCCATTAGTTACCTTTACTTTGTTAGTACAAAGTTCTGTTGGTGTTACTATTTTTACTGCCCTCTATTTTTGTTGGTTAGAGAAAGAAATAGGTAATCAACGAGCAACACGCACTTTGCGCCCCGTATTACTGACAAGTGCTATATTGGGATGCTTAGGATTATTAGCCTCAACATTGCATATGGGATATCCGTGGAATGCGTTTCATGCCTTACGCCATATATCATCATCATGGCTAAGCCGTGAGATTATCTTTGCTGCTCTTTACCTGGGCGCATTATGTTTATATACCTTGCTAGTACTAATAAAAGGTCATATGAATAAAACCCTCTTAGCCATTATCGGTTTACTGGGGTTAGTGGATATTTTCTGTATGGCTTCGCTTTATTACAGCACATCGATGATAACTTGGATGCATGTTAATACCTATTTTATGTTTATCGGCTCTGTTTTTTCTGCGGGAGCGGTGATCACATTATTAATCACTTCAATAAGGGTTAAAGCCTTTGCTGATGGCGAACTTGCTAAAAAAATAGTATTAAGTGCTTTGGTTGGTATTTTTCTTGCGGTGACTATCCGTATGGCAGAGCAACCACTTTATTTATCATGGATGTCAGAAATACAATTAACCAATGATGCAATTACTTTTCCTCATACCCCTATAATTGCGTATAATGAGACTTTCGGATTAAGAATATCTGCATGGATATTGTCTATTATCAGTATATTAATGATGGGATATAGCCTGTATAAATATCGTATAGCTGTATTTACTTCTGGGTTATCTCTAATTTGGGGTAGCGGTATTGTCCTGTTAATTGCTGAAATACTTAACCGATTTGCATTTTTTATTGTTAAGTAATAGTAATGGAGTCATGAAGTATGAGGCGTTTTATTAGGGTAGATCTTCCTCCTGAACCTATCATTAATGATAAATGTGTTAGGAAACGCCTCAAACAAAGCCTTTGTGATAGCTGTTCAAAAGTCTGTCCTGTGGACGCTATCACTTTTAGTCTTTTGAACGTTGAAATAGATAATGAGCGTTGTTTCCAATGCGGTAATTGTCTATTTACTTGTCCTGTTGATGCTATAGAAAATATCTCCCCCCATGAACGTAGCTTTCAAGATAATCTATTAGTCATTAATCATGATGAACCACTGGCCAGTATTGAAGAGCTTTTGGTTTGGCATCGACAATATCAAATACGTGGTATGAAAATAGCAGAACCCTTGGTTGATAAGTGGCTGCCGATACTCGCACAACTTAATTTGCAATTAAAAACCTTACAAGAGCCTATTTGGCAATTAGTTTTAGTGGAGCCTGAACCGGTCGATAGTGGTCGTCGCTTTATGCTATTTCGACAAAAATTAGATGAAAAGCCACTTAATAAAGGTCACGTAAAAACAGGATTAAATGCAAGGAAACAGCTTTATCCGCAAGATAGCTGGTTCCATATTCAATTAGATAAAGAAAGTTGTATTCTTTGTTCTGCATGTGCCAAGGTGTGTGATGAAGGTGCAATCACAATCGAAGATAATCGCTTTATCATTGATGAAAAACGTTGTACCGGTTGTATGAACTGCCAAGTTGTCTGTTTTCCAAAATCAATAAAAGTCGTAGAACAAATTGCTAAAAATAGCACACCGACACACTACCATTATTATGATGCACAATGTGATAAATGCCGTCTTGCTTTTTTTGCTTGGGAGCCTAATGCCACCTTATGTCCGATTTGTACTCAGCATCAAAAACAGGGATGGCTATAACGGTGTTTATAATTTGTTCTATGCAAAAATAAATTCATCTCAATAACATCATTACTTAAATAAAATGACTATTTTTATGCGATAGTGATTGTTGATAAAGATTTCATTCATTTCTAAGTAAGGTGACATCATGATAAAAAATAATGAATTACCTGCTTTTATGACGCAAGTGGTTATTACTGAACCCGGTGGCGTTGATAAACTGCAATTAGAAAATAGCCCATTACCATCATTACCCCCTCATTATATGTTGGTAAAAGTTAATGCAGCGGGTGTTAATCGCCCTGATATTTTTCAACGTCAAGGTAGTTATCCACCGCCAGCCGATGCATCTCCTATATTAGGATTAGAGATTGCTGGGGAAGTGGTGAAATTAGGTGAACATTGTACAAAATGGGCAATAGGTGATCGTGTTTGTGCTTTAGTTGCTGGTGGCGGTTATGCTGAATATTGTTTAGTCCATGAAGATATCGCTTTACCGTCGCAAGGATTAAGCGATATTGAAGCGGCAGCATTACCTGAAAATTTATTTACTGTTTGGGCAAATCTATTTCAACTCGGTCAGTTAAAAGCAGGGGAATCGGTTTTGATCCATGGGGGCACTTCTGGGATTGGCTCTATGGCGATTATGTTAGCGCACAATCTTGGTTGTGAAATTTACACAACAGTAGGTTCAAAAGAAAAAGCCGAAGTTGCCCAAAAATTAGGGGCTAATCATGTTATTAATTACCGTGAGAAAGATTTTGCTACAGAAATTCCTGTATTAACTCAAGGTAAAGGCGTTGATGTCATACTTGATATTATCGGCGGCGATTATGTGGAAAAAAATTATCAAGTTGCGGCGAAATTTGGCAGAGTGATCCAAGTTGGCATGATGAAAGGGGCCCCTAAAAACTTAAATATGATGCCACTGATGCTTAAGCGATTAAGTCATACAGGTTCTACCATGCGTTCTAGAACGCCAGAAGAAAAAACGCATATAGCACAAGAATTAAAACAACAAGTATGGCCGTTGATTATCAAAGGTCAAATTAAGCCTATTATTAATGCGGTCTTTTCTTTACAAGAAGTTGCCAAAGCACATCAATTAATGGAGTCTGGTGACTTAATTGGTAAAGTAGTGCTTGAGATTGATATGAATAAATCACTTGTGTAGAGCGAAAATAAATTTATTTTATTTATTATAAGTTATAAAAGCATTCTCATTCTCAATCACGATTATTCTGAAAAAACACATAATAAAGATATTATGTGTTTTTTTATTTTCTATAAAAAATTTAAGAAGCTTTAATATGATCCTGTGCTTTTTGCGTCATTATAAAAATAAACCTCACTTAATAATCCATCTTATCTAAGATAAAAAATCACTTATTTAAAATAAAACAGATTTAAGTATCGACTATGGTAAAAATATTATAATAAGTTTTGAAAAATAGCATAAATCAAAATTGATAATGAAATTTATAAACTAATTAATAAAACTAAATCATTTATCATGAAAAAGTAAAAACTTTAGAACGAACTTGGAAAATCTTATCTGATATCAATAAAATAAAGAAGATTCTTACTCATCATGTAGTATATCATTTAAAAAGAGACTAATTATTTACGTAAAATAAACTCAATTCTGATTAAAATTGATAACAAAAATTTATATATAGGTGCGATGATGGCAAATCACAAAGAAACCTGTCTGAGTGCTGCAGAGCGTGTGTTTGATACCCGAACCGTGGATACCCTAACATGTTATCATCGAGAGATGGTAAAGATGTTGATGGATAGTGAGTCCTTTTATTCTAGTCCAAATAACTCACAGATAAATACTAATGAGAGATTAGAGAACAAAATAAAAAGCAATACCATTGAAAATAAAGCTGTGAAGGGATTTTATGGTGATATTTTAAATAATTTAAACCAGCAGCTAGTGAATAATAAACCTGAGATTGAGCCTTATTTCTCACATTACAACTCTCCCGTCATGCGATTGGCGAAATTAGGCTACCTTTCTGCACTGGCCTATAATGCTGATAATGTTTTTAACAAACATTCACCCATACAAAAACAGCAAGAGCAAAAAATAACTCATGATTTGTGTAAACTAATCGGTTTTGAACCAGATAAAGCATTTGGACATATTACCACCAGTCATGTTTTTGCTTGTTATGAAATTTTGTGGGCTTTGAGAAATTTAAAAACACTGCCGATGGCGATTGCACGTCATCCAAAATCAAGAGATCTGGTTGCAGATAAAAAAGCATTTGAGTTATTTAATATGTCTATCACTGATATTTTATCCATCAGTGAACAGCTATATGAGCGAGATATTTTTGATGATGTCAGCCATTTAACTTGTCGTGGCACCGGCATGACAAGAACGATGCATTTAGGTAAATTACTAGTACCGATATACCGCTTCGAATTTTGGAAGAAGGCGATGGATATCTTGGGGTTAGGTTATGATAATCTCATTGCCTTACCAATAGATGAAGAGTTTAAAACAGATATAGCTAAAACGCGTCATATTGTGCTTCGCTTAATCGAGCAGGGAGAGCCGATACTCGGTATTATTGGCGTGTTAGGCTCATCGACATACGGTAGCATTGACAAACTTAAGCCTCTTTTCGAATTACGTGAAGAGTGTGAAAAACAACATAACAACTCATTCTATATTCACATTGATGCATCCCAATTAGGCTATATGAAAAGCCTGTTTCTTGACGAAAATAATAGCATCATCCCTTATAACATATTGTGCGATAAACTTAAGCAAGAAGCACCTTTACTTGAGTTAACCTCGGATATTTATGATAGTTTTACTCAGCTCTCAAGAGCTGACTCTGTCTCTTTTGAGCCATTTCAAGCGGGATTTTCTCCTTATCCTACGGGGATTGTTTGTATAAAAGATGCTCGATTAAGTCGTTTTCTCGCTAACCCGCCAAAACTGTGCCCAGAAGAGGGGAATATTCCCGATGAAATTGATGGGATCCAATCAGCACCTGCGGTTGCATCAATGTGGGGGATCCATCAGCTATATGCTTTTAATAATTTTGGGTATGGACAATGCGCTCAAAATCAATGGGAAGCTAGAGTAAAACTGGAACAACAATTAAAACAAGAGAACGAATTTGAAAAATCGGGTATCTCTTATGCTATTCATATTTTGCCAGTTTCAGATTTTAATAAACTCACTTTTGCCATTGCAATTAAAGGCAACCAATGTTTAAAAATACAAAATCAGCTAAATAATGCTATTTATAAAAATTTAGAAATAAAGAGCCAATATAAGCAAGATCTCAACCTATTAGTGCTGTGTGCTCGTAATAGCGATGATATACCTGCTCAGTTTTGTCAACAATGTCATTTAGGCAAAGATGAATGGAAGCAAGTTAACCACTTAAGTCTTTTACAATTAACGATAAAAAACTCTGATAAATGGAGTGAAGAGCATATTAAAGCAGGGTGCGACTATATTAAAAAAGTTGTCCTATCTGCATTAAAATAGCTATTTTGTTCTATTTATTATTTAACATAGTAAAAGTTAGCAAGGAAAAGGTTGCTAACTTTTTTATTTTACCCTTATAAAAGTGACGCTGTCACTAAAATTACTCCTTCCTTTGCTTGTTTCGTTTGTCTAGCTTCTTATTTTCGTTATGAATAGCACATAAAATCAAGCTCGAGAATGAGAATCATTCATAATTAAGCGTGAATTATAGAATGTAACTATAGATAAATCATATTGTTACTATTCCTTATGATAGATAAAAATAAATAGATATATCTAAAACTTGATCATTTAGATATATCGGATTATATTGGTTATCAATGATTTCGATATATCTAAAAAATGAGGGAATATTATGATGATCCAAGTGTTACATTCGCTTTATCAACAACACACCGATAATGGTGGTCATGGCATCGGACGTTGTGGTGGTAAAGGTAAACACAGAGGACAACACCACAATGGCAATAATGAACATTGTTGTCATGGTGAAAGGGGCCATCACCAAGAACGTCATGGCGAATGTTGCCAACATGGTGAGCAAAGTCATGAGTATAATGGTCATGCCGATCATGGCTGTTGTCACGGTGAAAAACAGCAAGAGCATGGTAAACGACATGGCCGAGGTTGTGGTGCCGGTAAAGGAAAAGGAAGGGGCCAAGGTCGTCAATTAAAACGTATGTTTGACCATGGTGATTTACGTGTTCTTTTGCTGAGTATGATCGCGGCAAAACCGAGCCATGGGTATGAAATTATTCGAGGAATAGACGAAGCATCTTCAGGACTATATGTACCAAGTCCAGGGGTTATATATCCAACACTGACACTATTAGAAGAGCAAGATTTAGTTGTTGCTAATATCGCTGAAAAAGGCCGTAAAAATTATAGTATTACGCCAGAAGGTTCAGCATTTTTAGCAGAAAACCAAGAAACAGAAAAAAATATTCAAAATAAACTGGCTTATGCACGTGATTTATCACAAAACGCAGGGGGAGTTTCTGAGGAAATCGAATTTGCGGTAGGAAAATTAAAAGCGGTATTACGTCATAAGCTAGTATTGAAACAACTTTCTGTAGAAAAAGCGCAACGCATTGCTTTTATACTTAATGAAGCAGTCGAAAAAATAGAAGCCATTAATGAGGCATTGATCTCTGAGGTAAGGGAAGATGAATAAAACAGAAACACCATTACGGAACAGAAGCAAAAATAATGATATTGAAAAAGAAGAGCTAGAAAATAATCCAGCCGTCAAAGAGCAAATTTGTCCTAAAATGCCAGTATCCTATTTTCGACGAGCGCTACGAAAAACAGGTAGACTATGATAATGCTAGACAGAGGCTATCCATATGCTATAGCTTCTGTCGTTTTGATCATGTTGCCTTGCATATTTCTTTTATCATGTCATCATTTCTTTCAACGCACTGTTTTTTCAAATAGTTCTCACTACTAATGAGGCACTTTATAACTATTTCGGTAGTTTTTTATTAGTTTTTTATTATAAGTTGTGAGACTCCTCGCTTTTTTATTCTTAGTTTATTACTTGCTGATTTTATTGATACTGTTATTTTTTAATTTGTCATAATATTCGAGATACCATTGATATATGGTAAAACCAAAATGCTACCCATGCATCTATATGAATAAGATGATAGATAAGATAAATAAGATGACAGATAAGATAAACAGTACCTATATGCCTTACAAACATTATAAAAATAGCATAGCAATATTATTTCTCGCCTCTGCCTTGCTACCTAGATTTTCTGTGGCTGAATCACTCACTCATTTACCTCAAAAAGATCGCATTTCTTATTTTGCTCAAGCGGAGAAAATGGCCATCACTGGTGTGGCAATTAAAACCAAACCCGTTTTAGCCAGACCTGCAAAAGAAGGAGAAGTGATCACCACTTACATAAAAGGTGAAGGGGTTGAAACTATTTCGGAGCCAGCCAAAGCGGGTGATTGGGTTGTACAAAATATTTGTCCAGCAACAGGTAATGAAGAAATTCTGGTCAGAAGAGATAAATTTGCTCAGCGCTATAATCTGGCTGATGCAGACAAAGCGAAAAGCATCACACCGATAAGGCAAGGCTATCAAGTTTTTATCCCTAAAGGGATTGAAATGAACTATTTTATTGTTCCAAAACAAACCGCTGAGTTTGCAATGGAAGCGCCTTGGGGAGAGCTACAACGTTTTCAAGCCGGTGATGCAGTTGTGCAATCTACCACCGATAAACAAGATATTTATCGGATCCAGCAGGCCGCTTTTAAATGCACTTATACTATTTTAAAAACCGCCAAAGAGATTTGATCTATATATATGTGATAAAAAGCGCTAAATTGAAAAAATAATTGTTACTTTTTATAGAGTTAATTTTATAGTTTTACTGCTAAAAATAGCAATAATTAGCTTTTTTTGTCATTAAATCGTGTTTTTTTGTATTTTTTTTAGTCATTTGCGTTAGTCGCTACATTTCGTTAATCTATCTCTATCAATTTATTAAACTCATTAGGTAAAACCTATTGATATGATAGTAGGAATGTATTAGATATTCTCAATTGGAATAGGTACATTAGATTCATACCAAACAGGAGGAAATACAATGTCTTTAATTAATACCCCAATCAAACCATTCAAAAACATGGCATTTAAAGACGGTCAATTCGTAGAAGTGACTGAAAAGGACGTCGAAGGCAAATGGAGCATTTTCTTCTTCTATCCAGCTGACTTTACCTTTGTTTGTCCAACAGAATTAGGTGACTTAGCTGATCATTATGAAGAATTCCAAAAAATGGGTGTAGAAATTTACTCTGTTTCTACTGACACTCATTTTACTCATAAAGCATGGCATAGCAGCTCAGAAACTATCGGTAAAATCAAATATGGCATGATCGGTGACCCAACTGGCGCATTAACTCGTAACTTTGAAAATATGCGTGAAGCGGAAGGTCTGGCAGATCGTGGTACTTTCGTTGTTGACCCACAAGGTATCATCCAAGCAATCGAAATTACTGCTGAAGGTATTGGCCGTGATGCAGCTGACCTGTTACGTAAAGTAAAAGCAGCTCAATATGTTGCTAGCCACCCAGGTGAAGTTTGCCCAGCAAAATGGAAAGAAGGTGATGCAACTTTAGCTCCATCACTGGATTTAGTTGGCAAAATCTAAAAAATTCTAAATAAGAATCAAGCCACTAAAGAAGCTACTAACGTAGTTATTTATCGGGTGTTTCGGCACCCGATTTTATTGAGGGTGCAAAAATGTTAGATAATAATTTAAAAGCTCAACTGAAAGCTTACCTAGAACGATTAACCCAGCCAGTTGAGTTAGTTGCAACATTAGACGACAGCAAACATTCTGCTGATATCCAAGCCTTATTAAAAGAAATTGAACCGTTATCTGATAAAGTCACATACCGTGAAGATAACAGTGCTAATGTGCGCAAACCATCTTTTCTTATTACCAACCCAGGGAAAACAACGGGCGTTCGTTTTGCAGGCTCGCCATTAGGTCATGAGTTTACTTCTTTAGTCTTAGCATTATTACAAACCGGTGGTCATCCATCTAAAGAAGCCCCAGAATTACTTGAACAAATTCGTCAGTTAGACGGTGAGTTTCATTTCGAAACCTATTATTCGCTCTCTTGTCATAACTGCCCTGATGTTGTTCAGGCATTAAACTTAATGGCGATTTTAAATCCGAACATCACCCATACGGCGATCGACGGAGGCATGTTCCAAAATGAAATTCAGGAACGTAATATCATGGGCGTTCCTGCGGTATTCTTAAATGGCAACGAGTTTGGCCAAGGTCGTATGACTTTAGCTGAAATTGTTAGCAAAGTAGATAGCAATGCAGAAAAACGCACTGCAGAGTTATTAAATAAAAAAGATGCCTTTGATGTTCTGATTGTCGGAAGCGGCCCTGCAGGGGCGTCAGCGGCGGTATATGCTGCACGTAAAGGCTTAAATACAGGTCTTATCGGTGAACGTTTTGGTGGACAAGTTCTCGATACTGTTGATATTGAAAACTATATCTCTGTACCTAAAACCGAAGGTGCAAAATTAGCTGGGGCTTTAAAAGCTCATGTTGATGATTATCAAGTTGATGTCATTGACAGCCAAACTGTCAGCCGTTTAATTCCGGGAGCAGCGGAAGGTGATCTACACCAAATTGAAACCGCATCTGGTGCGATTTTAAAAACCCGTAGCTTAATTATTGCCACGGGTGCTCGCTGGAGAAATATGAACGTACCGGGTGAAAACGAGTACCGTACTCGCGGTGTAACATACTGCCCACATTGTGATGGTCCTCTATTTAAAGGTAAAAGAGTGGCTGTTATTGGTGGTGGTAACTCCGGTGTTGAAGCTGCCATTGACTTAGCTGGTTTAGTGGAGCACGTGACCGTACTAGAATTTGCCTCAGAAATGAGAGCCGATGCTGTTTTACAAAAGAAACTGCGTAGCTTAAGTAATGTCGATGTTATCTTAAATGCCCAAACAACAGAAGTATATGGAGATGGTACTAAGTTAACAGGACTGAAATATAAAGATCGCACTAACGATTCAATGCATGATATTGCCTTAGCGGGTATTTTCGTCCAAATTGGTTTACTGCCAAACACACAATGGTTAGACGGAACTGTTGAGCGTAATAAAATTGGTGAGATCGTGGTTGATTCACGTGGTGAAACCAATATTAAAGGGGTATTTGCTGCGGGTGACTGTACAACTGTTCCTTATAAACAAATTATTATCGCCGCGGGTGAAGGTGCAAAAGCCTCATTAAGCGCCTTTGATTACTTAATTCGTACGACTGCAAAATAAGTAAATCAAAGATAATCAATAAGTTATCGAGAAAGGCATCTTTTTTAAGATGCCTTTTTTTGTACATAAAACCATTAAAAAGAGCTAAAAAGTGCCCTTAAGTGTTCAAGTGTGGACAGGGTGTTGTTTAAAAATAACTTCTCAAAACAAAAGCCGTTTTCTGCCTATTTAATTTTTAAGCAATTTAACCATTCCAATTAAGATACTTTTTACATCTATTTTTCTTTGTTCAAGAAAAATGCTATTCAAAATTTTTAAGCTATCTATACTATTATTCCACTACTTAAATAATCTATAAGGAAATTGATTGATATGGTTCTAAAAAAGAGATGTTTTAGACAAATTGTTCCTGCGCTTATTTTTTCTTTACTAACAATTGGTACTTTCTCGGCAAATGCGAATATTGATGTTCGCGATGAAACCTTATTTGAAGCACATCAGCGTTTTAAAACACAAATTATAAATGATAGTTTTGACAATACTGAAGCACCTTGGGAAGCGCCAGCAGAAATATTCAATGTAGTTAAATATCCTGCCAAACTAGGTGATATGTATGCTTATTTAACCCCTCCGCCGGCGAATAAAAAAAATAAACTACCTGCGGTGATTTGGCTGAATGGAGGATATGGTGGGATAGGAGGAGATGATTATTTTTGGACACCACAACCAGTTGAAAATGACCAAACAGGAGCGACGTTTCGTGATCCTAATATGGTACTCATGATACCTTCTTTTCGTGGTGAAAATACCAACCCTGGTCGCTATGAAATGTTTTATGGTGAATTAGAAGATTTAGACTCAGCTAGAGAATATTTAGCGTCATTACCTTATGTTGATCCTAAACGTATTTACGTAGTAGGACATAGCACTGGGGGAACGAGAGCATTATTGGCTAGTGAATACAGTGATAAATTCAGGGCAATATTCTCTTTAGGAGGAATACCTGATCTTAAACTACGCACAGAAGGGCGGATGATGGTTGAATTACCCTTTGATAAAAATAACGAAGAAGAATTTAATGTCCGCTCTGTATACCGCTATATTAAATCAATAAAAACACCAACATTTTATTTTGAAGGTCATGATTATTTTTGGGATGAATTCAATGAATTACGTGTGGTTGCAATGGAACACGATATTCCTCTGAAAATTTATAATATAAAAAATGGAGACCATTTTAATATTATTGTCCCTGTTAGCCAATTAATTAAAGAGAAAATATTGCAAGATACTGATACAAATAAAGAAAGCAATATTCGATTCACTAACGAAGAAATTAAGTGGATCAATAAAATGGTGAAATAAATTTTAAAATGATAAAACTGCTCTATTATCAATTAGATAAAAGAGCGGTAGTATCTATTTAGAGCCAATATAGTGCGTCTGAAATTTCATCATATGTACTTGAAGGTATTTATAACTTTGTTGACTGTTTCTTTCAATTATCAAAACAGAATATACTAAAATTACTTATAATGTCTTATAAACATATAGTTTTAGGTAAAAATGTTAAGTATATTATATATGATATGAAAGAATACAATTTTAAAATAGAAAGGATTGAATATGAAAACTAAAATAGTTTATCAATGGAAGGAAAAAAGACGGGATAGACTCTCTTTTTTAGGGGCAGAAGTGGTTTTTTCTGTGTTATTTGGTATTGTAAACGGTTTAATATATATGTTATTTATGACCTTGTTACCTGATTCCGTTGAGAATGATCCTGATAAATTATTTTTTTACCAATTCTCTTTTAGTTCTTATGGTATAGTCGAATTCATATTACTAATAGCACAAATCTACGTATTTGCACTTATTTTAACTCAACGAGTAAGAGATTTCGGTTTCAAATATCCTATCACTATTGCACTGATCTTTACCATTGGCACCATGGCCCTTACACCATATCCATTACTTATTTCTTCAGATACAATGGTGATAGTGCGTTTTATTTTATTATTAGGATACGTTATTGCATTATTATTGCCATCTTCGAATAATGTTGAGTGTAATAACGATGAAAATAATAAGATAACCATACTAAAATAGTTAACTAATAAGTGAATTAGCCTAAGTGTATCAGGCGTAATGGATACACTTAGGACATTATAAAAATAATATTATAATAGTGGTATAAGAAGAAAATATAAAAATAGTGAATAATAACTTCTATAATTGCAATATATACAGTGACTAATGAGGTTATAATGGAAGGTGTTCAACTTAGGCTTGCGGAGCCTCATGAAGCAAAACGATTATGGTATTTAAGAAATAAAGCGTTACGTTTTGGCTGTCAACATGTCTATCCGCCCGATATATTAGCCGCTTGGACTCCTGATGAAATGCCTGACGGCTATAGACAATCTATTATTAATAATCCTTTCTATGTTATTGATGATAAAAAGTTGTCTATTCCCGTGGCTTCTGGTTTTTTAGATCTTAAAACAGGCTTTGCTGAAGCCATTTTTACATTACCAGAATGCATAGGAAAAGGATATGCAGGACTTATTCTTAAACAGCTACAATATGAAGCTAAACAAAGAAATTTTGTTCAGTTATTTTTAGATGCAACGCCTAATGCGATGCTATTTTATTTAAAACAAGGGTTCACTGTTTTAGAAGAGCGAGAGTACTATTCTAGCTTGGCTCAGGCAAGTTTACACTGTTATCGAATGTATATTGATTTATAAAATTTATAAATAGTGCCTTATTGACATAAAAATTATACCTAGCATTATAGAACAGAAAAAGTTGGGCTTAAAATGCGAAAATTTTTTATTTTTATCATTTTTTGAATTAGCTTTTATATTAACAATATCAGTTGGTAATTTTGCTAATGTTACGATATTGTAAATTATGACTATTTTTCTGGGGCAAACACTATGCAAAATGTGTTGTTAACGTTATGGCCTTTATTTGCGTTAATTGCGCTAGGCGCTATTTTAAGAAGAAATAAAGCATTTGAACCTGCATTTTGGGTAGGGGCTGAAAAATTAAATTATTTTTTACTCTTTCCTGCATTACTTCTCAATAGCTTGGCTAATGCTCCTTTATCTGATCCTCAATTACCTCACCTTGCTGGGGCTATTTTCTCAGTAGTCATCATTACCACTATTTTGTGTGTTATTTTTAAAAAGATAACCGGCTGGTCTGCTGGCCGTTTTGGTGCGATCGTTCAAGGCAATATTCGGTTTAACACTTATTTAGGTTTAGCTATTGTCGCTGATTTATTTGGCGTTGAAGGTTTAGGAATAGCTGCTTTGATATTAGCAACCTTGGTTCCTCTATCAAATGTGACTTCAGTGCTTTGTTTAACCGCAGGGCAAAATGTCACTTTTCGTCAATTAATCTTCCCAATCATTAAAAACCCATTAATTATCTCTTGCGTAATAGGGATTGTTATCAATTTATCAGGAATAGGGCTTCCTTTTGGTAGCGATCAGTTTCTAAAATTGTTAGCTGCGACTAGTTTACCTTTAGGGCTTATCTGTATTGGTGCGGCATTACATTTATCAACACTAAAAGCAGAAAGTAAAATGATTAGTATTAACACAGTGACTCGGTTGCTTATTGTACCGATAATTGCATATAGTGTTGCTAATTTTTTAGGTTTATCTTCATTAGTTATGATGCTTTTAGTCATTTTCTTTTCTATCCCTACAGCCCCAACTTCTTATATTTTAACTCGACAGCTAGGAGGGGACTCTGAGCTAATGGCGGGGATCATTACTTCACAAACCATGCTTGCAGCAATTACCTTGCCGATCGTATTAAGTTTTTTAATTCCATAAATTTAAAGGAAATGCGACTAATATTATTTATCGTGGGTGATTTTTTATAGCATAGTTTCACTAAAAGTGTTCTTCTCTTAAATATAATTTTAATTATTATATGGTTAATTTAAGAGGAAAATATGATGAGTGTAAAAATTAATCACAATGATATTTCTAGTTTACAGATATTAAGAATATCACAAGGAGAAAAAACAAAAGATGTTATGTCATTATGGGATAAAATAAAAGACTGGTTCCAATCAAACAAAAAAGAAAAAGCACTAAAAATAGTTGAAAATATTGTAGTTGAAGAGAAATTTGATGACAAAAACAATTTTAAAATGCTATATCATGTTTTAATGCTAAAAACTATGGCTTCAGATGCATATAAAGAAAATATAACAATTAATATTAAGGATAATTTGAGTAATCCGAATAATAAAGACATTACAATTTTAATAGATAATTATAATATTTTTATAAAAGATATAGACAATGAACAAATTAATAAAATGTCAACAATGATTAATATATTTAATCGACATTCATCAATTTTTTCTAATGAAATCGCATTGAAATGTCTATATGAAAAGCTAGATAAAAATGAGCTTAATGATCAACTTTTTGCTGAGTTGTATATTGAATTAGATAATAAAATACGTTCTGGTGAAATAGACATAAAGCTTAATAAAAGTAACTTTAATCAAGTTAACTTTAGTGCAATAGAACTGCTCGTAAGCAAAGCGATAGAAAATAGTGATATTAGCTTAGATACAGAAAATAGTGATATTAGCTTAGATACAGAAAATAGTAATATTAGCTTAGAAACAGAAAATGGTAATGCTAACTTAAATATAAAAAAGGCACTAATGAAAGATATAAATAGAAATACTTATATTATCAATGGTGAAGAAATAAAAAGTAAAAATCAAAACGAGGCAATGAAAGAATTTGAAACTTTAATCAAAGATATCTCAGAGAAAAATAAAAAGGCAATTTATTATTTATTAAATCAAGAAGGGATTACCTTAATTAAATCATATAATAATGCTTTTGATTACTACACATTGACAACATCTTTTTCTAGCAATGATGTTGTTAAGCAAGAACAAATTTATAGTATAAAGACTCTTTCTAATGATTTAATTGAATTAAAAATAAATTTTTTTAAAAAAAGTAGCGATAAAATAAATCGAGATATCCCCTTAGCTCAACCATTTGAAAGTAAATTATATAATTTTATCTATGATATGGTTGCTATTAATAATAATATTGAAAGAACAGATGATAAGAGTTTAAATGAAAAGATGAACGAGATAAAAAAACAACTAAATAATAAAGAACCAAGGCTAGGAGAGCAATTCTTCGATCTACTAGCTCGAAATAAAATCATTAAAGAAGACAGCGTTGATATTACGTTAAGACTAAATAATGGACAACTAGTCTCATTAGGTGGAGAATGCTCATATAAATTTTATTAATTTTATCCTTTGGTCAAAATAGAGCTTCTTGCTATGATGTGAAAAACGTGAGAATAAGTAGAGGCTCCTTTATGTCACAACCTCATAACCCAGAAATTCAAAAAATTATTAATCAGTTAAAACAACAATATCAAAATGCTGTTGATGCCTTACGTAATGCTATTATTATGTATGCTCAAGATGGAAAATTACCTGATATAAAACAAAGGGCTGAAGGTCTATTTGCTTATCCACAATTAACCGTACATTGGTATGGTGATGTAAAAATAGAAGATAAAACAAGAGCTTATGGGCGTTTATCAAAATCAGGTACTTATTCTACGACTATCACCAATCCAACTTTATTTGAAAATTATTTAACTGAGCAACTGCAACTTATTGCGGATGCTTATCATGTCTCTTTTGAAGTGACGGCCTCAAAACAAGAAATACCATATCCTTTTGTCATTGATGGCACTGGCATCGGTTTTGATCGGTCAATGAGCACTTCTTTAGCAAAATATTTTCCGACTACCGATCTCTCTAAAATTGGTGATGATATTACCGATGGTTTAATTGATGACAGCGAACTTTTACCACTTTCACATTTTGATGCACTACGGACAGATTTCTCTCTAGCACGTTTAAAGCATTATACCGGAACTTTACCTGAAGATGTGCAACCTTATATTTTATTCACCAATTATAACCGCTATGTGGATGAATTTGTTCGTTGGGCCTGTGCACAAGTTGCTGATAAAAATAGTCCATATTGCGCACTTTCTTGTGCAGGTTTTCAGCAAATAACCGCCGATACGGTTGATCCGGAAAAATTAATTTCTGATCTGACATGGAAAAAATATCAAATGCCCGCCTATCATTTAATCGCAAAAGAAGGGCCGGGAATAACATTAGTGAATATTGGTGTTGGGCCGTCAAATGCCAAAACGATTTGTGATCATTTGGCAGTTTTACGTCCTCATGTTTGGTTAATGATTGGTCATTGTGGCGGCTTAAGAGAAAGCCAATTATTAGGTGATTACGTTTTAGCTCATGCTTATTTACGGGATGATCATATTTTAGATGCTGTATTACCGCCAGATATTCCTATTCCTAATATTGCTGAAGTTCAGCGTGCACTTTATGATGCTACTAAAGCCATTAGCGGTAAGCCTGGACATGAAATCAAACAGCGATTAAGAACAGGAACAGTTGTGACAACTGATGATCGTAATTGGGAATTACGTTTTTCAGCGACATCAAGGCGATTTAGTTTAAGTCGAGCCGTTGCCGTGGATATGGAAAGTGCCACTATTGCCGCTCAAGGTTATCGTTTTCGCGTTCCTTATGGCACTTTGTTATGTGTATCTGATAAACCGTTACATGGTGAAATAAAATTACCAGGACAAGCTAATCACTTTTATGAAGGTGCGGTATCAGAGCATTTGCAAATAGGTATTCATGCAATTGAGTTATTAAAAGACGAAGAGGATAAATTACATTCGCGTAAATTAAGAACCTTTAATGAGCCACCATTTAGATAAGCCATAGCCAAAATTAATAAGATGAAAATTTATATACCCAATATCATTGATTGAATTGGGTATATTTTTACAATATAAAAAGCTAAAAACGTAAATGTCGAGCCGCTTTTCTAAGGCGATCATCACCACGTCTATCATAGCGCTGTGTAGTCATAATACTGGCATGACCCATCGCATCTTTTACGGTTACAATATCTTCGCCATTATCTAACATTGCAGAGGCAAAAGTGCGTCGCAGATCGTGAGGAGCAAATTTATCAATGCCACTTTCTTGTTGGCGTGTCTCTAAAATATAATAAATGGCTTGGTCAGTTATTCGTTCATCCGTTACATCATCAAAACGACGAATACGTGTGAAAAGGGCGCCATCTTGTGATCCCCTTATTTCATCGATCCATAATTGAACCCGCAGCCAAGTATCTTCTGGCATATAGGATATTCTTTCTTTATTACCTTTTCCTCTGACAATAAAGGCTTGATCACGAAATTGAATATGCTCGTAATTAAGCGCAACAATTTCTGAACGGCGTAATCCACAGCCAAGTAGTACACTTAATATGGCCGCATCTCTTAAACCTTTTGAGGAGTGGTCTTTTTCACAACAACGAAAAAGTGCGCGAATTTCATGTCCAGTAAGCGCTCGACCTTTAGGTAATCGACTTCCTCTTACCGATTTTACTTGGCGAATATGTTGATAGCTTTCTGTATCCATCAACTTCATCGCCCATGCTTCTAAAGCGACACCTTTTAGTGCTGCTAAATAAGTGTTAATCGTGGCGGGTGCTTTATCCGCATCAGATAACATGTCGATAATTGCTTGAATATGGTGGCGACGAAGTGCTCCCCATTGGCAATGCTTTATTGAAGAGAAGCCAATCATTTTTGCCACGATTGTTAAAAACGATCCCATCGTTTGGCGACTACGTTTAGAGCCTAAACTGCGTAAATAAGCCAGTGCAGGGTTAGTTTGTGTCGGAGAGGTGAAAGTTGCATTGAGATCTAATAATGGTTGTTTTTCCGCCAATACAAGTGATGTTTCTGGTGTTATTTCTTGATCGTCGTGGTGAAAATCCACAGCAATTTCCTTATTAAATCAATATAACTATGCTGAATATTCTAACAGATCTAAAAAAGAAAAAAGCTACTTTTTCAAAGGATCATTTTAATAAGTAGAGGCGATCGTGTTTGTTTTTAGCGCATAACGTTTGTTTTGTGAACTGTTTTGGAGTGCAAAGTGAACAGTGGGGTTTACCCATGAAAGGAATAAAGAGATCAAAATAGGGGGATGATCGTGGAAATGGCTTAATATTATGCCCTTGGTTTATCTGTATTTTTAATAACAGTCGCTAAAAACCAAAGGCATTGTTTTAAAATAATGAAGGTTAATCTTTATAAATGGCGACTAGTGGTTTGCCATCATTACCAATGGTGCCTCGATACATTCCTTCAGAGTTAAAGCTCATCGTGTAGTTTCCAGATTTGTCTAATACGATAACACCACCACTTCCATTTATTGCTTTTACTTCATCAAGTGCATTTTGTGCCGCTTGCTCTAGAGGTAGTTTTTGATATTTAACTTGGGCTGCAATATTAAATGCGGTCAGCGTTCTAATAAACATTTCACCTGATCCTGTTGCCGATACCGCAACCGTTTCATTATCCGCATAATTACCTGCACCGATAATAGGGGAATCGCCCACACGACCATAACGTTTATTGGTCATTCCACCTGTTGATGTTCCCGCCGCTAAATTACCATGTTGGTCTAATGCAACAGCACCAACAGTGCCGTATTTATAATCATACATCATCGGATCAGCAAAAAGAGCCGCAGTTTTACCATCATGATCTAATACAACTTGTTCTTTTTCTAATGCTTTTTGTAGTTGTTGCCAACGATATTCAGTACGGAAATAACTCGGATCAACGATGGTTAACCCTTGCTCTTTGGCAAAAAGATCAGCCCCTTGAGAAACCATCATAACATGTGGACTTTTTTCCATTACCGCAATCGCGGCATTAATCGGATTTTTTACTGTGGTAACACCAGCAACAGCACCCGCTTTGCGCGTTTTACCATCCATAATAGAAGCATCAAGTTCGTTTCTACCATCGTGAGTAAAAACAGCACCTTTACCTGCATTAAAAAGAGGAGAGTCTTCCATAACATTAATCGATTTTTGTACGGCTTCAATACTGGTGCCTCCACTATTTAAAACAGCATATCCAGCATTTAATGCTTCGGTCAGTTTGGCTTTATATTCTTTTTCTTGTTCTGGGGTGATGGTATCTTTCGTTATTGTACCTGCACCACCATGAATAACGAGGCGGATAGGGGCTTGTGTATTATTAGCTAACGCAGAAGAGGCAAAAAGAGTACAAAGGGTAAGTGTAGCGAGCTTATAGTTAATGTTTTTCATATAAACCTTCTCTTAATCGGATTGAGTTGTGTATTTGCAGGGATGTTATTACTTTAATTGTATATTGTTATTTGATATATAATTATTAACTGCAATAATCACTATATAAAAACTTTACCTAATAAGTGGTCTGATGACAGGCAAAAATAACAAATAATTTTAATTTAAATTAATGCTATAATAATCAAACTGTTATATTTAAGGAGTTTTATGCAATTAATTTAAAATTAAATCTTGCAAATAAAATATTAAAATAAAAGTATGTTGGTTATTATTTATTTTTAACGCTGTTAAATTTATAGCAAAATCAAAAAATAGCTAACTCCATCAACATTAAATATGTGACTTCGATCAATTATCGTAACCAAGTGTTATTATTATATTTTGATTTTAATAAAGCTAATGGATGCTAAATTTTATACATTTTGTGTGTTATCTCGAATAATCAAATTTTGATAGTGTATTATGTGATAAAAGTACTACATTAAATTCACACAACACACTATCATATTCTTATTATATTTTATAATTCATATGGTTAACTTTTGTTTTTCTCTTTTTTTATTTTATTTTAATTCGCTTTATATATATAAATGGACTATTTTTAAAGTAGATGAAATAAAATTAAAAATTGTTATTTAACTATTTTCTTACACACAGTAAATCACAAAAAATCGGGTTATTTATGGCAAAAGGAAGGTTAAATAATTTATATGAAAAATCAAAAAACGAATCGTTTTTTTGTTTACGGCATTATTATTGTTGCAATTATTGCAGCAGGTATTTTTTGGTGGAAAACACAAGCACCAGCACTCCCTGATGGGTTTGCTCAAAGTAATGGGAGAATTGAAGCTACTGAAATTGATATTTCAACCAAAACACCAGGAAGAATTGACACTATTTTGGTCAAAGAGGGGGATTTTGTTAAAGCGGGTGAAGTGTTGGCAACAATGGATACTCGTACCTTAAAAGAGCAACTTCATGAAGTTCAAGCCCAACTAGCGCAAGCCAAAAGTAGCGTTATGACGGCAGAGTCGGCACTTTCTCAACGTCAAAGTGAGCAAGTTGCAGCGCAGGCAGTTGTTCGTCAGCGTATTGCAGAGCTTGACGCATCAGTAAAACGCCTTAACCGCTCTCGAGCATTAGTTAAAACAAAAGCAATTTCTATTCAACAACTGGATGATGATATAGCAAGAACCGAAGGGGCTCGTGCTGCTGTTGAAGCTGCAAAAGCACAAGTGACTGCAACCATTGCGGCAATTGATTCGGCAAAGTCTGGAATTATTCAAGCAAAAACCAAAGTTGATGCAGCAACAGCTACCGAACGACGTATTATGGCTGAGTTGGATGATAGTATCTTAAAAGCTCCTCGTAATGGCCGTGTACAATATCGTGTTGCGGAACCCGGTGAAGTGCTAGGCGCTGGCGGTCGAGTGTTAAATATGGTCGACCTTAGTGATGTGTATATGACATTCTTTTTGCCAACTGAAGCCGCTGGCAAAGCAGCCTTAGGCAGTGATGTCCATATTATTTTGGACGCAGCCCCACATATTGTGATCCCTGCGAAAACGACTTATGTTGCCAGTGTTGCACAGTTTACCCCTAAAACAGTTGAAACTGACAATGAACGTTTGAAGCTAATGTTTCGTGTAAGGGCGAGGATCTCCCCTGAATTACTAGAGAAACACCTTGAATATGTCAAAACAGGTTTACCGGGACGTGCCTATATTCGCTTAGATAATAGCCAACCTTGGCCGACTGATTTAGAGGTGAAATTACCACAATGAGTCAACTAATGAGAACGCAAAGTCATTCTCATATCATTGAATTGACTCATGTATCCCAACATTATGGTGATACCAAAGCACTTGATGATGTGACATTGACTATTCCTGCCGGAAAAATGGTCGGCTTAATAGGCCCGGATGGTGTCGGAAAATCGAGTTTAATTTCTCTTATTTCAGGAGCCAGAGAAATTCAGCAAGGGCAAGTGATAGTACTTAATGGTGATATGAATGATGTTAATCACCGGCGAGCTGTTTGCCCCAAAATTGCCTATATGCCGCAAGGGTTAGGTAAAAATCTTTATCACACACTTTCTGTTTTTGAAAACGTCGATTTCTTTGGTCGCTTATTTGGTCAATCAAAACAAGAGCGAAAAGAGCGCATCAATGATTTACTTGAAAGTACGGGACTAGCGCCTTTTAAGGATAGACCTGCAGGTAAACTATCTGGTGGTATGAAGCAAAAGCTGGGGCTTTGCTGTGCATTAATTCATGATCCACAATTGCTGATCCTCGATGAACCCACCACAGGGGTTGACCCATTATCACGGGCGCAATTTTGGGAGTTAATTAATCGTATTCGTAAACGCCAAACCAATATGAGCGTATTGGTTGCGACGGCTTATATGGAAGAGGCTGAGCGTTTTGATTGGCTGGTTGCAATGGATGCAGGTAAGGTTTTAGCCACTGGTCATGCGGAAGAATTAAAGGCGCAAACGGCGACAGATGAATTAGAAGCTGCTTTTATTGAGCTTTTACCGGAAGAAAAACGTAAAAACCATCAAAAAGTGATTATTCCTCCACGGGATAAAAGTGATGACGATATTATCGCCATTGAGGCCAAAGAGTTAACAATGCGCTTTGGTCAGTTTGTTGCTGTTGATCATGTCAGTTTTCGTATTCCTAAAGGCGAAATTTTTGGTTTCCTAGGTTCGAATGGTTGTGGTAAATCCACCACCATGAAAATGCTTACAGGTTTACTTGAGGCAAGTGAAGGGCGCGCTTGGTTATTTGGGCAAGAAGTTGATCCAAAAGATATCGAAACTCGTAAACGTGTTGGTTATATGTCGCAAGCATTCTCACTGTATAGCGAATTAACGGTTCGACAAAATTTAGAGCTACATGCCAAACTCTTTCATATCCCTGAACAGGATATTCCTCAACGTATCAAGGAAATGAGTGAGCGTTTTAATTTGACCGATGTAGAAGATATGATGCCTGATGGTTTACCTTTAGGTATTCGACAACGCTTATCGTTAGCGGTGGCAGTGATCCACAAACCAGAAATGCTGATCCTTGATGAACCCACCTCTGGGGTTGACCCTATTGCTCGCGATATGTTCTGGAAGCTGATGGTTGATCTCTCAAGACGTGACGGTGTCACTATTTTTATCTCTACCCACTTTATGAATGAAGCGGCGCGCTGTGACAGAATGTCTCTGATGCATGCCGGAAAAGTGCTAGTGACAGATACCCCCGCTAATTTAGTGAAAAATAGTCAATTTGATACACTAGAAGAAGTATTTATTGATTATTTGAAAAAAGCATCCGGTGAAACAGAAACGCCCGATATTGAAGATAAACAGCTACAATTGCCTGCCTCTAGTGAAGAAAGTGCGGAAAAAGCGTTAAAACAACGATTTAGTTTACGCCGTTTATTTAGTTATAGCATTCGTGAGGGGATGGAGTTACGCCGAGACCCAGTACGCCTTACCTTAGCATTACTAGGCACGGTAATATTGATGTTTATTATGGGTTACGGCATCAGTATGGATGTTGAAAACCTACGCTTTGCCATTATGGATAGAGATCAAACAGGGTTAAGTCAGGCTTATAGTCAAAACCTATCAGGTTCTCGCTATTTTATTGAAAAAGCGCCGATTACCGATTATAACCAACTTGAGCGTCGTCTCCGCAGTGGTGATATTACTGTTGCGATTGAAATTCCGCCTAATTTTGCTCGAGATGTTGCTAAAGGACATAAAGTAAAAATAGGCGTTTGGATTGATGGCGCGATGCCAAATCGTGCAGAAACTGTCCGTGGGTATATTCAGGCAATGCATCTAACTTGGATGTTAGATATGGCCATGCGTCAACCTACCAATATGGTTGATCAATTTTCCCCCATTGATATCGAAACCCGTTATCGTTATAACCCTGATGTAAAAAGTTTACCCGCTATAGTACCTGCGGTTATTCCGTTGTTGTTGATGATGATCCCCGCGATGTTAAGCGCCTTGAGTGTGGTACGTGAAAAAGAGCTAGGCTCTATTATTAATTTATACGTTACTCCGGTCACTAAAGCCGAGTTTTTATTAGGCAAACAGATCCCCTATATTTTATTGGGAATGTTTAACTTTTTTATGCTCTGTGCGCTTTCGGTATTTGTTTTTGGTGTCAGTTTTAAAGGAAGCATGTTAACACTCTCATTAGGGGCGTTGCTTTATATCACTATTGCTACGGGAATGGGATTACTGATTTCTTGTTTTATGAAAAGTCAGATTGCGGCTATTTTTGGTACTTCAATTATTACCTTAATTCCTGCTACACAATTCTCCGGCATGATTGACCCAGTATCATCCTTAGAAGGTATTGGTAAATGGATAGGGCATATTTATCCGACTTCTCACTTTCTTACTATCACTCGAGGAACGTTTTCAAAAGGACTTAACTTATTTGATTTGCCTTGGTCTTTTATTCCGTTACTTATCACGATCCCCATTGTGATTGGGCTGAGTGTCTTTTTCTTGAAAAAGCAGGAGGCTTAAATGTGGCATACCGTACAAAATATTTTTAATTTAGGAATAAAAGAGTTACGAAGTTTATCCCGTGATAAGGCGATGCTGGCATTAATTGTGTTTGCCTTTACCGTATCAATATACTCATCGGCTACTGTAACACCGGGCTCATTACACCATGCGCCGATAGCGGTGGCTGATCAGGATAAATCTCAACTTTCGGCCCGTATTGTCAATAGCTTTTATATGCCTTACTTTTTACCCCCTGCAGATATTACACCCGAGCAGATTGATGGTTTATTAGATAGAGGAACTTATACTTTTGCGTTAGATATTCCGCCTAATTTTCAACGCGATCTACTCGCAGGACGTAAGCCAGAAATTCAAGTCAATATTGATGCAACACGGATGAGCCAAGCTTTCTTAGGAAATAGCTATATTCAAAATATCGTTATGGGAGAAGCGAAAACTTTTCTTGCTAAAGAGCGCACTAACGATCCACTGCCTGTGGATTTAGAAGTTAGAATGAGCTTTAACCCAAACTTAACACAATCTTGGTTTGGCTCTGTTATGGCGATAATCAATAACATTACCATGCTATCTATTGTATTAACCGGGGCGGCACTAATACGAGAGCGAGAGCATGGCACTATTGAGCATTTATTAGTTATGCCTGTCACACCATTTGAGATCATGCTGTCTAAAATATGGTCAATGGGATTGGTTGTATTGTTAGCGTCGGCCATGTCTTTAGTGCTAGTGGTTAAATCACTGCTACATGTGCCGATCGAAGGCTCTGTTTTGTTATTTATGTGTGGGGTGGCGTTAAGTTTATTTGCAACGACATCCATTGGTATTTTCTTAGGCACTATGGCGCGCTCAATGCCACAATTTGGTTTATTGATGATTATGGTATTGTTGCCATTAAATATGTTGTCTGGGGGGATGACCTCAAGAGAGAGTATGCCTCAGTTTGTACAAGATGTGATGCAAACTATGCCAACCACACATTTTGTCAGCCTTGCACAAGCGATATTATATAGAGGCGCAGATTTCTCGATTGTTTGGCCTCAATTTATCGTTTTAATTATTATTGGCTCAGTCTTTTTTGCATTGGCACTGTTACGTTTTAGAAAAACGATATCTGCAATGGCTTAGTCGTTCTGATAAACCGAAAAAAGAGACTTAAGGCATAAAACGATAACCGATCCCCGTTTCAGTAATTAAGTGCACTGGACAGGTGGGATCGGTTTCTATTTTCTGACGTAGATGCCCCATATAAATTCGCAAATAATGGCTATGCTCTACAAAGTTAGGCCCCCAAACATGCTGCATTAAATGACGTTGAGTTAATACTTTTCCACTATTGTTGACAAGTTCACTGAGTAGACGAAATTCGGTCGGAGTAAAGTGAATGGGTACGCCTTGGCGAGTGACTATTCTTTTAACCCAATCAATAGTGATATCACCAAATGTAAATTGAGTCGTTTCTGTTTCTTGTTTGACAAAGCGACGTAATGAAGCACGAACCCGAGCTAGTAATTCACTCATACCGAAGGGTTTAGTTAAATAATCATCAGCTCCAGCGTCTAAAGCATCAACTTTATCTTGTTCAGAATCTCTGGCGGATAACACAATAATCGGCGTGCTACTCCATTGACGGAAATCTTGAATAAAGCAAAGCCCATCTTTATCAGGTAATCCCAGATCAAGAATGACTAAATCAGGTTTTCTTGATGCTGCTTCTATTAATCCTCGTTGACATTCTGAGGCGTCATAAACACGAAAACCTTCGTTCTCTAATGCAAGGCGAACGAATCGTAAGATCTCTTTTTCATCTTCAACAATCAATATGTTATATGGCGTCACTGTTTTATTTCAATCTCATCAATATTAGGTAGTGATTTTAAAGGTAAAACAAAGTGAAAACTGGCTCCACCTTTTTTATTATTTTCAGCCCAAATTTTACCTTCATGTAAGTGGATAATAGCACTGCAAATAGCAAGACCCAGCCCAACCCCCGGAATGGCGGACTCTTTTACTGCACGTGAAAATTTATTAAAAATAAGCTGCAATTGTTCAGTGGGAATACCTGCGCCTTCATCCCAAACTTCAACATGAATTTGATCCTCTTCAACCGTAGCTTTTATGCCTAATTTGGTCTGTGATGCGGTATATTTGACTGCATTTTCTAATAAATTAGTTAACACGCGCTCAATTAACAGACTATCGCAATAGAGTAATAAATCAGCTGGAATATCAATTTGTAATGGGTGTTTATCAAGTAAATAAGAGAGTGAACGTATTGCACTTCCAGCAATTTCTTGCAGTAAATTCCACTGCAAGTTGACTTGGATACCCCCTGATTGAATACGTGCCATATCCAGCAAATTGTTGACTAAGCGGGAGGTCGTCAAAATTTGTTGGCGGATCTGACTAACTTGTTCAGTATGAGCAGAGCCCTCAGCACTTAAGTCTAGAAGAAGAATTTCAGACTGGCCAAACAGGACGGTAAGTGGTGTTTTTAGATCATGAGAAAGGGCGGCTAAGAGCGCATTTCTTAATTGTTCTCGTTCTATATTAATACGAGATTGTTCGGCCATTTCCGCCTGCTGTAACCGTTCAAGAGCATTGGCAATTAAGCCATTAAATGTCTGTAAGAGTTGCTGTTGTTCAGGAATAAGTACTTGGCGTAGATTATTTGGCTCAATCGCTAAAATCGCTAATACTTGTTGAGATGCGCTAATAGGGTGCAACTGATAAGGGACACTAGGTAGGGTATCCGTTCCTGCACCTGCGATTTGATCTTTATCCCAACACCAACGGGCAATACCACTATCAATGGGAAGTTGTCCCATACCTTCAGCATTGTATGGCGTTAATTCACCATGATGATTAGGCATTAATAAACAAACTTTGGCATCAAAAGCACTTGATAAAAAATGATAACTAGTACGTACCACTTCTTCTAAAGTCAGTGCCCGACTCAGCTCTCGGGTCATTTCAAATAAATGACGAGTGCGTTGTTCTCTATAACGAGCAACCCGGGTTTGATAACGCATTCCCGCAGTTAAATTACCCACCACTAACCCAACAATGAGCATTACGGAAAAAGTCACTAAATACTGCATATCTAATACAGCCAGTGAAAAATGCGGTTGCACAAAGAACAAATCAAAGCTTATCACATTGATTAAAGCAGCAAAAATAGAAGGGCGACGACCAAAAAATAGCGCGATAAGAACAACGCCTAATAAATAAAGAGTAACTAAATTTGCCTTATCTAACGCTAACAAAAAAGTACGTGAAAAAAGCGTAATAGCTAGACATAAACCAATAGCTGTTAGATAGCCTTTAAGATTTTGGCGCCATTTATCATTTTGTGGCACAAATGTTTTTGTTTTATAACGCGGCTCTTCTTCATTTAAAGCGACACTGATAACATGCAAGTCAGGTGCATAACGCGCTAACCTTTCTGCGAAACGCATACGGACCCAACGTTTTAACCATTGCCACTTTTGATAGGGGCGTTGACCGATAATCACCTTGCCTAAATTATGCTCTCTGGCATAGCGGATCACCGCTTTTTCCGCTTGATTATCAGAAAGGATCGCCGTTCTTGCCCCTAGGTGTTGTGCTAACTTGAGGGAATGTAAAATAGCACGGCGTTTATGCTCACCTATCTGATGTAGCTTTGGTGTTTCAACATAAATAGCATGCCATTGGCAACCAAAAGCAGCAGCATAACGAGCAGCAGTACGCACTAATTTATCATTTCTTCCATGAGCACCAAGACAAACCATTAAACTATCAGTAGTATGCCAAACAGGCGTACCACCTTGACTATCACGGAATTCTTTTACTTGGGAATCAACGCGATCTGCCATCCGTCTTAGGGCAAGCTCTCGTAATGCAATCAAATTACCTTTACGAAAAAAATGCTCTATTGCACGCTCTGCTTGTCCTGCCAGATAAACTTTGCCTTCATTTAAGCGCTGTTGTAGGTCGTCTGGTGGTAAGTCGACCATAACTACTTCATCGGCATTATCAAAGATATAATCAGGAATCGTCTCTTGAACGCGAATGCCAGTAATACTACCAACAATATCATTAAGACTTTCAATATGTTGTACATTAATGGTGGTTAAAACATCGATGCCCGCATCAAGTAACTCTTCAACATCTTGCCAACGTTTTGGATGGCGACATTTATGTGGATTACTAAAAGCCAATTCATCCATTAAGATCACCGCAGGATGTCTTGCTAAGGCCGCATCTAAATTAAAGGCAGAGAGCTTTCTACCACGATAATGTAATTTTAATGGCGGTAATAACGGTAATCCCTCAAGTTGTTGTGCCGTTTCTTGGCGCTGATGGGTTTCTACAACCCCAGCTAAGACATCAATACCTTGCTGATGTAAACGTTGAGCTTCTTGTAACATGGCGTAGGTTTTACCTACGCCGGCACAGGCACCAAAAAAGATCTTTAATCGTCCTCGATGAGGTGCTCGCGTTAATGCCAGCAAATCATCAGGAGAAGGGCGTTGCCACTGCGGAGCTTGTTCCATTTTATTACCCGCTCACTTTATTGTTTTTTTCTGCACTCAATCTATCAAGTGCCTGATTGAGTTTAAAGACATTCACCACAGGTTCACCTAAAAATGGTATTAATGGCGATGTCGTATTTTCTGTAATTAATTGTTTTATTTCATTTATTGTGAATTGACGTAATAACGCAATATGCGGTGCTTGGTAATAAGCGGCAGCCAATGAAATATGAGGATCAAGCCCACTGGCGGAAGCGGTCACTAAATCAACAGGAACGACTTGATGATTATCAACCCTTTTTTGCCATAAACGAACACCTGCAGCCACTTTCTCGCTTAAGAGTGGATTTGATGTAGCAAGTTGGCTAGCGCCGGAAGCCATACTATTGTAAGGCATTTCACTTGTCATTGAGGGGCGACCTTGAAAGTAGTCGGCTCGATTAAATGACTGTCCAATCAATTCAGAGCCAATCAGTTTATTGTCCTGATAAACCAGTGAACCATTTGCTTGCCAAGGGAAAAACAATTGAGCTAATCCG
The DNA here is from genome assembly GCF_009915195.1 of Proteus sp. G2674. NCBI lineage: Bacteria > Pseudomonadati > Pseudomonadota > Gammaproteobacteria > Enterobacterales > Morganellaceae > Proteus > Proteus sp. G2674. Next base: position 51,026 of record NZ_JAABLS010000023.1, read on the forward strand.
GTTATAAATAAAGGATAGGCTAATCCAGTGATAAGTGTCAGTAATACTAACATCACTAAAGATGAACGAAAAAGATGCATAGTATTCTCCTTAAAGCCCAATAATAGCTAAAATCATATCGATGAGTTTAATGCCTAAAAAAGGAACAATTAACCCACTTATTCCATATAAAGAGAGATTACGACGTAATAATGAATGAGCAGAAACAGGACGATAATGCACACCTTTCAACGCTAAAGGGATCAAAAAGACGATGATCAAAGCATTAAAAATAACGGCTGATAACATCGCGGATGCTGGGGAGTGTAATCCCATAATATTGAGCATATTCAATTGCGGATATGTCACCGCAAAAGCTGCGGGAATAATGGCAAAATATTTTGCGATATCATTGGCAATACTAAAGGTGGTTAGGGCGCCACGGGTCATAAGCATTTGTTTACCAATATGAACGACTTCAATTAATTTGGTGGGATTCGAGTCCAAATCAACCATATTGCCTGCTTCTTTAGCGGCTTGCGTTCCTGAATTCATTGCCACAGCAACATCGGCTTGCGCTAAAGCCGGCGCATCATTAGTACCATCTCCGGTCATAGCGACAAGTCGGCCTTCTGATTGATATTGACGGATCAACGCCAGTTTAGCCTCTGGAGTGGCTTGCGCAAGAAAATCATCTACACCGGACTCGGCAGCAATGGCCGCCGCAGTAAGATGATTATCACCGGTGATCATCACGGTTTTAATGCCCATTTGGCGAAGTTGAGCAAAGCGCTCTTTGATACCCCCTTTGACGATATCTTTAAGTTCAACCACACCAAGGATATTTTGATTTTCAACGACGACTAATGGCGTAGCACCAGCTCTTGCGACTTGCTCGACTATGGTGTTGACTTCATCGGGAAAATGGCTATGACTAACTTCGATATGACGACGAATAGCATCAACCGAGCCTTTACGTATAATACGCTCACCAATATTTACGCCACTCATTCTGGTCATTGCTGAGAATGGAACAAAAGAGGCTCCCATCGAAGTTAAATCTCGTTCACGTAAATTAAAGCGCTGTTTGGCTAATATAACGATGCTACGGCCCTCTGGTGTTTCATCTGCTAAAGAGCTTAATTGCGCCGCATCTGCCAATTGTTTTTCAGTTATTCCTGATAGAGGAATAAAACGAGAAGCTTGGCGATTACCTAAAGTAATTGTCCCTGTTTTATCGAGTAATAAAACATCAACGTCTCCTGCGGCTTCTACTGCACGTCCACTAGTCGCGATCACATTAGCGTCTAACATCCGGCTCATACCTGCCACACCAATAGAAGAGAGTAGTCCGCCGATGGTTGTAGGGATCAGACAAACTAATAATGCGATTAACGTTACAACAGAAATAACCTCACCATGCTCTTGGAATTGCACGGCAAACACACTAAAAGGATAGAGTGTGGTACAAGCGAATAAAAAGATCAGCGTTAGGGCCGTTAATAAAATAGTTAATGCAATTTCATTCGGCGTTTTTCTGCGTTTAGCACCTTCCACCATACCAATCATACGATCGAGGAAAGAGTTACCCGCTTCAGCACTACAACGGATAATCAACCAGTCAGATAACACACGAGTCCCTCCAGTAACAGAAGAAAAATCGCCACCTGACTCACGAATAACGGGAGCTGATTCACCGGTGATCGCACTTTCATCAACAGAAGCGCCACCTTCAATCACTTCACCATCACAAGGAATTACCTCGCCAGCATTGACCAAAACAATATCGCCTTTATGTAATAAAAGTGAATCAATGATTTCTTGGGGAGCGTGAAGATCAGCATGCTGTAAGCGCACCGCTTTAGATTGTTGTTTCGCACCTCGTAAGCTTGCCGCCTGTGCTTTACTACGACTTTCTGCTAAAGATTCAGCAAAATTGGCAAATAGTAGGGTTATCCATAACCAAAGCATGACTTGAAAAGTAAAATGATTATCTGGTGGTAGATACCCCAGTAAAACGGCAAACCAAATACCCGTAGTGAGTAGTGCACCAACATAAACAATAAACATCACCGGATTATGCCATTGCGCTTGAGGGGTGCATTTTTTGATAGCATCCAAGAAAGCTGACATCATTGTTTTTCTATTAAAAAGAGGTGTTTTTTTCATGATGAGTTTCCTTATTTAGCCCATAACAACTGTAAATGCTCAGCAATAGGGCCTAGTGCTAATGCCGGAACAAAGGTGAGCGCACCAATCATTATTACTGTGAGGAACAATAGAAAAATAAATAGCGGTGAAGTAGTGGACAATGTGGCTAAACTTTCGGCTTGGCGTTTTTTTATTGCCAAACTACCGGCGATAGCTAAGACAGGCAACATGACACCAAAACGTCCGACAAGCATAGTGATACCTAATAACAGATTATAAAAAACAGAATTAGCATTCAGTCCGGCGAAAGCACTGCCATTGTTATTAGCAGCTGAAGTAAAAGCGTATAAAACTTCACTAAAACCATGAGGACCAGGATTTAAAATCGCTTCGCGACCTACTTCGCTAAAGAGGGCAAGTGTTGTACCTAATAAGGTGATTGCTGGTGATATTAAAATAGCGACAGCAACCCATTTCATTTCTGCTACACCAATTTTTTTGCCGAGATATTCAGGTGCTCGACCCACCATTAATCCAGCGATAAAAACAGCTAACAAAACATACAAGATCATGCCATAAAAACCAGAACCAACACCGCCGAAGATGACTTCTCCAGTTTGCATTAACCACATAGGAACCATACCTCCTAATGCAGTTAATGAATCATGCATGGCATTTACTGCACCACAAGAAGCAGCTGTAGTGACGGCAACAAATAACGCACTGCCTATTAAACCAAAGCGACTCTCTTTACCTTCCATATTTAATGAACTATCCGCACCCATTAAAGTAAATTGTGGGTTGCCTCGCCATTCAGCCCAAACAATCACGCTAACCGCAACAATAAAAATCAATGTCATTACCCAAAGTAAGGTATAGCCTTGCCGTTGTGTGCCACTCAGTCGGCCAAAGGCGAAGCATAGCGCGGTAGGTAACAGGAATATGGCAAGTATTTGCAAAAAGTTACTGAAAAAGGTTGGGTTTTCATAAGGATGAGCAGAGTTTGCTGCAAAATAGCCTCCTCCATTGGTTCCTAACAGTTTAATTGCCTCTTGAGAAGCAACGGGGCCCATTGGTAACCATTGCTGATTTTCAAGTCCTTGGCTTAATAGCGCGGGATGGAAATTTTGGATCACGCCTTGGCTAACAAATAACAGTGACCAAATAATGGCTAAAGGTAGTAACAGATATAGGGTAATACGACCAATATCTACCCAAGCATTACCAATAGAATGGCAAGAAGATTGTGTTAATGCTCTGATCAATACAAAGGCAACAGCGATCCCCGTTGTTGCTGATAAGAAATTTTGTACTGTAAGCCCCATCATTTGGCTTAAATAGCTGACGGCTGTTTCACCGCTATAGGCCTGCCAATTGGTATTAGTGATAAAACTAATGGTGGTATTTAATGCTAAATCCCAACTCATATTAGGTGCAAACTGTGGATTTAAAGGTAAATAACCTTGATTAAGTAAAATTACCAATAATAAAAATGCTCCCATTGAGTTAAAAATTAACAGGGCGAACATATAGTGATACCAACTCATAGGCTGAATTGCTTTGCCAGCAGGTTTAAAACCACAGCTACGCCAAATAACCTGTTCTGTTTTTGTTACCCAACGAGGTAAATCACCTTCTATGAGACGAGCAAGATAATTGCCAATCACTTTTCCCATAATCAGTAAGACGGTGAGAAAAACGGCAATATAGATCAACGTTGTTGTTGCCATTTTTAAAATGCCTCTGCATGAAACAACACATAAATAAGATAAGCAGTGAGCACAATCACTAATGCCACAGCACCGAATATCAACATTTGAACTATCCTTTTGCGATTTAGATTGAGTAAAGCTACTGAAAGAGGTGTAAAGATGTTGATAAAAGCGCTATGGCGGATGTAAAAAAAGTATAAAAATGCTGACCAAACCTAAATCAAGGCTTAATGGTGGAATATTTTATTCCTCAATAGGTTGAAATAATGCCATCCCTTTGTTAGATGTAATAAATGGTCGAATAATCTGCTGATTAAGCAGGCTGAAAATACCCCTTCACGAGGAGAGATTGAATGAATGCTATCTATTTAAAGACCAAGTGGTTTTTCTACTTCTTAGGCCTATTAATGGTTTCATCTATCTTTATGGTAAAAGCAATGGCAAATTCTGATAAAGCAGATCTAGTGACACTGGCACAAGAGGGAAACTTGCCAGAATTAAAGCGCCAGATAGCGCAAGGAGAGAATATTGAACAACGAGATATCAAATTGCGTACACCGCTAATGGCGGCTACTCATGCGAATCAAATTGAGGTGGCAAAATACCTGATTGAACAAGGGGCTAACGTCAATGCCCGCGATGCTATCTATGATTCACCTTATCTTTATGCTGGAGCGAGAGGATTGCAGGAAATTTTAGCTTTAACCTTAGCCCATGGCGCAGATCTGAATAGCATCAACCGTTATGGTGGTACGGCATTGATTCCTGCGGCGGAGCGCGGCCATGTTGCCACAGTAAAAACCTTGATTGATGCCGGTGTAGATGTCAATCATGTTAATCGCCTTGGTTGGACTGCGTTAATTGAAGCCATTATTTTAGGTGATGGAAGTCAAAAATATGCAGATATCGTGACGTTGCTAATCGATGGTGGGGCGGATGTTAATTTGGCTGATGGATCTGGACGTACACCATTAACCTTAGCGAAAGATAAAGGCTATACCAATATCATCAATATTCTTCAACAAGCAGGGGCAAAATAATGTCAGATAAGCAATTTATACAGCAAGCCATTTCGCTTGCCACAGAGAATGTGAAAGTTGGTGGGCGTCCCTTTGGCGCGGTGATCGTGAAAAATGGTCAAGTGATTGCTCATGCTGTTAATCAAATTACAGCGACAAATGATCCAACTGCACATGCAGAATTATTAGCATTACGAGAAGCTGGAAAAGTGTTAGGACGAGCAAAATTGGATGATTGTGTGGTTTATGCCAGTGGTCAACCTTGTCCAATGTGTTTGGCGGCTATGCGTATGGCGGGGATCTCACAAATATTTTATGCTTACTCTAATGATGATGCCCAGCCTTATGGATTATCGACAGCCAATATTGCTAAGGCATTAAGAGTCGCTCCGGAGCAACAAGAAGGGTTGCAATTTGTGCAAATAAAACCTGAAGACGAAAAACAACCGGCACTTTATCAGCTTTGGTCTCAACAATCTTAACTAAAAATAACAGCCCAATTAGGGCTGTTCTTCTTTTGATCAAATCAGTCGATTAGCAAAATAGCTGTTTTTCAACAGGAGTAATCGAGAGTAGGGATTGCCAGTTTTTAAGCGTTAACGTTGCTAACATGGCAAGACCTTCATAATAAGGGAATGCCCCTTGTAATGACAATTTCTCTAGATAGCGATAAGACCAAGGTAATAAATGTTCAGCAAGTAGTTCAGTTAATTTTTCAGGGCGTGTTTCTGCAACCCATGCCACCATCATCACCATTAAACCAAAGTGATCTTCAGGTTCATTTTGAGTCAAGGCAATATCAATACCATTCTCCAGCATCCATTCACGTAAATCTAAGGTTGAATCACCAAATAAGACATTCTCATGATCAAGATACACCGATCCCCAAGGTGGTGCAGGTAGCGCATAAGGCCCAATAAATAAACGTTGATAGGCTTGTGCTAATGTTTCATCTTGATAGGTAGTTTGCGCCAATAATGAGGCAATGCGTTGTTTTTCTTCTTCAGAGCCATAAGGCCATTCAGCTAACCATTTGCCGCTTGAGAGTAACTCAACAATGTCACTTTTTTCAGTTGGTGGGTAATAGAAAGCAGCCCCAATAATACGGGCAGAGAGAGAAATATCTGTAATAACTTGTTGTTCCATAATATTTTTATTATCCGCTGAAATGTATATTATCTATAATAGGTTATTCCCTATATAAACATAATGACTAAGATTAAAAAAGGGTAACACAGTAAAAGAAAACCGCCATTACGGCGGTTTTTAAGGATAAATAGGTTGATTAACCTACAACAGCCATTCCTACTGTCATATGTAAGCCATAGAATACGCCACGACCAATAAATTCACCAACAAACACCAAAATAAAACCTAACACCATTAAAGAAACAGAAGGATTATTTTTGCGTAATAACGGTGCTATCCAACAAGCTAACCCTAATGTCAGTGCAATCAATTTAATGCCCATTAAAAAACCGTAATCAGGAACTAAATCAACCGCTTTTTGTACGGAGGTTTGAATTGAACCCAATTCAAAGCCTTGAGAGGTAGCCACAATAGCACTGATAATAATGGCGATGACACTTAATAGCGGTAATGCACTAATACAATTTAAGTTAAAACCGGCAATACGCATTAACAGTGCTGCTAAAATAGGGCCACCAATAAATGCGGTTAGTACGAAGTTAACTGTGGTATAGCCATTATACCAAGTAGGTACAGTATCAATTTGATAAACTCGCGAAATAGCCGTGATAAATAGCACCGCAAGTATCATGACAACCACTAGCCACAATTTACCTAATGCAGCAGGCATTTTATTTAACACACTAATTAGCCAATATAAGCCACCTAAAGCAAAGAATGTGGCACCACTGGCAATTTCATTACTTAACGATGAATGACCAAAACGGATAAAAGAGTTAAAGGCACGCATTGGGGTTCCCATGTGGATCATGGAGAGTAAAAAACCAATCCCCATTAATAACCACAAACCAAACATGCTGTAATGCACTTTGCGATTTAACGCTTCAGGCAGTTTGCCTGAAAGAATGGCGCAACCCATAATAATAAAGGCGCCAGCCACACTTTGACCAATAACGGTAAAGAACATCAGTGGCCATTCATGTAATCCCATGCCCATCTTAAACCTCCTCTGGGTTAGCCAGATGCCCGGTGGTGTCACCTACAGGTCGGCTATTGGCATTTAATTTAAGTACAATATTCGGTTTAGTGTATTTCGCAGATGAAAGAGGGGCTATTTCAGCAAGATCACCATATTTAGCGCGTAACTCTTCAATCGGTGCCATATCTAATGCACGCAATGGGCAAGATCCGACACAAATTGGCTTTTTACCTTCAGCAACACGCTCATAACAACCATCACATTTGGTCATGTGGCCTTTGACTTCATCAAACTGCGGTGCACCATAAGGACATGCCATATGGCAATAACGACAGCCTATACACACTTCTTCATTTACCACCACAAAACCATCTTCGCGTTTGTGCATGGCGCCACTTGGACAGACTTTTACGCAAGCCGGATCGTCACAGTGGTTACATGAAATAGATAAGTAGTAAGCAAAAACGTTTTGCGTATACACACCATCTTGCTCGGTCCAATCACCACCGGCATATTCATAAATACGGCGGAAATTGACCTCAGGGGATAAATTTTTAAAATCCTTGCACGCGAGTTCGCAGGTTTTGCAGCCGGTGCAACGACTTGAATCGATATAAAAACCATATTGCGTTGACATAACCAGACTCCTTACGCCTTGACGACTTCAACAAGATTACTGTGAGAAGGATTACCCTTAGCAAGTGGTGAAGGGCGTTGGGTCGTTAACACGTTAATGCAACCTGCATGATCAATACGGTTACTGTCTGGGTTATACCAAGCCCCTTCACTTAATCCGACAACACCCGGCAAAATACGTGGTGTCACTTTAGCGTTGATACGTACTTCACCGCGATCGTTATAAATACGGACTAAATCGCCGTGTTTGATACCACGTTTTGTAGCATCAACAGGGTTTATCCAAATTTCTTGTGGACAAGCCGCTTTTAATACATCCACGTTGCCATAAGTTGAGTGGGTACGAGCTTTATAGTGGAAACCCGTCATTTGTAATGGGTATTTATCCATAGCAGGGTCGCCATAGCTTTCAAAACCTGCGGAGTAGATTGGCAGTGGATCAATCACATCGTCTGCCGCTAATTCCCATGTCGCTTTAATTTCAGCTAATTGCGAAGAATAAATTTCAATTTTTCCTGACGGCGTTGTCAGTGGATTGTTGAGTGGATCAGCGCGGAATTCACGGTAAGCTACATGATGGCCTTGTGGATCACGTTTTTTAAAGATACCTTGTGCCCGGAATTCTTCAAAGGTAGGCAGTTCTGGTAAATTTTGACGCGATTGCTCATAAAGATGGCGTAGCCACTCTTCTTGGGTACGATTTTCGGTAAATTTCTCACCCACCCCCATACGTTTAGCAATTTCGCTGGTCATCTCATAGATATTGCGACTTTCAAAACGTGGCTTAATCGCTTGGTCAGCGAAAATCACGTAAGCCATATTCCCCGCAGAAGCATCCATACAGAAATCCATTTGCTCTGATGCCGTACAATCTGGCAGTAAGATATCTGCATATTTTGCCGATGCGGTCATATGATTATCGATAACCACAATCATTTCGCATTTTTTATCGTCTTGTAGGATTTCATGAGTACGGTTTATTTCTGAATGTTGGTTAACTAAGCAGTTCCCTGCATAGTTCCATACCATTTTAATAGGTACATCCAGTTTATCTTTACCTCGCACGCCATCACGTGTAGCGGTCATTTCAGGGCCACGTAAAATGGCATCTGTCCACATAAACATAGAAATACTGGTCGTGACAGGGTTAGTTAAGGTTGGCATACGGACAAAAGGAATGCTGTAAGAGCCTTCACGGGCACCAGTATTACCCCCGTTTATTCCCACATTACCTGTTAAGATAGCGAGCATTGCAATAGCGCGAGAGGCTAATTCGCCATTTGAACGGCGTTGTGGGCCCCAACCTTGAGTAATATAAGCCGGCTTAGCACCGGCGATTTCACGGGCTAATTTAACAATACGTGCCGCGGGAATACCGGTAATTTGTGCTGCCCATTCTGGGGTTTTGGGTTGACCATCTGCGCCATCACCTAAAATATAGGCTTTATAGTGGGCGTTTTTAGGTGCCCCTTCTGGCATCGTGGTTTCGTCGTAACCTACGCAGTATTTATCTAAGAAGGGTTTATCGACTAAATCTTCTTTGATCATGACATAAGCTAACGCATTAACTAAGGCTGCATCAGTACCTGGACGAATGGGGATCCACTCATCCTCACGACCTGCACCCGTATCAGTATAGCGAGGATCAATAATTATCATGCGAGCATCTGATTTTTCACGAGCTTGCTCAACATAATAAGTTACACCACCGCCACTCATACGTGTTTCACCGGGATTATTACCAAACATAACAACCAATTTAGTATTTTCGATGTCTGAAGGACTATTGCCGTCAGCCCATCCCCCGTAGGTGTAATTTAAGCCTGCCGCGATCTGCGCAGTACTATAATCGCCATAATGGTTGAGATAACCACCACAGCAATTCATTAAACGGGCAATAAGGGTTGCTCCTGGTGGCCAAGATTTTGTCATGGTGCCACCGAGGGTGCCTGTACCGTAATTTAGATAAATAGATTCATTGCCATAATCTTTTATCAGTCGTTTCATGGTGTCGGAAATAGTATCAAAGGCTTCATCCCAAGAGATACGTTCAAATTTACCTTCACCACGTTTACCTACGCGTTTCATGGGATAACGTAAGCGATCTGGATTATAAACACGCCGACGCATAGAGCGACCACGTAAGCAAGCTCGTACTTGATGGAACTCGTCATAAACGTCATTGCCGGTATTGTCTGTTTCAACGTACTTAATTTCGCCATCAACGACATGCATACGCAATGGACAACGACTACCGCAATTGACGGTACATGCACTCCAGACGACTTTTTCTTTATTGGTAGATGTCGGCGCTGTTTGCTCCGAAGCCATGGCTTGGCTAAAGGGGAGAGATAATCCACCTGCCGTTGCAACTAATCCACCAGCGGCTCCCACTTTGACAAAGCGTCGGCGAGATAGGGGGGTGGAAAGTAACGCCATCTCTTTGATGTTTTTCATACATTACTCACTTAATTATATTTTTAAGAAGAAAAATAAAGAGCTTATATAGAAATTATTGTTATCATTTTTGTTAATAAATAAGCACGCTAACGTAAGATAATAAAACCCAACTGTTAATGTGGATATTACTTACTTATAAAAAGTGGTAGTTGCTTTACATCAAAGAAACATGATTTATTACGAAGGTTATCAATTGTCGCTGTTTTCTTAACTCTATGTATTATTTAAAATTAATCAATTGATTAACTTTGATATATAATTTAATACATATCGATTGATAAGAAAAAATAAACTAAATAACTAAAATAGCCCAATAGCGTCCAATTTATGATGTGTAATATACAGAATCATTAACTCATTATTTTTATCAATGATTACATCTGTGTTTTTTTTATTATTGTTATTTAACAAGTGTCATTTGATATCGAGTAAACATTAAAAAATGTCGGGTAGCTTGAACTGCGTATCAATAATCTCTTATGTAATAAAACAAATAAGCCGTCAGTTAACATGATATTTACAAAATCAACTGGTTCTAAAATAGAACATTGAAAATCAATGCACTTATAATAGACTGATTTTTCTTACGCTTAACAAACTGCTCATCAGATAAAGATTCGTTTCATCTCTCATTTTCCAGCTATCACAATTGAATTACTGTTAAAAAAATGTGATCTAAGTTGTTCGGATTTGGTTTTGCTTCCGTTTTTGGTTTTTTGTTTTGAATGTTATCGCAAAATCATCGGCTGGATATCCTTATTCTCGTATTAATGATACGGAGGCACTTTATATGTTTTCAGAAGAAAGACGACAGGAAATCTATAGCATTATTAGGGAACAGAAAAAAGTTAAAGTGGCTCAGCTAGCGGAAAGATTCAACGTCACATTAGAAACGATCCGCAGTGATTTGAAATACCTCGAAAATGAAGGGTTGATCAAACGTTGTCATGGTGGCGCCATACTAGGGAAACAAGAAATAAAAAAGATCAGTAAATTTAGTGATAGTTTTGATATCTCATGCTTACTACACGATTTATTGATCGTCAAAGAACATAAAAAGAAAACACCAGAAGGTAAAGTGTGTGTATTAGGCTCTTTTGTGGTGGACATTATTGCTAATGTTGATGCATTTCCTCGTGTAGGGGAATTGGTAAATTCAAAAGGAAACTCAATAGGTCCGGGTGGAAAAGGGACGAATCAAGCCATTTCTGCCAGTTTTTCTGATGCAAAAGTGCATTTAATTACCAAAGTCGGTGAAGATCATTTTAGTAAGTACGCTTATAAATATTTGCAAGAGAGCGGTATTGATTCATTTACTATTTTTCAAACAGAAATAGAGCCAACAGGTAGCTCAATTAGCTATTTAGCAGATAAAACCCAAAATAATATTACGGCTACCTATTTAGGCGCAAATAACACTTTTACCCTGCAAGAGGTCGATATATCACTGCCTTATATTAGTGAAGCTGACGTGTTATTACTGCAAGGGGAAATTAATATTGATGCTAATGTGAAAGCCGCTTCTTTTGCTCATTCTATTAATAAAACCGTCATACTTAATGTCGCTCCGTATAGCGATGATTTAAAACAACTTTATTTATATGTAGATTTTATTACGTTAAACGCTTACCAAGCTTCAGATTGGTCAGGTATTGAAATTAATACGATTAATGATGCCAAGCAAGCAGTAGAGATTATTGCCGGTAACGAAAAGAAAAAAGTGATTATCTACATAGATGAATTAGGCGTGGTGTATTTTGATGGGAGGAATACTTTTCATATTCCGCCACTACCTTCTCTACGTGTTGATACGATGGCAGCAACAGATGCTTTTAATGGTGCATTTGCCTCAAAAATAGCCGCAGGAGGCACAATGCCAGAAAGTGTTTTATTTGCTAGCGCTTTCTTGTCTGCATTTATAGAACAAAAAGGGGTGACTTCAATGCCTTCACTATCACAAGTACAAGCACGTCTTAAATTAAGAATTGAAGATATTCGACCACAAGTAATCTGCAATGAGAAAAGGTGCATATAATGAAAAAAACTCTCTTAGCTCTGACCCTATGCAGTTCTGTTTTTACTGTTCCTGCTTTTGCACAATGGCCTGAAAAACCTATTACGATTATTGTTCCTTGGGCTGCTGGTGGCAATACCGATACCGTTGCTCGTTTAGCAGCAAAAGGATTACAAGAAGAATTAGGGGTGACGGTTAATGTCGTTAATAAGACCGGAGGAAGTGGCGTTGTTGGACATGATGCTATTAAAAATGCTAAGCCAGATGGTTACACATTAGGTATTGCCACGGTTGAAATTGCGATGATGCATCATCAGGGGATGACTAATTTAACCTATCAAGATTATACCCCGATCACACGTTTAGCAGTAATTTATGGTGGATTACAAGTTGCAAAATCATCGCCTTTTAATAATGCACAAGAAATTATCGATTATGCCAAAGCCAACCCAGGGAAATTAAAAGCGTCAGGGAGTGGATTAAACTCTATCTGGCATCTTAATAATATTGGCATGTTACGTGCAGCAGGTTTACCTGATAACGCAATCCGCTTTATTCCTTCCCAAGGAGCTAGTGCTGCATTACAAGAGTTAGCTTCAGGGGGCGTTGATATTGTAACGTCTTCATTAGGTGAGGCTGACAGTATGGTCAAAGCCGGATTAGTCAAACATATGGCCATTATGTCTAATGAAAAATCGGCATTTTATCCTGATGTTCCTCTCTTTAAAGAAGCAACAGGTTATGATTGGGATTTACAAGCATGGAATATGTTAGTTGCCCCTAAAGGACTTGATAAAGAAGCACAAGATAAGCTTACCGCAGCAATGAAGAAAGTTTATGCTTCAGGTGAATTAGCTGAATTTGCTAATAAACAAGGATTTGAAGTCATTGAATTGTATGGTGATGATGCGACACAATTTATGGCCAATGAAGATAAAAAGTTTGGCGAAATTATAAAAAAATAACTGAGGAAACGGCTGATAATAGCCGTTTTTATGCCTATGCTAAATCGTCATATATTATCATTTATATTTTGCCTATTTGGATTATTTCTTATTATTTATAGCGCCTATTCATTAGGTGATTTTAGTGAATATGGTGCGGCTTTTATGCCTTCACTAATTGGTGGAGGAATGATTGTTTTTTCATTATTAGATATTTTTGCAAAAAAGCAGCAAATGGATACACCTTTGGTGACATGGCATGAAATAAAATTTGTGTTATTAATTATTGGTATCATTCTATTTTATGTGTTTTTTGCTGAATACCTTGGTTTTATTGTTACAGGATTTATTGTTATTGCACCATTAATGATGAAATACGCAAAAGTAAAACCGATATTTAGTTTTATTATTTCTGCTGGAATTGTATTAGGCGTTTACTATTTATTTACCGCTGTACTGTTAGTACCGCTACCTCAATTATTTTAATAAATAGAGAAAAACAGTATGGATATATTTATTAGCGCATTAGCTTATATTGATTACACGACAATACTTGTTGTCATAGGCGCTTGCTTATTTGGTTTATTTGTTGGAGCAATTCCGGGATTAACATCAACCATGGCAATTGCTTTAATGGTGCCTTTTACTTTCTTTCTTGATCCAATTCCTGCATTAGCACTGATGATCTCCGTAGGTGCATCCTCGATATTTGCCGGCGATATTCCAGGGGCATTATTAAATATTCCCGGAACACCCGCTTCTGCAGCTTATACTAACGATGCCCATACATTGGTTAAAGAAGGTAAAACTAATCGTGTATTAGGGATGTCATTAACAAGCTCCGTTATTGGTGGGGTGATCGGCACAATTATTTTAGCGTCAACCGCTCCGTTGTTAGCCGAGTTTGCACTTAAATTTAGCTCTTACGAATATATGTGGCTTACTTTAATTGGATTAAGCTGCGCCACTATTGTTTCTGGCGCTCAAATTAGAAAAAGTTTGCTAGCACTGTTTTTCGGTATTGCTTTAGCCACTATTGGCTACGATGAATTTACAGGACAAGCCCGTTTTACCTTTGGTGAAGTCTCTTTAATGCAAGGTGTCAGTTTTATTCCCGCCATGATAGGGCTATTTGCTATCTCTGGTGCGATTAAATATTACGTCGATCGCTGGAAAGAAAAGCAAATTAAATTAGCAGTTAATACAGATAATAGCTCATATAATATTTTTAAAGGGGTGGGAAAGGTTGTTTGCCAACGTAAAGGGGGCATTTTCCGTAGTGGTATTATTGGTACATTGATAGGGGCTTTACCCGGTGCTGGTGCCGATATCGCTGCGTGGATCTCTTATGCGGTATCTAAAAAATTATCAAAAAAACCGCAAAAGTATGGGCAAGGCTCAGAAGAAGGTATTGTTGATGCATCAGCAAGTAATAATGCTAGTTTAGCAGGAAGTTGGATACCTTCATTGGTTTTTGGTATTCCCGGTGATTCTGCGGCAGCTATTATCATTGGTGTATTGTATATGAAAGATATGCAACCTGGACCAACTCTCTTTTTATTTAATCCAGATAAACTGTACGCCGTTTTTATCATTTTCTTTATTGCGAATTTAATCTTATTACCTATAGCTTTTATTGTTGTTAATTTCTTAAAGAAAATTGTTGCTATTGATAATGCAATTCTTTATCCAGCAATTATTTTATTTAGTATTGTCGGTTCATTTGCTATTACCAATACGATGTCATCCATTGTGGTTATGATGGTGATGGGAGTTATCGGTTATTTTCTTCAACAGCGTAACTTTCCTATCTCACCGATTATATTAGGGATGATTTTAGGGCCGATGCTAGAGAAGAATTTACTTTCTTCGTTGATGAAATCGGACGGAGAGCTAATTAATTTTGTTAATAGACCTATTTCAATTGTATTAGCCAGTGTTTTCCTATTAATTGTCGCTATGCAAATTAGGAGCGCATTTAAAACCAAATAACTAATAAGCTATTTATTATTTTCAAAAAATATACACATATTCTATCCAATACCAGGGAAAATGCTTCTTAAATAATTAATTTTTAATTTAAGAGAGCAATATCCGTAGATAAATAAAAATATCGGGTGTTTTTATGAAAAAGATATTAAATAAACCAGAAAATTATGTTGATGAAACATTAGCTGGCTTATGCCTTGCACATAATGATATTTATCGTCAACCACAACCACGTTTAATTACGCGAGCTAACAGCTCAGATAAAGCTAAAGTGGGAATTGTTACTGGCGGAGGATCAGGGCACCTTCCCGTTTTCACCGGATATGTAGGTGAAGGTTTATTAGATGCCGCCGCAGTCGGTGATGTATTTGCCTCACCGTCAGCAGATCTAATGGCTGATGCGATACGCGCTGCGGATAATGGGCAGGGGGTATTACTGCTCTATGGTAATTATGGTGGCGATATTATGAATTTTGATATGGCCTCTGAAACGGTAGATTTTGAAGATAATATTCGATGTACAACGGTGTTAGCGACAGATGATATTGCTTCTGCTACACCAGAAGAAGCGCATAAACGTCGTGGTGTGGCTGGAATGATTTATGGTTTTAAAATGGCAGGGGCCAAAGCTCAAGAAGGGGCAACTCTTGATGAGGTGACCCGCATTGCTCAAAAAACCATGGAAAACACGCGAACAATAGGCTGTGCCTTAACATCTTGCACCTTACCTGCTGTTGGACATCCTACCTTTGAAATAGCTGACGATGAAATGGAAATGGGAATGGGGATCCACGGTGAACCAGGAATTTGGCGCGATAAATTACGTAGTGCAGATGATATTGCTGAAGAAATGTTTCAACGTTTACAAGCCGAATTATCACTAAAAAAGGGTGATAAAGTCTCAGTACTAGTCAACTCGTTAGGTGCAACGCCTTTAGAAGAACTCTATATTTTATATAATAAAGTTGTTCAACTTATTGATAATACAGGGGCGACTATCATTCACCCATTAGTCGGCCGTTATGCAACATCAATGGAAATGACCGGTGCTAGCTTAACTTTTTGTAAACTTGATGATGAGCTTGAAGCTTTATTGAATGCACCTGCACACTGTGCATTTTGGAGAGTGTGATGATGACTAATATTACACTCGATAATATAAAACTTGCTGTACAACGTATCGCAATTGCCTGTGAACAGTCTCAAAATAGACTATGTGAAGCAGATAGCCAACTTGGTGACGGTGATTTAGGGGTAACCATGCAAAAAGGATGGCGACAAATTGCTAACGATGCCCAAGATTGGCCTGACGATTTAAGCAAAGCGCTTTTTCAATGCAGTAAATCATTACAAAAAGCCTGTGCGTCTTCTTTTGGTACTTTGCAAGCAACGGCTTTTATGGCAATGGCCAAATATTGCAAAGAAAACCACCTGCAAGAAATAGCGCTTACTGATATTTCCCCACTATTGACGGTCGCATACCAAAGCATGATGGCGAGAGGAAAAGGGGAATTAGGGCAAAAGTCAGTATTAGATATTCTTTATCATTTATCTGAAGATCTAGCGTCAATCTCATCTCTGACTGAACTAAAACCCACTGCTTTAAAAAGTATTAATAATACGCTAAATGAATTTCGCCCTAAGCCTAATTTATTGGGACGTGCCCGTATGTTCCCAGAAAAATCGATAGGATTAGACGATCCCGGAATGTTAGCGATTAACGTTATTGTTGAAGCAATTTGATTGAATAAATAAAAGGCTCTTACATGAAAAAATTATTTGGCGTTACAGTGGCGATGGTTACTCCGTTTGATTCAAATGATCATGTGGACATCAACGCGTTGTCTGCATTAACTAATATGTTGATCACTAAAGGTGTTGATTGTCTTTATCCTTGTGGCACGACCGGAGAAATGTTGCGTTTATCCGCATCAGAGCGTAAAAGTGTGGCGCAAACCGTAGTAGAGACGGCAAATAAACGTTTACCTGTTTTTATTCATGTTGGCGCAATGACGGTAACAGAAACCATTGAACTCGCCAAACATGCTGTAGAAATTGGTGCCGATGGTATTGGTGTAGTGACGCCACAATTTTTTGCTGCCACAGACAGAGAATTAGAGCACTATTTTGTGACTATCGCCAATAGCGTACCAGAGAATTTCCCAATCTATCTTTATAACATTCCACAATGTGCGGCTAATAATATCAAGCCTGAATTAGCGGCTAAAATTCAGCAACAATGCAAAAATGTGATTGGTATAAAATACAGTTTTGCCGATAACAATACGACACTTGGCTATTTAGCGGTTGCAGATAATTTTTCAGTACTTCATGGCTACGATAAATTATTCTTTGGTTTATTAGATGCAGGCTGTGATGGCACTGTTTCAGGATGTGCCTGTGTTTTCCCTGAGCCATTTGTGAATATGTATCAAGCCTATATTACGGGTAATTATCAAGAAGCGAAGCACTGGCAACAATTTTGTGTGAAATTTAGTGATGCTTTGAAATCAGGCGCGAACATGGCGATATTTAAGTCAGCATTAACTATGCGTGGCTTAAACGGTGGTCATATGCGTTTACCTCAACTTGATTTATTACCTGAAGAAAACCAACAATTGAAAGAAGATCTAACGCAATTATGCAAAGAAGCGGGGATCGCTTTTTCAATTAATTAACAGAGACTCAGTTTCAAAATATCTTTATTATATTAAGCAGTATAAAAAACAAGCTATACTGCTTTTTTATAATAAATAACATCTATTTATTCAATTATTTTTGTGATAAAAAATGACCATATTGCATAATATCGACATTGCCACCACTGATAATAATGCCAATTTTTTTGCCTTTTAACTTATCACCAAATTGACGAGCTGCAGCTAAACTTAAACAGCCTGTAGGCTCTACAATGATTTTCATTCTCTGAGCATAAAATTGCATAGCAGAAATTAGTTCTTCATCTGTTGCTGTTAAAATATCGTCTACGTTGTTGCGAATGATCTCAAAAGTATAATCGCCTAAATGCTGAGTTTGTGCGCCATCTGCAATAGTTTTTGGCGTATCAATATAAACTATCTCACCTTTGCGTAATGATTGTTGTCCGTCATTTCCCGCTAAAGGCTCAACACCAAAAATTCTACAATGTGGCGAAAGGGCTTTGGTTGATAATAATGAACCTGAAAGTAAACCACCTCCCCCTAAGGGCACAAACAGCATATCTAACTTACCAACTTCCTCGAATAACTCTTTAGCTGCAGTACCTTGACCGGCAATAACGTGAGGATGATCGTAAGGTGGTATTAAAGTTAATCCTTCTTCTTGAGCAAGCTTTTGTCCTATCTCTTCGCGATCTTGTGTATAACGGTTATATAGAATGACTCTACCACCATAACCTTTTGTTGCTTGCATTTTAGCGGTGGGGGCATCTTCAGGCATGATAATTGTAGCTGGAATACCTAATAATTTTGCCGATAGTGCAATAGCTTGAGCATGATTACCTGATGAAAAAGTTATCACACCATTTTTGCGCTGTTCGTCCGTAAATTGTGATAATGCATTCATTGCTCCGCGAAATTTAAAAGCGCCTATGCGCTGAAAGTTTTCGCATTTAAAATAGAATTGAGCACCCGTTAACTCATTGATAGTGCGAGAGGTTAAGATAGGTGTTTTATTAAGATATGGCAAAATACGTTGATGTGCTTCAACCACATCTGGGTAAGTAGGAAGCGCTAATTTATTCATAAAGTTTGCTCCTTGATCACCATGGCTTCAATTTCAATTTTACTGCCAAAATGAAGCTCTTTTACACCCGCGACTAATCTGGCCGGTTTATGCTCACCAATCCATTTTGCATATAACTCATTGACAACAGGCCATTCGTTAATGTCTGTAATATACATCTTAACTTGGGCAATATCGGTTTTTTGTGCTTTTATTCCTATAAGGCAAGCGTTTAAATTTTCAAGCACTTGATTAATTTGAAATTCAATAGGTTTATCCGTTAATGGGACGCCGTTTTTATCTAAAGGTAATAGGCCTGAAATAAAGGACATATTATTGGCTGTAACAACATGAGAGTAGTGACCCCCTGGCGATGTAAGAGCTTCAATATTTTGCATCACAAGATGTGAACTCATAGTATTTTCCTATTTCACTCTGGTTAGATTAAATGTATAACAACTTATACATTATGTCTAACTCTAGATCAATAGTGTAGTTTTAGCTAGTAAATCAAATAATAAATACGAGGAAATTGACGATAGCTATGATAGCTATATAGAAAGTAGTTATTAGCAAGGTAAAATTAATCGCCACTGTTTAGAGGGAAAGTAATGGCTTAATGGTGTTATTTTAACATAGATAACATAGCGTTAGCATTTGCTTTGTCGTAGGCCTTTTAAAGGTTGAAAGAAGGTTCAATAACTTGATTGAGCCTTCTTAATGTATGCGGTTATTCGTTAATAAAGCTTAAATAGTTAAAAAGTGGCTTAAAACCAAATTTACGATATAGCGCTAGACCATCCGCTGACGCATCTAAGAAACAACGCTCGACACCTTGCTCTCGACAAAACTCTAATACGTGAGTAATTAAATGTGTGGCATAACCATTGCCTTGATAGGCAATATCCGTCCCAATATCGTCAAATCTTGCTAGTTTATCATGTAATGTCAGCGTTAATGATGATACAGGCTGCCCTGCAACTAATAATGCATAATGAAGGATCGTCGCACCATTATCTAACGCTTTTTGGTGATAACGAATATATTCATTAGTTATCGTATCGTCACCAACAGGAAAGGCGGTTTTCAATGGTTGCGCCCACTGTTTAAGATCATGGTTAGTTAAAATAATATCGCACGGGTTATTTTTATAGGGGGGATAAGTCGCATCAGACAATGAGAGATACATAGCGGTTGTCATACCGTCACCCGTATAACCTGCTTTTTTTATTATCTCTTCAAATTCAGGCAACAGAGATTCCGGCAGAACCAGCATATGACCTTTTTTTTGCGAGGAGAACAGCGTACTTGCTTGTTGGAAAGTATTTTCGCTAGCGCCTTGGCGAAGGTAGATAAAATTAAAAATAGGCGCGTCCATCGGTGTCATAAAGCAGTGGGTATGATCACCAATACGAATATTGTTTTCACATATCTCTGACCAAAACGCTTTTTCTATAATTTTAAACTCTTTATACAGTTGTGCATCCATAATGGTTCTCTAGATAAATCATGATAAGCGATAAGAGGCTAACAGAGGATCCGCTTGTGTAGATTAATTTGGTTCAACTTACTCACCTAATAAAGGTGACGGTGTCACCAATGTGTCTGTTGCTACATGTAAATCTTTTAGCAAATAGGGCATCGGGCTATAATCGATGTTCCATCTTTAATAGTCGTTGCTGAGCAATTATAGCCTTTTTATCATACGTTTTCCGGTATCACTAAAGTTACCATAAAAAGTCATCTTAGTGGCTTAGCATTTGCTCAGGGTGATGTATATCACTAATTTCAATGTAATATGTGTAAGATTACGTTATCGGTAATCTACAATAGGGATAGATCTACTAAAGAATAATCACTTTGGTAAATCCTTGTGAATATTATACTCACTTTATGTGCTAAAAAATGCAAAATTTATAAAAAATAATTATTTTTCATAAAGATATATGGTTATTTCTATATAAAAAATGACTTATAACAGTGATTCTCATCACAAAGAGATAAATAGACTATAACATTAACGATACAATAGGTTGTTCTCCCCATAAATAACCAAAAACCCAGCCAATAATTCTTATTAAAATGTTTTATTAAGAATTTTATCTATATAAAAAAAGCAATTTCAGCACCATACTATTACCCGCATTCAAACCAGTCATATAATCCAAATGTAAATGAAAAAATGAATTATTAGACTATATTTAAGCCATAAAACCAGTTTAATTTACTTATTTATCGTTAAATATAAGTTTATTGTTTTACAAAAAAATTAATATCGATATGATAGCCCACATATACAGCATATTATTTTTTTAAAAAAGGCGTCATATGTTAGAAAGTATTGGTATTTCAAATATTTGGACATACCTTTTAGGCGTTATTTTTATTACACTAGTACCAGGTCCAAATTCAATTTTCGTCCTAACTTCGAGTGCGAAGCATGGCGTGAAAGGGGGGTATAAAGCCGCTCTTGGTGTTTTTACGGGTGATGCATTATTAATCTTTTTGGCATTTTTGGGGGTTGCTTCATTAGTCAAAACTTCACCCGTTTTCTTTATTGTGATCAAGTATGCCGGTGCACTTTATTTAACCTATTTAGGTTTAAAAACACTCTATGCGACATTCCATAAGAAAAAAGAGCAGCCGGAACAGGTTGCAGTAGAGGTTGTAAAAGCGAAAAACGGCTTATATATCAAAGCGCTTTTCTTAAGTTTGTTAAATCCAAAAATGATCATCTTTTATGTGTCATTTTTTATTCAATTTATTGATCCTAAATATGAAAATGCAGGGGTTCCCTTTTTTGTATTAGGTGTAATATTAGAAATATGTAGCATGCTTTACTTATCTGTACTTATTTTTGGTGGCGTTGCTATTACTAATAAGGTTAAGCATAACAAACGATTAGCATCATTATCGAATAGTTGCATTGGTGCTGTGTTCTTATTATTTGGTGCCAAACTTGCTTTAACGGCTTAACAGATTGATAAGATTGAATGAAAAGGTCACATTTATGGTGACCTTTTTTTTATACGAAATTTGTATATGATGAGAATGAGCTAAATGATAACAAGGCCACCTTATGAAAAATATCATTGTAAAAGATCTGAAAACACTGGAAGAGATTTATGGTCAACCTGCCGAACCATCGGTCTTAAAAGAAGTGGATTTTATTCATCCCCTTTATCGCCCTTATATTGAAGCTACACCATTTGTTGCATTAGCCACTTATAGTGCTGATGGTATGGATGTTTCTCCTCGTGGCGATGAGCCTGGTTTTATTCATATTGAAGACGATCATACTTTATTATTACCCGATAGACGTGGTAATAACCGCATTGATAGTATGCGCAATTTGTTAATTAATCCCGCGATTGCTTTATTAGTGCTAGTCCCCGGCATTAATGAAACATTACGAATTAATGGTCATGCGGAAATTTTAATAGATGAAGAAACACTCGCACGCTTTAAATATAACAATGCACTACCTCGCTCAGTCTTGCGCATCCATGTTGAGCGTGTATTTTTCCAATGTGGTAGAGCACTTATTCGTTCAGGTTTGTGGGAAAACAAATATTTAGCTGATAAATCAACTATTCCAGCTCCGGGACAAATATTGAAATCCATTTCTCATCAACAATTTGATGGTGATAAATATGATGCACAATTGCCTGAACGTATTATAAAAACATTATATTAATCATATAGTTTGCTCTTTTTATATTAACATTTGCTAAAAAGAGCAAGAAACAGAGTGCATAACAGGGGGAAGCGCACGCTATACTGTTTTATATAAATACCTTAATTAGTAGCGTGATTTTATGTATTTTCAGTATGGTGAAAAAGAGATCTCTTTTTTAAAACAAAAAGATAAGCGTCTAGCCGCGGTGATGGAAAGAATAGGGGAAATTAAACGTCCACTTACTCCTGATTTATTTACCGCATTAATTAAAAATATTATTGAACAGCAAATTTCTGTTGCGGCTGCCACCACGGTTCACCAACGCTTACTTACCCTATGTGATGGTAATTATACTCCTGTACATATTGCTAGTTTATCAGTGCAAGATATTCAGCAATGTGGTATGACAATGCGCAAAGCCGGCTATATTAAAGGTATCGCTGACTCCGTTATAAATCATACGTTAGATTTAGACCAAATCCCCGCTATGTCTGATAAAGCGGTGATCAATACCCTAATAAAATTAAAAGGTATTGGTATTTGGACAGCTGAAATGTTATTAATTTCATCACTTAATCGTCCTGATATTTTAAGTTGGGGGGATTTAGCTATTCAGCGTGGCATCATGCGTTTATATCGCCATCAAAGCTTAGATAGAACACGCTTTGAACGCTATCGTAAACGTTATTCTCCTTATGGTTCAACGGCTTCACTCTATTTATGGGCATTATCTAAAGAAAGCGTAGACTAAAGAGCAATAATCGGAGTGATCTAAATAGAAGTTTATTGATAATGGACTTCATCCAGCATACAT
Organism: Proteus sp. G2674; assembly: GCF_009915195.1. Taxonomy (NCBI): domain Bacteria; kingdom Pseudomonadati; phylum Pseudomonadota; class Gammaproteobacteria; order Enterobacterales; family Morganellaceae; genus Proteus; species Proteus sp. G2674. The sequence goes on from NZ_JAABLS010000023.1 coordinate 74,274, forward strand.
AAATGTAGGAACTAAAATGGAAAAGAGACATTATCAACTTATTGAACAAGCCTGCCGTTTTATTGAAGAAAATCAAGGTGATGTTTCTCTTGCCGACATCGCCGCACATATTCAATCCAGTCCATATTATTTCCATCGACGATTTAAATCTATAATGGGAATTACACCTAAAGAGTATGCGAATGCTTATCGGCACAAGCTAATTAAGAAAGCATTAGCTGGCGATAAAACAATTACAGATGCGATATATCAATCAGGCTTTAATGCGAATAGCCGATTTTATGAAAATGCGACAGCCATATTAGGCATGACGCCAACCCATTGGCGCAATGGTGGACAAAATATCGTGATTTTTTTTGCTGTAGGGATCTGCTCATTAGGCCATATCCTTGTAGCTCAAAGTGAAAAGGGCATTTGTGCGATAACACTTGGCGATGATCCTGCGTGTTTATTAGATGAATTACAAAAACAATTTCCTCAAGCTGAACTTATTGGTGCAAACCAAGAGTTTGAAAAATTGGTTGCCCAAGTCATTGGTTTTGTTGAACTGCCAACACAACCTTTGGCATTACCACTTGATATTCAAGGAACAGTATTTCAACAAAAAGTTTGGCGGGCATTATTAGATATTCCTTTTGGTTGTACCATGACATATCAAGAAATTGCTCAAAAAATTGGTTCGCCAAAATCTTATCGAGCAGTGGCGAATGCCTGTGCATCAAATAAACTAGCAGTAGCGATCCCTTGCCATCGAGTTATCAGACAAAATGGTGAAATATCTGGATATCGTTGGGGAATTGAGCGCAAAGAAAAATTATTACAAAGAGAAAAATCCCTTCATCATCAGGATGATAGATTAACTATTAGCAAGAGCGATTAACCGTTATAATAAACATAATATCAATTTATAACAGATGAAATAAAATGGCATCAACAGCGATTGTACCAACAGATATTACGTTTTTTGAGCGTTTAATCCCTTCAATTTTAGCCGGTATTAAAGTGATCACAATTAGGGATGAAGCAGAAAGCCACTATAAACCAAACACTATTGTTGATTTATTATCTAATGAACATGGCACTTATTATGGAAAGTTACAAATTATTTCTGTATCACCCTTAAATTTTAATGAGATAAATGAATTTCATGCTCAACAAGAGGGTATGAGTTTGCCTACTTTAAAGGCCTTAATTAAAGACATTTATCCTACAACGGAAAATCTTTATTTAATAGAATATAAATTAATACAATAAGTAGTTCTCTCTTATTAGTTAATACCAATAAAAGCGGAGGGGGTCCTCCGCTTTGTATTATAACTTAAAATCAATAGGTTAATCGTTAGAAAAATTAAGCTAAATCAAGTTGCTGCTTTAAGATCTCTATTTCTGCTTGCCATTGAGCCTGTAACATAGGCTTTTGATGAGCAGATTTTCTTGCTAAATCAGCATTCAATTTATCTTCAAGTGCTATCAATTTCATTAGCAATTCATCTTCATTATGATGTTTTACTATTTCAACAGATGGAGCATGATGGCCATTTTGCTCATTAGAGACCGATGACATATCTTGTTGAGAAATAAGCTGATAAATTGTTTCAATATCATGATGTTCGCTAAGAATACCATTGTGAATATACCAAAAACGATTACAGCTTTTCTCTATCAATTCTCTATCATGGCTGACGAGTAAAATTCCCCCTGAAAATTGTTGAATTTGCTCAGCTAATGCCTGTTTACCTTCCATATCAAGATGGTTTGTTGGTTCATCTAGCATTAATAATGAATATTTTGCCAAACTGAGACCAATAAAAAGTAAACGAGCTCGTTCACCACCACTTAATGACTTTACTTGCTGATTATGGCGAGAATAAACAAAACCTGCATTTATTAATGCCATTTTCCTTTGCTCATCTAATAGCGGTGCAAAGGGCTTTAGTGCATCGGCAAGGGTATCATTATCATTAAGTTGTGCGAGACTTTGATCGTAATAACCTAACTCAACTCTGGGATGTAGCCTGATCACATTTTCTGTTGATGTGGTTGAACCATGAAATGATGACCAAATCATTTTTAATAATGATGACTTACCTGTCCCATTAGCACCAACAATAGCGACTCGATCACCACTTTTGATCCGTTGATTATCGATGGTATATAAAATCGGTGCATCTGGCGCAGGGATCACTGAAAGCTGATGCAGCTCAAGCAATCTATCTGCCCGTAATATTGTTCCTGATAACTGTAACGTCCATTGATTGCCTTCTGTTACATCGAATTGTTCGTCTTTTAAACGAACAATTTGTTTTTCCATTTGTTTGGCTTTACGTGACAAACTTTCGTTATCATACACTTTTCCCCAGATGGCCAATTGCTTCGCACTTTGTGCAATACGATCTATCTCTTTTTGTTGTGCATCACAACGATGTTGCGCACTGATATTTTGTGCTTCTTGCTCTTGTCTTGCCTGAGAGCAGGGCAAGCGAAAAACAGATAGGGTTTTATCACGAATGATCCACGTACAATTGGTCACTTTATCTAACAACCTATTGTCATGTGAAACAAGAATAAAACTTCCTCGCCACTGTGTTAAAAATGTTTCTAACCACAAGATAGTCGGTAGATCTAAGTGGTTACTTGGCTCATCTAATAGCAGTAAGTCTGGTTGTAAAATCAATGCTCTCGCAAGTAATAAACGAGTATGTTGACCACCACTTAATTGTGAGACTAATAGATTGATTTCATTGGTTTTAAATCCCATTTCACTTAATAATAATTCACTGCGCCAACTTTCAGATATGCGTAGCTCTTCAGGTAATTTATGAAGAACCGCATCAATGAGACGCATTGACTGTAGCTCACTTGGTAACTGTTGTTCGACATAAGCCATAATGACTTGATTGGCGATAGTAATAGAGCCATCTGTTGGTATTAATTGGTGTGATAAAAGTTTTAATAGGGTACTTTTTCCACAACCGTTGTAGCCAATTAAACCAATTTTCTCACATTTAGTGAGTGCCAAAGAAATATTACTCAGCAATATACCGTGATTATTATGAAAAGAGAGATTTTGTGTAGATAATAATGTGCTCATAGCTTACTCATTTTTTAAGCATAAAAATGCTTTGGGTAATATCACGCGATAACCCAGTAAGCTGAGGAGAGGTAATAGTTAACGTCGCTCAGGCAGGTTAACGCAGTAAAGAACTGTGAAAGCCTGAGCTATGGCGATTACCAAAGAAGTGTGAGTATTCAACAAGATCACACAACAACATAATTAGCCTCCTTTTAAAATTTATCAGTTAATCGGTAAAGTGAGTTTAGCAAGACAGGTTTCTTGATTGCAAGAATGTAATGATGAGAAACCGTGTCTTTTTGTGTGAAAGAGGAGGGAATAGGCGTTGCTGAATTAATATCAAAAATAGCTATTTTTTGCACACTAAATCATAGAATTTCATCATTTTATCGTAAATTTTCCTAGATAAGAACTATCTCCCTACATTGCGTGTTTTTATCATGATATATTGCTATTTATTCGCTATAGCTGTCCTATAAAAGGTTAGAAAATGAGTAAATTAAGAGTCGCTATTATTTTTGGTGGAAAATCAACCGAGCACCAAGTTTCATTACAATCAGCAAAAAATATTATCAATGAATTAGATCGAACGAAATTCGACCTTTGTTTAATTGGGATTAATGAACAAGGGCAATGGCATGAATATGCTGAAGACAATTATTTAATTAATAGCGATAACCCCTCAACTATCTCATTAAGCCAACCTTTGCGTCCAGTGGCTATTATTCCTGGCAGTACCCGTCAGCAATTTATCTCTTTAACTGATGGGCAACCTCTTGCACAAATTGATGTGGTATTTCCTATTGTGCATGGTGCTTATGGTGAAGATGGCACCTTACAAGGACTATTACATATGATTGATATGCCATATGTAGGCCCTAATATCATGAGTTCTGCAGCATGTATGGATAAAGATATCACTAAGCGCTTACTGGATGATGCAGGATTAGCGGTTGCACCATTTATTACACTGATGGCTCACCAATTAAATGATATTTCCTATAATGAAGTTGTTGAACAATTAGGGCTCCCTTTATTTATTAAACCAGCAAATTTAGGTTCTTCTGTTGGTATCAGCAAAGTCAATAATGAAGCCGAGTTTAATGCTGCCTTATCCATGGCATTTGAATACGACCTTAAAGTGATTATCGAAAGTGCTATTGTTGGCCGTGAAATAGAGTGTGCCGTTTTAGGTAATGAAGAGCCTGAAGTTAGCCCTTGTGGTGAAATTGTGTTAAATGATGCTTTTTATGCTTATAACACAAAATACATTGATGATGATGGTGCAAAAGTAGTAGTACCTGCTGATTTAGATAATGCGATTAGCTTACATATTCGCCAAACGGCATTGAAAGCTTACCAAGTTTTAAACTGTTTAGGTATGTCGCGTGTTGATGTATTTTTAACCGAAGATAATCAAGTTATTATCAACGAAATTAATACATTACCAGGTTTCACTAATATCAGTATGTATCCTAAACTGTGGCAAAGTACGGGATTAGATTATCAATCACTCATCACGAAATTAATTGAATTAGCGCTAGAACATCATAAAAAAACAGCCGTATTAAAAACTAAGTGTGAGCTTTAATCACAATAATACTCTAATAGCGAAGTGAGGTTCAGATGAAAATTACACACCTTGATCATTTAGTATTAACAGTGGCTGATATCGAGGTAAGTTGTCATTTTTATCATAATGTATTGGGTTTTGAGATAATTACCTTTAAACAAGGGCGTAAAGCCCTTGCTTTTGGTCATCAAAAAATCAATCTTCATCAGCTAGGAAAAGAGTTTTTGCCTAAAGCTGCTAAACCAACGGCAGGCTCTGCGGATTTATGTTTTATTACTGAAACTCCATTGTTAGACGTGATAGAGCATATAAACCAGCAGGGTATCAATATAGAAGAGGGTCCTGTACCAAGAACAGGGGCTACAGGGCCTATTATGTCAGTTTACTTACGTGATCCAGATAATAACTTATTGGAAATTGCTAATATTATTGAATAGATTAACCACATATTCTAAATAAAATATAATAATATTTAGTTAAAAAGCTATAAGTGTTCTTTTTAGCTTAAATATTTTAAATTATTTATATTCAAAAAATGAACCCTCCAAATATGATAGTAATAAATAGACCTATTTGTGGCTATTTTCGCCTGATTAAAATAAAAATTAATAGATATAATTTAATGATATAGCCTTTCTTATTATAATAATGTTAGCATTATTCAATTATTTTTCAGGTAACAATGGATGGTATGATGAAAAAAGTTATTTTTGTAAGTGCAATATCAGGGGGGATCTTATTTTGGTCAATACATTTACAAGCGGATAATTTTGATTGTCGTAATGCGGAAACACAAACAGAAATTAACCAATGTGCATACCAAGATTTTCAACAAAAAGATGAAGAGCTGTCACAAATTTATCAACAATATTATGCGAAATTAGAAACTAAACGACAACAACAGTTACAGCATGCACAGTCAGTTTGGATGACATTTCGTGACCTCTCATGTCAATATGAGGCAGACTATTACCAAGGTGGCAGTTTGGCTCCAATGGTTTACAGTAGCTGCTTAAAAGATAAAACCATAGAAAGAATTAATGATCTGAAAAACTATATTGCCTTATATTAAGACTAAAGTACTTTTCATCTTGAAAATAGGCTACTCATTTTAAAAGTATTGTTTTTTATCAAAATCTATCGTTTTTAGTTATATAAAATTATTATTTTTGTATTATTTTGAAACATTAAATAACTTGACTAATCCCGCCTGTAAAGTACTCTAAATTATAAAGTAGCAATTAAAAATAGAAGATATGATATGAATATAATGACGAAATTAGGCGCAGCAGTATTGCTTACATCCTTATCCACTATTGCTATTTCTGCAGATATAAAACTAACATACGGTATTAATTTGATTGATTTTAACGGTGATGGTGTAAAAGATATAGTCGTTAAATCTAAGCGTATATTAAATGATGCATCATCAATTAATATGGTCACGGTTTATATAAAAGATGCAGATGAACAAGTTTATATTGTACCTTCAATTTATGATAATGCTCTTAGCTTATTTGATAATAAAGCTGAAAACAGCGATATTAAAATCTCTAATTTCAAATTTATAGAGAAAAAAAATCAAGTGATCTTAGTGAGCGGTGAGAAAATAGGTAATGATATGTTACAATCAACACCTATACGTTTTTCAAGTTACACTATCACGAAACAAGATAAACAATATAAATGGGCATTTTCTGCATATTGCGTAACCAATTCTACTTATCTTAATGTTGATGATGCTTTTGTTGATCCCTGCATAAATAAATTAATTCGAGATTGATACACGCATAGGTTGTAAATACGTTGACTTTATTGAATTATTTTTCTTTTTAATATCAACCAATTACCTTATTCCCTCTCATATACCTCTCTTTATATAGTACGATCACTTGTATCATTTAGCATTCCTTGTTATTAATCTACACTTAGGATATTTCTTAATCATCAATATGCTGATAATTTTGTGTTTGTCATGTTCCGTTTTTAAGAGGGAGTTATGAAGGAAATTATTACAGGTTTGCTTCTAGCCTCAATAAGCTTATTTTCTGTCTCTTGTTCGCAAGAAGATACAGATGTCGTCAAAGTAGCAATCAATACTGGACCAGACCAAGTCATTTGGGATGAAGTGATCCGTTTAGCTAAACTTACCGAAGGATTAAATGTTGAAGTTATTGCATTTAACGACTATGAACGTCCTAATAAAGCCCTAGAAAATAGAGAAGTAGACGTAAATGTATTTCAATCTATTCCTTATTTACAATCAGAGATAAAAGCCCACAATTACAAATTTCATATTGCCAGCAAAACGTACATTTTCCCGTTAGCCGCGTATTCAAAGAAAATAAGCGATATTAGCGAACTCGAATATGGTGATGTGGTTGCCATTCCTAATGAAGCAAGTATGAAAGGGCGAGCTTTATTATTACTTGCAGAAAATCACCTCATTTCTTTAAAAGAGGGAGTTGGTTTTTTACCTTCCGTTGAAGACATTATTGATAATCCTAATGCCTTGATATTTCATGAAGTTGAAACTCCCATGTATGATGATAGAAACTTTATAATTCATAAATAGTAGAAATAAAAAATGTCTAGTTCTCAACTGAAAAAACAATATATTGGCGAACATCAATTATCTCCAGAAACGTTAATGATGAGCTATGGATACGATCCATTGTTATCAGAAGGCTCCGTCAAACCTCCTGTATTTTTAACATCGACATTTATTTTTAAAAGTGCAGAAGAAGGGAAAAATTTTTTTGATACGGTAAGTGGAAGAAAACCCCTTCCAGAAGGAGAAAAAGCGGGTTTAGTCTATTCTCGTTTTAACCAACCTAATAGTGAGATCGTTGAGGATAGATTAGCCGTTTATGAAAACACAGCATCATGTGTCCTCTTTTCATCGGGAATGTCAGCTATTACAACGACATTAATGGCTTTTACACAACCTGGCGATGTTATTTTACATTCTCAACCACTTTATGGTGGAACAGAAACATTAATAGCCAAAACATTCGCTAAGTTCGGTATTCAAGCAACACCATTTACAGATGGTTTAAATTTAGCACATATCCAATCGCAAGCTGAAATGGCTAGCCAAAAAGGGAGAGTTGCGGTGATATTTGCCGAAACTCCCGCCAATCCAACTAATTCACTGGTTGATATTCAAGCGTTAAAAATCGTTGCGGATAAATTAGAAACAAGCCAAGGCTATCGACCTATTATTATTTGCGATAACACCTTATTAGGACCTGTTTATCAACATCCTATAGAGCAAGGCGCTGATATTTCACTCTATTCATTAACAAAATATGTGGGTGGACATTCTGATTTAGTCGCCGGTGCTGCAATGGGATCACGCGAGCTTATTAATCAAGTTCGCCTATTAAGAGGTGCAATAGGGACACAACTTGATGCGCATTCTTGCTGGATGTTAGGCCGCTCTTTAGAAACATTGCAAATTCGCATGGAAAAAGCCAATCAAAATGCGCTATTAGTTGCACAATTTCTACGTGACCATGAAAAAGTGAAAGTGATCCACTATTTACCTTTTGTAGATGAAAATAGTATTGAAGGTCAAGTATTTGCTAGACAATGCACAGGCGCGGGATCAACATTCTCCTTTGATATTGTTGGTGGTGAAGCAGAAGCTTTTCGTTTTCTCAATGCGATGAAAATATTTAAATTAGCGGTGAGTTTGGGAGGAACCGAGTCATTGGCATGTCATCCTGGCTCTACCACACATTCAGGTGTTCCTATGGAATTACGCCACAATATAGGTATTCAAGAAACAACCATTCGTTTATCTATTGGTATTGAAAATCCTTATGATCTTATTGCTGATTTATCTCAAGCATTAGATCATGTTTAATGGATAAACAATAGCAAAACAACGGATTATAAGATTTATAATCCGTTGTTTTTTACTGTTGTTTTTGCCATTCACTTTTGGTTAAACGACAAATAACTTCTGTTCTTATTTCGTCTAAATACTCCACATACTGATCTTTAATTATGTGATGATATTTAAATCCACACTTTTCTTGTACTCGTTTCGAGTTTACATTGTCTGCAAAATAGCCACACCATAGATTATCTAATTGTAGAGTCTCAAAGCTATGACAAATAAGCGCTTTCATCGCCTCAGGAATAAGTCCTTTCCCCCAAAAAGGAGTACCAATCCAATAAGAAATTTCGGCATCATTATCCCCTATAGGGAAATTGCTTTCATGGCAAAAAGATAAGCCAATTAAACCAATCGCTTTATCATCATCGAGCAATGTGACAGCATAAACTTCATCACGCATAAATATAGTCTGGATAATTTCGGTACTTTCAGCAACACTTTTATGTGCTGGCCAGCCTGCGATAGGGCCTACTCGCTTATCCCTCGCATAATAATAGAGGCTCTCAGCATCTGATATTCGCCATGGATAATAATAATCGTTCTGTTTGTAATTTTTTCATACAATTTAGCTCTTTTATAACGTATGTTTCGTTATGTTAGGATGAGCGTATTTTAAAGAGAGCCAATATAAAATTGAATGGATTAATTAAGGTGTTATCGGTACTTTTGACAACTAAATCCATTAATGCTCTTGTGATTAACATTGAGATCATTAAAAATAAAAACAGTAGCAATATGCAATAGAGTGAATAATTTATGTTTAGTCAATCATTATTAAAGTTAAATATCCCTTCGGAGTATGCCGTTATTGGTGAAAGCGATATGCATAATGAATTAGGCTATCCATTAGCATTATCATATGTTGTGGTTATTATTTGTTTAGATGGCAGGGCTGTTATTAATATAGATTTTCAAACAAAAACCATTAAAGCGAATGATATAGTGATACTCGGTGATGATAGAATGGTCACATTGCAACGTAAATCAGCTAATTTTCGTATTTTTTATTGTTTTCTTAAGAAATCTTTTGCCTCTGAGATCGCTTATGCACTTTCAAATAGTTTGTTTACATTTTTGCATGAAAACCCCATTTGTCGCCCTTCAACGACCCACTTAAACGCCATAAACAATTGGGTGGAACAATTAAAATATATAGATAAAAGTTATACTGATCATAGAAAGTTAATGTTGAGAGGGCAGTTACAAAATCTTTTTTTTGCGATAACAGAATTAATACCATCTCATTATTCCTTATCTAAAAAAGAATTCAGCCGTAAAGAGCACTTATGTTGGCAATTTTGGGAGTTAGTTATAAAACATAGCCACCAGCACAGAGACGTTGCCTATTATGCTAATCGCCTTAGCATTACACCGTTTTATCTATCACAGCTCACTAAACAATATTTTAATGATGTTCCTAAGACGCTGATTAATAGACAAGTAATTCTTAAAATAAAAGCGTTATTGACGCACACTACGCTATCAGTAAATGAGATCGCCATAAAACTCCATTTTGACGATCCCTCATATCTATGCCGTTATTTTAAGCGCGAGACTGATTGTTCCTTATCTGGATATCGCCAACAATATCAACGGCAATAAAATATATTAAGCAGCTATTCTTTTTTCACTATAGTTCATACCTTGCAACATACAAAGCCAAGCTAGTACTGCGATCCCCATTAAAATAGCGAATAACGAAATAGGGGGCAAGGTTGTCAGGATATAACCACTAGCAAGTGGATTTAATGCAGCACCTAACCAACCTAAAGATTGTGCAGAAAAATAACTTGCTTTCATTCCTAACGGCGCAATGTTATCGATCATCATATACTCACCAGGTGCATAAATTAGTTCACCAAAGGTAAATATTGCTATCGCAATTGCCCAGAAAATTAAATTATCACCCGCCAGCATAAAGCCCGCTAATCCTAAGATAAAAAAGAGTGTACCTAAGGTCATTAATTTACGTAGTCTTTCAGCAACCACTTGTTTACCGACGATATATTGTAATGAGACGACAATGGCCGCATTGACGGGGAGGATCACCGCAATAGCAGATTCAGCCAACTTAGCATCATAAACAACTAAAAGGTATTGCGAAATACACGAAGCAAATGTACCAAAAGTTAATGTGCCAAAAAAAGTTGAAAGCACAAACCAGCCTAATGCCTTATCTTTTAGCATTATTTTCGGATCCCACTTTACACTATTTTCTTCTGTGGAATGCTCTACCACTGAACGTTGCACAAAACATTGGATCATAAATAAAGGAATACTGGCGGATATTGCCGCTAACCAAAAAGGTAATTGGGTACCATACATTAATAATAATGTGCCAATAGGTGGGCCAACCGTCCATCCCATATTAATAAAAGTATAGTTTAGTGAAAATATTTTAGGCTTTGCTGATATTGATAGAGTTTCAGAAAAATAAGCTTTCAATACCGTAGAAAAGACTAAATAGGAACAGTTAATAACTGAGAAAAAGATAACCACTAAAATAGTACTATTGACCATTGGGATAGCAGCAAATGCGATAATAAAGGTAATAATAGAAAAAACCATATAACGTTTTTTTTCAAATTTATCTGCCAGCATACCAAAGGCAAGGCTGAATACTATCCCCGTAGTCAGTGAAATAGACATTGCGATACCAATATCATCAACAGGCAATTTATATTGTCGTGATAAGTATATCGCCATAAAAGGTAGTGTTGCACCTCTTCCTATAGTCAGAATAAGTGATGAAAAGAGTAGTGCAGTTGTAGAACGAGATTTTTTTGAGAACATATTATCATTTTAATTATTTGTATTAATGGATTATTGTTGTGTTTGGTGATTTTCTGGTGAAAACTGTCCAACTGTATATTTATACATAACTTATAAATAACTGTATAGAGATAAAAGCTAGAAAATAAATTTTTTTAACCACTACCTATTTTATTATCCCATTTTTGATAACACTGTTTATCAAAAATATCTCTATAACAATAAGTTAGTTTTCTCTAGACTAGATAGTTTGATATAACCCGATTTAGCTAAGAGGCAAATTATGTCTATTATTCATCTTGAATTTGAAAAGCCTATTGTTGAATTAGACGAGAAAATAGATGCATTACTTGCATTTAAACAGTCTCAAGATGAAACAACGGCAGTTGATATAGACGAAGAAATCGCCAAACTTCGCCAAAAAAGCCTTTCATTAACACGCTCTATATTTTCTGATTTAGGGGATTGGGAGATAGTACAGTTAGCACGTCATCCTATGCGCCCTTATACATTAGATTATATCAAAGCTATTTTTACTGATTTCCAAGAGTTGGCCGGCGATCGTGCTTATGCTGATGATAAAGCGATTGTTGCAGGGTTAGCGCGTTTAGATAGAAAACCAGTGATGATTATCGGTCAACAAAAAGGGCGAGACACTAAAGAGAAAGTAAAAAGAAACTTTGGTATGCCATCACCAGAAGGTTATCGGAAAGCATTACGCCTGATGAAAATGGCTGAACGCTTCCATTTACCAGTGATTATTTTTATTGACTCCGCGGGTGCTTATCCGGGGGTAGGCGCTGAAGAGCGGGGGCAATCAGAAGCCATAGCACGAAATATTCTTGAAATGTCCCGATTAAAAACACCGATAATTTGTACAATAACAGGGGAAGGTTTTTCTGGTGGTGCATTAGCAATAGGTGTGGGGGATCGAGTAAATATGTTGCAATATAGTACTTATGCTGCCATATCGCCCGAAGGCTGTGCCTCTATTTTATGGAAAAATGCTGATAAAGCGCCTATTGCCGCCCAAACCATGGGAATGACGGCACCTAAATTACAGGCATTGGGTATTATAGACTCAATTATTCCTGAACCATTGGGAGGCGCACATCGCCACTACCAGCAAGCGGCTGAATTTGTAAAAAAACAGCTTCTCGCAGATTTAACAGAATTGAATAGTTATTCTAAAGAAGAACTGCTTGAGAAACGTTATCAAAAATTAATGTCCTATGGTTATTGTTAATTCTTTTCAAGTGAGAGAGCAATCAATGTTACACTGCCTATATTCAATACTCCCCATATAGGCAGTATTTTTATGTCAATTGACCTTAATTTATTACGTATTTTTTCTGCGGTTGCAGAGCAAGCACAGTTTGCCAGTGCTGCACGATCGCTTTCTATGCCAACATCTAATGTCAGTAGGGCAATAAAACAGCTAGAACAACAACTTAACTGTCGATTAATTGATAGAACCACGCGAAAAATGCGTTTAACTGAGCAAGGGAAAATCTTGTATCAGCAAGCCAAAAAGACCTTATATGAATTAGATAATGTTGTAGAACATATAACGAGTGATGGCCCATTAACAGGAACCTTTAGACTCACGATACCCAGTGAATATGGTAGTGAGTTACTTGCCGATATTTTAGCGGATTTTGCCGCACTTCATCCTAACTTAACCATTCAATGTGATACGCAGCTAATGCCAAGAAATGTTATAGAAGATGATATTGATTTACTTCTAACATTTCATCGTGGCCAATTAGCCGATAGTAGCTACCATTCACGTCTCATAAAGTCGTGGCGTAGTATTGTTGTCGCTTCAGAGAGCTTATTAGCAAAAACGGGTATCCCTACAGATATTGAGCAACTAAGTCAATTACCTTGTATTTCCAGTTTAAGTGCATTAGAAGGGCAACCGTGGATCTTTATTGATAAAGAGCAGAACCCTGTAAAAGTGACAATTAATAGCTGTTATCGTGTAAATAGTGCTATCTTAGCCAAAGCCGCCGTATTAAAAGGTTTAGGTTTTGCTATTTTAGCTGAACATTGTTGCCTTGATGCGATAAAGGCAGGCAAATTGCGAGCCATTTCTTTTCCTCAACAGCCCGCATCAATTAGTTTAGTCGCGATATATGCAAGTCGTCGTTCGCTTTCACGTAATATTGAACATTTTCTTGCATTTTTAACTCAGCGTTTATAATAATTAATCCGCTATCTGCTGAGAAAGTGCACCTTGTTTTTCTTTGCAAGGAAAAAGCATAATAAACAGAGTAATAAAACAGGAAAGTCCTGCGGTTAGCATGGCATAGGCAAATCCTGAATTAAATGCTTCAGGTAATAAGGCAACCAACTGATTATCTAGGGAAGCGGTTTTATTTTCTGTTACTAACGTAATAATATTAATCGGTTCTGCCACTATTCCTAATGCTTGACTTTGTATCATCATATAATTAATTGCTTGCTGTATCATTAATGTACCTAATAACGCAATTCCCATTGTCATACCGGTTTGTCTTAATGCATTCATGGTTGCAGACGCCATGCCCGAGCGAGACGGTGCTACACTTTTCATCACTAAAACCCCGATTGCGGGTGTCGCTAATCCCATTCCTGCACCTAAGATAAATAAATAGCTTCCTGTTATTGCGTAAGGGCTATTTGTTGCTAATGTTGCCAATAAACAAGAAGATATTGCAATCAACAAAAAACCAAAGATCATTAATTTTCTGACAGATATATAACGAGAGAACCGTCCAAATAACATAGAAAAAAGGGCCATGGCGATAAACTCAGGAGCCATTCTTAAACCTGTTTCTAATGCACTCCAGCCTTGTGCTTTTTGTAGGAAAAAAGCAATAAAAAAGACATTACTATAAGTGGCAAATCCCAAAGTAAAAGAGGAAAGGTTATATTGGAAAAACGAGCGATCTTTAAATAACGATAGCGGTAATAACGGGCGTTCAATACGTTTTTCGACTATAACAAACAGGGGAATAATGGCAAGCTGCCAAATTCAAGATTTTCGCGCTAAATTAAAACAGTGGTGTGAAACTAGCGTTATTGCTTATGTTGAAAAACAAGAATTACACGATATGCTTTTTCATCAAGTCTTTCATCAAAGCGGTAATATTCATGAAAATAGAGCGCTACAGCAGTTACAAACGATATTAATGGGGGGAGTAGAGAATAAAACGTGGCAAGTCCTACAGCCTGAATTAACCTGCACGCTTATTTATCATGGTATGCATGCTGCCGTTGATAATTTAGAACACAGTACGGAATACACATCACAAACATTAGGTGCGCTATTATATCGACAATTTACACAATTATTAGGTTAACCAGACTATTAAATAATGAATATTCGGGTTGTAGATATAAAATAGGCGTGACATTGTCACAAAAAAGAAAATTGGGCGCGATTAACAACCGAAATCATTTGTGGTGTTTCTAATATTGTTGCATCACTTTTATACGGTTGTCTGTTTCTTAGCAACATAACCATAAGGTAGGACTTCAAAAGAGCAGCATGATAATTTCATCAAAAATGAAAGGGGATTATGATTGACTCGTGGTTGGTAACATACAACAACAGAATGTTAAATTTCAAACAAAAAAACATGTATTAATCTTTATATATTTAAATGCCACATGAAATTAATATTACCTATATTTTTAATATAATGATGTAATTAAAAGATAAAATAAAATATTTTTCTAATATAAATAAAGAGAAGCATTTCAATTAATATGTAATTATCATTAAGGTGTTATATGAGTAAATTAACAATTGGTGGAGTGAATGTATCAACTTCGCAAATAAACAAATTATCACACGCATCTAAAGCTAGAGATGTAATGTCTATTTGGGAAAAAATAAAAGATTGGTTTAATCATGGTCAAAAAGAACATGTGCTTAATTTACTTTATCATACCTATTTCAATCCTAAAAATTCAATATTTGATAAGGTTAATTGCTTTGCAGAATTATATTCTATGACAGGGGCGCAATATAAAGATAATTTTCATTTATATTTAAAAGATGGTTATGATTTAAAAATGAAATTTGTTATAAAAAACGTTTATAATGGTGAGGTATCATTAGATAATTTAATTAAAGACATGATGGATCGGGTTCATAATAAAAACCCAAGCATAGAAAAAGACATAGGAAATATAAGAAGTTATATAAGAAGAAGACTGCATGAAATTCCTATTGAAGCCAATTATGATATTAATCAATACAATTTCTATTTATCCAAAATAAAAAATGACTTACTACCAAATAATTATTTTAACGTAGAGCGTTATTTTGATGGTATAACAGATTTTATTCGTTTATATAATATAAATAAAAATAATTCTAGAGTTAGTGTAGACGATAAAATTGAAGATCGTTGTAAATTACAAAGACTTATGAATATAATACAGCATATTGATATAGAATATAGAAAAAATATTCAAATAAAACTTTTGATGAATAGTGTTGCTTTAAATATAAAAGATAAAAATTCAGAAGAGTTTTTGAATTTAATTAAAATCGAATTATTGTCATTCTACAATCCTCATGTAGATATAATAGAAGGATTTATAGAACATGGAATGGAAACTTTATTTAAAGATGAAAACAAAAAAGAAAAAGCCAGTGAATCATTAAGGAAAGCTATTATTGATTATAACTATCCAATTATTAGAACACTTGAATTCAATGTTACTGATGAGACTATAAATAATATTTATATAAATAATATAGTACCAAGTGAGTATATCTCCTTCCGCCAATAACAAACGCCCATAATTACAATGAATTAAGTGACAATAGCTACAGCTATAACTCTATCTTTAAATAAAATAAAGGCTTGGAACGTAAAATAACACCAAGCCTTTTATTTTTTATATTAATAAATAAGGGGAGGTACTAACCATCAATCCCTTTCTTAGCCAAGAACTCATCATAAGTGCCTTGGAAATTAGTCACTTTTTCAGGCGTAATTTCAATAATGCGGTTAGCCAGTGAGCTGACAAATTCACGATCGTGAGAAACAAAAATTAACGTCCCTTGATAGAGTTCTAACGCCATATTCAGTGACTCAATAGATTCCATATCTAAGTGGTTGGTAGGTTCATCCATAATCAGAACGTTTGGTTTTTGCATCATCAATTTACCAAACAGCATTCTGCCTTTTTCACCACCAGATAATACTTTGACTGATTTTTTAATATCATCTTGTGAGAAAAGAAGGCGACCTAATACACTACGCACCGACTGTTCATCGTCTTCTGGCTTCATCCATAAACTCATCCAATCGAAAACGGTCATATCAACTTCAAAATCAGTAGCATGATCTTGTGCATAATAACCTATAGTGGCATTTTCAGACCATTTAACGCGTCCATTATCAGGCGTTAATTCACCCACTAATGTTTTGATCATGGTTGATTTACCCACACCATTGGTGCCTAAAATCGCCACTTTTTCGCCCACTTCCAGCATCATATTTACGTCTTTAAATAAAGGCGCATTAGCTTCATAACCTTTAGCAATATTCTCTACTTCTAAAGCATTACGAAATAATTTCTTCTCTTGCTCAAAACGAATAAAGGGATTTTGTCGGCTGGAAGCTTTGACTTCGGTTAATTGAATTTTTTCAATTTGTTTTGCACGCGAAGTAGCTTGACGAGATTTTGATGCATTAGCACTAAAGCGGCTAACGAAGGATTGTAATTCACTAATTTGTGCTTTTTTCTTTGCATTATCAGCGAGTAAACGTTCACGCGCTTGTGTTGCCGCTAACATATATTCATCATAATTACCTGGATGAACCGTTAGTCCACCATAATCAAGATCGGCCATATGAGTACACACCATATTTAAAAAATGGCGGTCATGGGAAATGATGATCATAGTGCTATTACGTTCATTTAATGTTTGTTCTAGCCAGCGGATCGTATCAATATCTAAGTTATTCGTCGGTTCATCAAGTAATAAGATGTCAGGATCAGCGAATAGGGCTTGTGCAAGGAGCACACGTAGTTTCCATCCTGGCGCCACTTCACTCATTGGGCCATTATGTTGCTCAAGTGGAATACCAACGTTTAATAATAATTCACCGGCACGAGACTCAACAGTGTAACCGTCCATTTCACCAAATTTCACTTCAAGATCGGCAACGCGCAAACCCTCTTCTTCGCTCATTTCCGGTAAGCTATAAATACGTTCACGCTCTTGTTTAATTTCCCATAACTCAGCGTGCCCCATAATTACCGTATCAAGCACGGTAAACTCTTCATAAGCAAATTGATCTTGTTTTAGCTTACCCAAGCGCTCATTAGGATCAAGGAATACGTTACCGCTAGTAGGCGCGAGATCACCACCGAGAATTTTCATAAAGGTGGATTTACCGCTGCCGTTAGCACCGATTAAACCATAGCGATTACCGCCACCAAACTTAACAGAAATGTTTTCAAACAGTGGCTTCGAACCAAACTGCATAGTGATATTATTACTTATTAACAAGACGAATACTCATGATTAGTGAATGATAAAGATAATGGGGCGGCATTATGCCATAAACTTACCCCATTAAGACAGTAGAGTAAGGTTAGCCGATGACTTATTTTACGATATCATGCACTTTTACGCGTTAATCACTTAACACTTAACTCAAAAAGACTATGTGATTTACCTGCTTTAAATAACGATATGAGTGGGAATGTGTTATTTTAATAGGATTAATTTTCACAAAGAAACAATCAAAGAGAGTTACTATGCCGATATGGGTTGATGCTGATGCCTGTCCTAAAGTTATTAAAGAGATACTTTATCGGGCAGCAGACAGAGAAAAAGTGGTGATCACTTTTGTGGCAAATCAGCGATTAAGTATACCCGCATCGCCTTATTTGCGCACATTGCAGGTTTCTGCAGGTTTTGATGTGGCTGATAATGAAATTGTACAACGTGTAAACCAAGATGATTTGGTGATCACGGCCGATATTCCTTTAGCGGCAGAAGTGATCGAAAAAGGGGCTATTGCACTCAATCCTCGAGGTGAACGTTATACAGAGTCAACCATCCGCGAACGATTAAATATTCGTGATTTTATGGATACGATGAGAGCAAGTGGCATTCAAACAGGAGGACCGGCAAGTTTATCACAGCGCGACCGACAACTTTTTGCTAATGAGTTGGATAAATGGTTACTACAGCAAAAACGTAAAAAATAATAAATTATCAATAAAATAATAAACTTTTGAATATTCTTACCATCCGAGAGGTAGTTATGTCATTTACTAAATCAATGCTTGCACTCGCTGTTATGGCGGTTTCTTTTACTAGTCACGCAGCCAAACAGGCTGATTTAATGATTGTCGATGGCACAGTGTTAACAATGGACGCACAAAATCAGGTTATCGAACAAGGAACGGTTGTTGTAAAAGAAAATAAAATTATCGCCGTTGGGGGGCCTGAGTTAACACAAGAATACCAAGCCAACAAAGTGTTAGATGTGGATGGTGATATCGTGATGCCAGGATTAATTAATACCCATACACATGCATCAATGACGGTTTTTCGCTCTTTAGCCGATGACGTGCCAGACCGATTACATCGTTATATTTTCCCTTTAGAAAATAAAATGGTGTCTCGCGATATGGTTCGCGTGGGAGCAAACCTCGCCAATGTTGAAATGGTAAAAGGGGGAGTAACTACCTATGTTGATATGTATTATTTTGAAGATGAAGTCGCTAAAACGGTTGATAAGATGGGAAATAGAGCCATCTTAGGTGAATCAGTGATTAATTTTCCGGTGGCTGATGCACAAACTCCTGAAGAAGGCATTCAATATGCTGTCAATTTTATTAATGAATATAAAGATCACCCGCGCATTATTCCTGCCTTTGCGCCTCATGCACCTTATACTAATACCACAGAGAACCTGCAAAAAATTGCTAAACTCTCGGTAGAACTTGATGCCCCTGTGATGATCCATTTAGCAGAAACCGATAGAGAGAAAGAAGAAATTGCAAAACGAACCGATGGTAAAAGCCCAGTTCAATATATGGCAGATATTGGCGCTTTAAATAATAAAGTCATTGCCGCTCATGCGATTATGGTTGATGAGCAAGATATTGATTTATTAAAGAAATATGATGTAGGTGTGGCTCATAATATTAGTGCTAATACCAAATCAGCCAAAGGTGTTTCGCCCGTTGTTGCCATGCTAGAGAAAGGTGTTCGTGTTGGTTTAGGGACTGACGGTCCAATGTCGAGCAATACACTCACAACGATGAATGAGTTAAATTTAGTAGGCAAAATTCATAAATTAGAGAATAAAGATCGCGCCGCAATGCCACCATTAACCGTCGTTGAAATGGCAACAATAGGCTCAGCCAAGGCATTACATATGGAAGATAAATTAGGCTCTTTAGAATCGGGAAAACTTGCTGATATTATTGTTGTTGATACTAAAGCACCTAATATGGTGCCTATGTATAGCCCATATGCAGCATTAGTTTATGGTGCGAATGGAAGTAATGTTCGTCATACCATTGTAGATGGTAAAATTTTGATGGAAGATCGCCAACTGTTAACCGTAGATGAACAAGCGATTATCAGTGAAGCGCAAAATTTCGCGAATAAAGTACGCCAAACCGTTGTTGATAGTGGTGAAGTCGTTAAATAAATCCCCAATCATACCAATATATTGAACAGGTAGTTTAAGTATGGCTACCTGTTTTGTATATTTTTCATTATGTTACTAGGATTGCTTCCACATAAGAGTCAAGACAATTTTCTATTCACTTTTATTTATTGAGATAATGCTATGCCGTGGACTTTTTCACATCCTGCCGTCGTTTTCCCTTTAAAACAGTCTCGGATTGGCAAGTACCTTAACTTGCCTGCATTAGTGGTAGGAAGCACTTCACCTGACTTACTCTACTCTTTTGGTTTATATCAATCAGCCACCACAGCACATAATTTAGTGGGGTGGTTCTATACTGCGTTTCCTTTTTGTCTTTTAGTTTTTATCTTTAATTATTGGCTAAGAAATCCACTAAAAACCGTGTCACCCATTCCACTAGATAACTCAATAAGGTTAAATTGGCGTGATTTAAGTCTATTTGTTATTTCTCTGTATCTCGGTGCTGTGACTCATATTGTATGGGATCCTTTCACTCATGAAACAGGCACTGCTGTCAGAATTTTTTCTATCCTACAAACTCAATTACTGCAGGGAATGACCGATAGCCAAGAACTGGCTATTTATAAACTATTACAGCACTTAGGCTCTGTATTAGGACTTATTTATCTTTGTTGGAAATATGTGCAGTATCAGCGAAAACAAGAGTGTGATATACAACTAAAAAATCGTCTTAAATTATTTCGTCTAATAGGCATCGGATTAATATCAGGGTTATGTACATTCCCGTTAGCATGGCAAAATGCCGATAAAGGAGTGGGGATTAATGTTAATCGATTTATTTTTCTTGAGCTTTCTTTAGCTGTACCTTTTTTCTTTGGATTGATGATAATTTTAGGATTATGGTTATATGCTAAGCAGAAAAAACAACTCTTTTAGTCAGCATAATAAAAATAATAATTAACCCCCAATATCTATTGGGGGCTTTATTTTAGTACAGAAAATCTAAGGAGTTAATGGTTAGCAAACCATTGTTCAACTTCTTCATAGCTACCCGTATAGATAATTTTATCTTGTTTTTTACTTAACTGGTAACGATACATAGGATCGTAATATTCTTTTAGTAAAGGTGATAACCATGAAAAATGCACTTCCGTATTCGCACTTATTTTTTGTGCGGCTAAAGCATTATCAAGTAATTGGGTTAACTCCGCTGCTCTTTGAGCACCTAATCGACGTCGAATAGCATACAATCCATGATGCAAATAATCACTGTATTCTTGCCAACCTTTTTCTTCACCATACGCTTCAATAAAGTCATGAGTCATACGATCAAAATATTCTTCTTTGAGTCTTGCCATACGCCGCTCAAATGGGTCATCCACCACAACCAAATGGGCTGTTGCCATTTGTATACGCAAACTTTCCGGTAAACCATTAGCACCAATAGCACGGCCTTCGTCTTCGAGTACCCAGCGCGAATGATAGGGGGATTTTTTTAACATATCGACAGCAAGGTAGTTTTCGAAAGTCGCTTGAGCAAACTGAGCCTCAACAGTGCGACCAAATGAGGAGCCTCGATGATGAGCGAATCCTTCTAAATCAATTCCCTCTGGTAAAGAGCGTACTAAGGTTGTTTTACCATTACCTGTACAACCACCAATTAAGATAATAGGGCGTTGTACTAGCTCATTGGTCATTTCGATCGTCGCTTGTCTTAACGCTTTATATCCACCTTCAATTAAAGGATAATCGATGCCTATTTCAGCTAACCATTTTTGAACAATGTGTGAACGCATACCGCCACGAGCACAGCAAATAAATCCGGAAGGAAAACGCTCGCAAGCCTCGCGCCAAGCAGCAACACGATGTGCTTTTATCTCGCCTTTAACTAATTGATGCCCCAACTCTACCGCTTTTTGAGAGCCATGTTGTTTGTAGCAAGTCCCTACAGCCGCACGCTCTTCATTATTCATTAAAGGTAGATTTATTGCGTTGGGCATCGCTCCTTGATTGAATTCTATCGGCGCACGAACATCAATAATCGGTGTTTCATTGGCAAGGAGTCGGCGTATATTTTGAGCAGAAAGCGTTGATTCCATAATAAAAACTATAATATCTAAACAGGCAGAAAGATTGTCTACTATACTCTTAAAATTACCTAATAGCACACACAGAGCATGTTTTTGTGAGTAATAAAATCAAACTCTATTTAACCAGCACTGCGACATTATTTTGAAAAAAGGATTTAAAATAAAGAAAATTGAATTGATCATAAATAATTCAACTACAATAACCTTATGCTATTTTTAGCAAAATAATATAAGTCACTTTATTACAACTAAAAATATTATAGTATTGATAGCTATGAATGGATTTAATCATAAAATGATAGGTGTATTACCTTGAACTTAATAAAAAAACATCATCGAATTATCAGCTTAACTGTGATGACTGTATTGTTGACGGGCTGTTCACAAGGGCATTCTCCTTTTATTCCTATGCTAGGTGCTTATTTTCCCTATTGGATGTTATGTACATTTATTGGCCTATTAGGTGCTTTTTGTCTACGGGTTTTACTTATCTACTGGGGAATTGATGATAAATTGCCAGTACCTTTGTTATTTTATTTTGCGATTATGTTATCAATTTCTTTAACTATCTCCTTACTTTATTTTACTTATTAAACTATGGATAAAAAAATTAAAAAAAGCCTAGCACGCGTGATCACCATTATTGTTTTTTTGATAACGCTCATTTTATTATGGCAAAGTATTCATATATCGGCATTAAATCCCCTTAGTGAAGATGCCATCATTGATGCAAATAAAATTAATATCTCAGCCTCGGTGCCTGGACGCATTGCTGCTGTTTATGTCAAAGAAAATAGTAAAGTCAAAAAAGGCGATTTACTGTTTACACTTGATCCCACAATGTACGCACTCAGGGTAGAGCAAGCAAAAGAGCAACTACAGATTGCACAAGCGACATTAAGCAATAAGCAACGTATTATTATTGCGGAAACATCCAATTCAGAAGTGGCACAAGAGCAAATAAAACGTGCGCAGGTCAATTTATCATTAGCCACACAATCATTAAATCGATTAGAACCTCTATTAGCAAAAGGCTTTGTCACAGCACAACAAGTCGATGATGCTCGGACGTTAAAACATGATGCTGAAGTGACATTAAAACAAGCACAGAAACAGAATGTGGCATCTGAAGCACTTATTAATAATACCGATTCAGAAGAAGCATTAGTCAAATCATTAAAAACATCGCTTGCCATGGCAGAGTGGGAGTTAAGTAATACTGAAGTAAGGGCGCCAAGTAATGGATATATCGCCGGAGTCGTTTTATCTCCCGGTGAATTTATTTTATCAGGGCAATCTGTTTTTACCTTAATTGACTCTGATACTTGGTTTGCTTCGGCCTATTTTAAAGAGACAGATTTAAATAATATAAAAATTGGTAGCTGTGTGGTGATTTACTCCATGATTGATAATCAACACCCCATTAAAGGTAAAGTTGAAGGAATTAGTCGGGGAGTCATGTCGACAGATCTGATTAATATTCCAAGAGACTTACCTTATGTACCTAAATCATTAAATTGGGTTCGGGTTGAGCAGCGTTTTCCTGTCAAAGTCATTATTACTGAACCACCAGAAGCACTCATGCGCATCGGTGCCACTGCTACTGTAAATATTGTACCTAACGATGATGACTGTTAAATCTTCGCTGATAGCAAAACAAGTCAAACAAGATTTATTACCTTTTGACTATCGATTCGCCACTACGTGGCGCATAGCGTTACTGTGTGCCTTAATGGCCGTGATCGCTATGGTTTATGAAATCCCTGAATCAGCAATCAGCTGTTATTTAATTATCTATTTGATTAAAGCGGATGCGGTACAAAATATATTACTCTCCCTTGGGGTCATTATTTTATGCTCCATTGTGGTTGGTGTGGCGTTAGTACTGTTTAATCTCACTATTCAAAATATTATTTTACGCTTCTTTTTTATGGCTTTTTTCTCAGCCATTTTTATGTATTTAGCTTCAGCAAGTAGTCTTGGTGATATAGGCAATTTAGTTGCTTTGGTGATCGCCTTTTTAATGACGCTAATTGAAGATATCCCATTTGGTGATGCTGCAACCAGAGGATTGCTTTATGCGTTATTAATGGCCGTTTCGCCGATGCTATTGGTGATTGTATTCAATTATTTTTTTGGTATTAGCCCACGGAAATTACTGCTTAATAAAATTTCAACGCGCTTTATGGCAGCCCATGATTTTTTCTTAGGGAAAAAAACTAACCAGATAACGCTGAGTGAAATACTAGGAACACAAGCAGAATGCCAACGTTATTTGATGGTTATGAAAATCCTTTATCTATTAGGTAAAGAAGATATCCAATGGTTAGAAAACATGGTTGATAACTCCTATGCAATATTAGTTATGTCAATAACAGTGGATGACAATACCCCAACATCGTTACGTTTTATGTTAGCGAAAAGATGTAAATATATTGCGGACTGTTTTGCCAATCACTCGTTAGATAACATTAAAGATAGTGTGCAACGTCTTCAGCCAATAAAGAGAATCGCTTTATTAGATAAATTTAATACTATTTTGCTAACAAAACGAACCACTAAACCCATTAAAAAAGCCACACCCTTTTTTGTAAGCGATGCATTTAGTAATCCTAATCATAAATACTTTGCGATTAAAACAACTCTTGCCGCTATTTTATGTTATTTGTTTTATGATTATTTTAAATGGCAAGGTATCCATACAGCGATGATCACTTGCTATGTGGTTGCACTCACGTCAGTGGGCGAAACGGTTCATAAACTTACACTAAGAATAATAGGGTGTCTGATTGGCGCATTAATTGGCATGATCTCACTGCTTTATATTATTCCTAATATTTCTGATATTTTTCAGTTGATGGTATTGATCTTCTTCTGTCTTTTACCGGCGGCCTGGGTTGCCGCCGGTAATGAACGTATCTCTTATGCTGGCGTACAAGTAGGATTAGCCTTTTTGCTAACGACACTACATGGCTTTAAACCGAGTTTTGATATGGATGTGGTTTCCGACCGTATTTTGGGTATTTTATTAGGCAATATCGTTATGTATGTCATTTTTACTCGAGTCTGGCCCGCGAGTATCGTCAATACAATATACAAACAGCTCGCCACGATTTTAGATGACTATACAAAGTTAAGATGCTCTGCCTATAAAAGTGAGTGCTTAGATTTAGTCGCCTCTATTAATGAGACTATTGCACAATCTAAAGATAATATTGATTTACTGCTGTTTGAGAGAAAAGATAAAGAAAGAAACAAAGTACTCACCTTGTTTTTTAAACAGTCATTAAGCAAGATTTCTTACATCAGTCGCCATAGTTATGCTGATAGGTTTATTTTTGATGATAATGGAGAGTATTCCGATACACTGCCTTTATCTCCAGATGATTTTAAAAAAAATGTCTTAACTGAAGAAATAAAAATGTTGCCTATCAATGAAAGAGAACAAGTATTTAAACAGTTAATAAGAGAAAATAGATGATGATAAAATCGGCCATTAATCATAAAAAATATATTCTATCATCGTGGTTAAGTTTATTACTTGTTGGATGTATTGATACTAGCGATTATGGGAAATACTCAGCACAACAACCGATGCCTTATAATAATACAAACTATATGGCAGCCTCTGAACAATACCTCGCCACACCTCAGCAAGAGCAAACCACTAAAACGAGCTATGGATTGGCAGAGCTTATCGATCTTGGTCAGCAAAATAATCCTGAAACACGGATTGCTTGGTTATTAGCGAAAAAATCAGCCACCGATATTGGTATGGTAGAAAGCACTTATTTGCCGATTATTACCGCAACGGCATTGGCAGGCTATCAAAGAGGAAAAGTAGATTTACCCGCCAATCCAATTGTTGATGATATTAAAACATCAAACAGTGCTTTTATTCCAGCGTTAACCTTTAGATGGCTTATTTTTGACTTCGGCAAACGAGGAGCTTTAGCCGATGCCGCTAAACATGCTTCTTTGGCAACAAACCTTAATTTTAATCTGATGCATCAAAAAATAATTCATGATGTTTCTGTTGCCTATTTTAGTTATGGTGCGGCCCTTAAAAAAGTCACTCTAACCCAAGAGGCACTGCAAAGAAGCAAAGATATTTTATATGCCATAGAACAAAAACGTGCGCGGGGATTAGCAACCGTATTAGATGTTGCTTTAGCCAAACAACAAGTTGCCCAAGTAGAATTACAACATGTATTAGCTAAAGGCCATGAAAAAGATCAGTATCAGTTATTACTGTCTGCAATAGGTGTCTCTCCCTTTGAAAAGATAAAAGTGAATTATGATAATGACGCGCACTTACCTGATGATATTTCCCCATTGACTCACGATGTGATAAAAAAAGCGTTATCACAACGCCCTGATATTTTAGCTCACTATGAATTAGAGCAAGCGGCATTAAAAACGGCACGCTCTGTTGAATCTGACTATTTACCTAAAGTGTATCTCGCCGGTGCTCTTGCTGGTGGTTCGGGGCATTTTGATGTTCAGGGGTTACCTGAAATTAGCCAACGAACTTCATCGTCGAATATTTTAATTGGCGTGAGTATTCCCTTATATGAAGGGGGCATGCGTCAGTCGCGAATGAGCAATGCTCAATCAGATATCCAATTAGCACAAGAAAATTTGCGCAAAAGCCAAGATACGGCAATCAAAGAGATCTCTCTCAGTGAGAATGCATTAAGATCGGCCCTTGAAGCGAACAAAGCAGCTAAAAATCTCGTTGATACCGCACAATTAAGTTATACCGCCAGTGTCGATTTTTTTAACAATGGACTAGGTACAGTAACGGAGATTAATACTGCAGAAATTGCACTATTAAATGCGCAACTCTCACATATAGATGCTTATACAGGCTCATTAATTGCCGCAGTAGATTTAGCCTTTGCTTTAGGGGATATTGATCAGGGCTTACCTAATATACACCTTGATAAATAGAGATAATCACCTTATAAAAAGGGCTGCCTATCAAATAACAGTGCAATAGAGACGTTTGTGATCTTTGAAATCGCCAGAACAATAATACATTATGGTTTACATTTTTTAGCGCCAATAGCACTCGCTTATCTATTTTGGGGTAAAAACTGGCGACTTGCTGCGCTTCTTATGATAAGTACGATGGCAATAGACATTGACCATTTGTTTGCAACGCCAATCTTTGATCCCAATCGTTGCAGTGTTGGTTTTCATCCATTGCATACTCTATGGGCTGCCATTGTCTATATCGTTTTATGGTTTATTCCTTCTTGGAAATGGAAAGCCATTGCCGTTGGGTGCTTATTTCATCTATTAACCGATTCTGTTGATTGTTATTTAGGTGGCTTAAAACCCAATATGGCGATAACAATAAGCTGTAATAAACTTTATTCGCCAGAAACGCCATTCGAATATTAAAAGATAAAACACCACAATCTGGTAGTAATTACAATAAGCTTGATGTAGAGTGCTCAGTCTTTTTTTTAACGAAGTCTAGCTGGGAGGCGATATGTTTATTGGCTTTGACTATGGAACATCAAATTGTTCTGTGGCAATAATGAAAGAGGGGAAACCAACGCTATTACCTTTAGAAGGTGAGAATGTTTATATTCCATCTACTCTTTGTGCGCCAACCCGTGAATCTGTTTCCGAACATTTATTTCGCCACTTAAATATTAAACCTACCAACTCTATTGGCGAACAACTATTAAGAAAATCAATCGCGTTTAATCGTGATGAAGATATTGAATTAGTGCCTGAGGATATCGTTTTCGGTCAGGCGGCATTAAGTTTGTATCTAAAAGATCCCCGTGATGTTTATTACGTCAAATCGCCTAAATCTTTTCTTGGTGCCTCAGGCTTACATGAGATACAAATCAGCTTTTTTGAAGATTTAGTGTGCGCCATGATGGCCAATATAAAACAACAAGCGGAAAAAAGCACTCAAGCAACCATTACTGATGCCATGATTGGTAAACCTATTAACTTTAATGGGTTAGGGGGAGTGGCTGCCAATAAGCAAGCCGAGCGTATTTTAATTAATGCAGCTAAACGAGCCGGCTTTAAACAGGTTTTATTTGAATTTGAACCGGTAGCCGCAGGTTTAGAATATGAATCCACATTAACCAAAGACCAAACAGTCTTGGTAGTTGATATTGGTGGCGGTACAACGGACTGCTCATTGATTCAAATGGGCCCTAGCTATCGGGGTAAAACCGATCGTGCCAGTACACTATTAGCGCATAGTGGACAACGTGTGGGTGGTAATGATCTTGATATCTACCTAGCTTTTAAACAGCTAATGCCTTTATTTGGCATGACAGGGCTAACTTCATCGGGCATAAAATTGCCGTTAAAACAATTTTGGGATCCTATTGCTATCAATAATGTTGAAGCACAAAAAGATTTTTATTCTCAACAAAACTTAGCGGCATTAAATCAACTACGTCGTGATGCCCAAGAGCCAGAAAAGATAAAACGCTTAATTGAAGTCTATAATGAAACACTAGGATATGGCATTGTCCGCAAAGCGGAAGAGGCAAAAATGGCATTATCAGATTGCCATACCTATTTAGCCAGCATCGCGTTATTAAGTGAAACATTAGAAACCAATATCACACGCCAGCAAATGGTTGAAGCCATTGGATCCCCTAAAGATAAAATGATTGATTTGGTTAATGATGCCGTACAACAAGGGGGCGTAGTACCTGATGTGGTGTTTATGACGGGAGGCTCTGCGCGTTCACCGATTTTATGTCAAGCTATCGAGCAACAGTTACCTAATGTGCCTATTGTAAAAGGTAATGATTTCGGCTCAGTAACCGCAGGATTAGCCCGTTGGGGTGAAGTTTGTTTTAAATAGGCGGTTTTAAATCGCTCTATTTTTAAATATATTAGACTCAGCATGTGGTGTTTATTTGATAATTTGTCAATTAAAGGCCATATGCTTTTCTTTTATCTATAATAGACAGACCAAACACAACATAAATAGGAGTACACGTGTACCGCTTCCAAAATGATTATAATGAAATTGCACATCCTGCGGTCATGAAGGCAATTACAGATACAGTAGGTCAACGTTATGATGGTTATGGTATGGATACCCTTTGTCATCAAGCTAAAGAATTAATCAAACAGCGAATTAAACAACCCGAAGCGCAGATCCATTTTTTTAATGGTGGCACTATCACTAATTTAACCGCTATTTCTCACTTTTTACGCCCACATCAAGCAGTAATTTCTGTCAGCACCGGGCATATTGCGACTCATGAGACGGGAGCGATTGAGGCAACAGGCCATAAAGTGATCACCACTTTTTCTGCTGATGGTAAATTGACCCCAGATTTATTGAAGCCGATCCTCGCTGAACATAACGATGAACATTGGGTGCAACCTAAACTTGTTTATATAACCAATGCCACTGAAATTGGTACGGTATATCGTAAAGCCGAATTACAAGCGTTACGCGAATTTTGTGATGCACATAATTTATGGTTATATCTTGATGGTGCACGTTTAGCGACAGGGTTGATGTCTGATAACAGCGATCTAACGATTGAAGATATCGCACACTTAACTGATGCTTTCTATATTGGCGGCACAAAAATTGGTGCTATGTCAGCAGAAGCATTAGTGATTTGTCATCCTGCATTAAATTCTGATTTTCGCTTTAGCTTAAAACAAAAGGGCGGATTACAGGCAAAAGGTTGGTTATTAGGGGCACAATTCGCGGCATTATTTAGCGACGATCTCTACTTTAAATTAGGTAAACATCTCAATGAGATGGCCTCACAATTAGCCGCATTCTTTACTGAGCATGGTTTTGATTTTTTAGCACCACCAGAATCTAACCAAGTGTTTGTCATTTTACCTAATGATATTGCAGAAAAGCTAACGCAGCAGTTTGTTTTTCATCGCATATTACTTGACGATCCACAGCTAAGCTGTTTGCGCCTTTGTACTTCTTGGGCAACAACACAACAAGATATTGATGATTTTAAAGTTAAATTTCTTAAACTTATTTAATCGGTCTATCTGTTAGTTTAATCCTTCACTTTATGGTATTACGCGTGTAATAAGCGCGTAATATCTATCTCGATCGCGTTTTACTATCAAAAAAGGCAATTGATTGATTGTGAGTCGTTGAAATAATGTTATATTAAAGACTCCTTTCTCAATACAGGGTGTGATTGTATGAAAAAGCTGACTCTTCAAGAGATGACAGATGCCCAACAGATGCGCGTTAGAACCAGAATCGGTCAAGAGAGAAAGAAATTGGGGCGTGAATTAACTAACGCCGAAATGAATAAAGTGAAAGATGCTATTATTACCGAAATCTCCCTCGAAGTAGAAAAAGCCAGCAAAAAAGCCCTTTCCCAGAAGAAAAAACAGAAATTAGTCTCTAGTGATGAAACCTATAGTTGGTCTGCCCAAAACCATCGTCGCGGGTATCGTTAGCAATAGCTATTATATTAGCCCTAATATATCAATATATTTATTAGGGCTAATAGTTATATTTTATGAAAGGTATCAGAATAATATATTTGTAGGGCAGGTTATATCTTCTAGTAATAAGTCACCTTCAATTACCTTACTATATAATATCGTTATTTTAACTTATCATACCGTAGAAAATTCCATATAATAGAATAAAAGCTGAAACTTATCCATATAGATAGACAAATTCCTAAAATAATGAATTTCTCTAGTGCTAAGTATTACCATTCCTATAAAATTAAGCACTAGTTGGTAAATAAAAAAAGAAAAGGCAATTTAATATCTCCTTATTCATTATTTATTGATTAGAATTTTATATATGACTTTCGACATTTTTTTATCATTAGCCATATTTTCATTTGTTACTTCAATTACACCAGGCCCGAATAATATTATGCTTCTGGCATCAGGTATTAACTTTGGCTTAAAGCGTACAATGCCTCATGCTATCGGTGTGTCTCTCGGTTTTTTTGTGATGTTATTGGCTGTGGGGATAGGCATTGGAGCACTTATTAAATCATCGCCCATTATTTACAATATATTAAAATATCTCGGAGCACTGTATTTATTGTGGTTAGCTTGGAAAACGGCAATTAGTCATTCTGTTGAGCAAAATAGTAATAAACAAGGCTCACCGTTAACCTTGTTAGAGGCTGCATTATTTCAATGGATTAATCCTAAATCATGGATGATGGCGATTTCAGGGATAACATTATATACCTCACCACAATATCCTTATATTTCAATGTTGTTAGTTGCTATTATTTTCACATTAATTAATTTTCCTTGTGTTGCTATATGGGCCACTTTTGGTCATAGCTTACGAGAGCGATTAAAAAATCCCAAAATATTAAGGCTATTTAATTTTATTATGGGTGGTTTATTAGCATTAAGTGCTATTTCTGTATTATTCCAATAAATAGAAAAGGGCAAGTATCATCTCGCCCTTTGTATAATCCTGATGTTAACGCAATATTGTTTTATATTTTCATTGTTTCAATAAGTGTGTAGAGCTTTTTAAAGGCATTATATTTATCTTGATATGCCTTATGTTTTTCTAAATTGGGAACATGACGTGTTTCAAGTTTTGGCTGAGAAAGAATAATTTGCGATAAATGAGCCGGATTTATCGCTAATTGCGCCAGTCTAGCAGCTCCCAGTGCAGGACCAACATCACCACCTTGACGATAATCCAAGGTTTTTCCTGTAATATCAGCTAGTAATTGTCGCCAATATTCACTTCTTGCCCCTCCACCAATTAACGTTATGTTGTCTGCGTGTTGTCCAGCCTTATCCGCCACTTCAATTCCTTGCCTCAACGCAAAACTGACACCTTCTAACACCGCTCGACATAAATCCGCACGCTGATGTTGGTGAGTTAACCCCCAAAATACGCCTTTGGCATCCGCATTGTTATAAGGTGTCCGTTCACCAGAAAGATAAGGCAAAAAGAGCAGGGAACTATCAGAATGTGCATGCTGTTCTATTTCTTTAAACATTGCACCAACATCACTGATCCCCGTTAATTGGCATACCCAATCTAGACAAGAAGCCGCACTTAATATTACCGACATTAAGTGCCAAGTTTGTGGCAATGCATGGCAAAAACTATGTACCGCATTGTCACTGTTTTGGAGAAACTTTTCACTGACAACAAAATAGACACCGGATGTGCCCAAAGAGAGCATCCCTTGACCCGGTTGATATACTCCTACACCAATTGCACCCGCTGCATTATCACCACCACCCGCTATAATCGGCACTTGTTTCATTTGCCATTTTTTAGCAATTTCTGGCAGTAAGTAACCCGTTATCTGGTTACCTTCAAATAAGGCCGGCATTTGACATCGAGAAAGCCCCGTTGCCGCTAATAATTCATCACTCCAATCGCGTTTTTGCATATCCAACCACAGTGTACCCGCCGCATCCGACATATCACTGGCAAAATTACCACTCATTTTCCAACGTAGAAAATCTTTTGGTAATAGCACATGAGCAATCTGACAAAAGATCTCCGCTTCGTTTTCTGCGACCCATTGCAATTTAGGCGCTGTAAACCCAGGCATAACTAAATTGCCCGTGATTTCTTTAAATTGAGGATATTGCTTTGCCAGTCGTAAACACTGTTTAACACTGCGACCATCGTTCCATAAAATAGCAGGGCGTAATATATTTTGCTGCGCATCAAGTAATACCGCGCCATGCATTTGACCACTGAGACCAATGGCTTGGATCTGTTCCATAGGTTGAGTACGACTCAGTTGTTTTATCGCTTCATCAGTTGCCTGCCACCATGCTTGTGGATCTTGCTCTGACCATTGAGGATGAGGGCGTGAGAGAGTTAAAGGTATAGAATGACTGGCAACGACATCACCTTGCTCATTCATGATGATCGCTTTAACACTTGATGTGCCTAAGTCTAGCCCTAAATACATGACGTTTTACCCCATGATCTTATGTTAATTTAATCAATAAACACAGCGCTACTCTGCTGTGTTTATCTTTTTATACCCTTAACCAAAAATATAACGATTCACTAAACTCTCTAGCATCTCTTGACGCCCGCTTTGTAAGCGGGGCGCTAAGGTATTGCTTTGTGCATATTTTGCCACTTCTTCAAGACTTAATTTACCTTGTAGGATATTTTGGCCAAGTTCAGCACTCCATCCCGCATAACGTTGAGCAATAAATTTATCAAGTCCACCGTCTTGGATCATTCTTGCTGCAATACGTAATGCCATTGCCATGGTGTCCATTCCCGATATATGCCCATAGAAAAGATCGTATTTATCATTACTTTGACGACGTACTTTGGCATCAAAGTTTAATCCACCAGTCGTAAAACCACCGGATTTGAGAATTTCATACATAACTAATGCATTTTCTTCTACACTATTGGGGAATTGGTCTGTGTCCCAACCTAATTGTGGATCACCTCGGTTAGCATCGACTGAGCCTAAAATAC
This sequence comes from Proteus sp. G2674, assembly GCF_009915195.1. Lineage (NCBI taxonomy): Bacteria > Pseudomonadati > Pseudomonadota > Gammaproteobacteria > Enterobacterales > Morganellaceae > Proteus > Proteus sp. G2674. The sequence continues at coordinate 107,789 of NZ_JAABLS010000023.1, forward strand.
CTAATGCAATAGCTGTGGCGATTTCATGATGGAAACTATGACCCGCTAAAGTTGCATGGTTAGCTTCTATGTTCACTTTAACTTCTTTTTCTAAACCAAATTGTTTTAAGAAACCATAAACTGTCGCAGTATCATAATCATATTGATGCTTAGTTGGCTCTTGTGGCTTCGGCTCGATGAGCAGTGTACCTTGGAATCCAATTTTATGTTTATGCTCAACAACCATCTGCATAAAACGACCAATTTGTTCCCGCTCTTGGCGTAAATCTGTATTTAATAATGTTTCGTAACCTTCGCGGCCTCCCCATAACACATAGTTTTCACCTCCCAGCGTTTTTGTTGCTTTCATCGCTTCACAAACTTGAGTTGCCGCCCAAGCAAATACTTCTGGATCAGGATTTGTTGCAGCACCAGCTCCGTAACGAGGATGAGTAAAACAATTTGCAGTTCCCCATAATAATTTAACGCCCGTTTCTTGCTGTTTTTGCGCTAATACCTCAGTTATTGCTGCCATATTGGTGATATATTCATTAATGCTATTTCCTTCAGAGATAACATCAACATCATGAAAACAGTAAAAAGGTACATTGAGTTTATGGAAAAATTCAAAAGCAACATCCGCTTTACGCTTTGCTTGTTCTAGTGCTTCTCCCGGTGTCTGCCAAGGTCTATCAAACGTACCAATACCAAACATATCCGAACCATTCCAGCAGAAGTTATGCCAATAGCAGGCAGCAAATCGCAGATGATCTTCCATTCTTTTCCCTAAAATAATTTCATCTGGATTATAGTAGCGAAAAGCGAGAGGGTTATCGCTGGTGGTACCTTCATATTGAATTTGTTCAATTTTATCAAAGTAAGACATGGAACCGTCCTTATTTAGTATCAAGTTGTAATTCTGAATGTGATCCAAGCTCAGCAGTCATTTCTTCCTGCTCTTCTGGTGTTAATTTAGCAATGCCAAAACCGGTGAAACCCCATAACATGGCAAAGAAGATGCCACTCCAGCACAATACAGCCCAAGGCAAATAACTTAGGGTTGCAACACCTAATGTACCCGCCATATAAGCGCCGGCAGCAGTCCAAGGTAAGATAGGCTCAAAAATAGTGGCGGAATCTTCAACAGTACGAGCAAGGTTTTTAGGGTGTAAACCGCGTTCAATATACGCACCACGTAACATTTCGATAGGAATAAGAATAGAGATTTGTCCATTGCAAGTAACACCAATCATGGTCAGTCCACAAGCAATAGTCGCTAAGATCATCGATCCTGTTGAATGCACCATTTTTAGCAGTGCATGAACGATCACTTCTAATGCACCGCTTAAAGATAGAGTCCCCGCAAAGGAGAGTGCGCAGAAACAGATAAGTAGGGTGCTCATCATGGAGTTCATACCACCACGATTTAATAAATTACCTAATAATTCAGGTACTTCTTTACCTTGGATCATGGAGACATTAAAGCCATCAACGGCACTTTTTACGATATCATGTAAGCCAAATCCTTGAATAAGATAAGCATTCAACATCGCAATAGCGGCAGAGGCCAGCATAACTGGAATAGTCGGTTTTTTCGTGACCGAACCATATAAAATGACTAATACAGGAATAAGCAGGATCAAGTTAAAGTGGTAAATATTCTCCAACCCATTGGTAATTAAGGTGACTTTTTCAGGCACTCCTTGTCCTGCTAAATCGCCATTCATACCATAGACAGTCATGATAATCGCTGTGAGGATCAAGGAAGGTAATGTGGTATAAAGCAGGTGACAGATATGTTGATAAAGATCTATTCTGGCCGCCATTGCAGCGAGGTTAGTATCCCCTGATAGTGGTGAGAGTTTGTCACCAAAGTAAGCACCAGCAACAACGGCACCCGCAGTTGCTGCAAGATTAGCCTCCATACCAACAGCTACGCCCATAAAAGCGACGCCAATAGTGCCCGCCGAGCCCCATGAAGTGCCAGTACAAACTGATACTAATGATGTCACTAGCAGTGCCGTAACATATAGCATTTCAGGACTGATCATCTTTAATCCATAATAGATCATCAATGGAATGGTTCCTCCCACCATCCATGTCCCGATTAATAAACCAACGCTAATTAAGATCAGCAAAGCCGGCATCGTTTTGGCGATTTTTTGTGAGATAGCCGTTAAGATTTCGTCGTAACGATAGCCTAATCGTTTAACTAATAATGCCGCGACGACGGTTGATAACACCATTAGTGGTTCGGGAGGTAAATCAAAAGCGGCGTAACCTCCGCCTAATAGCACCACCATTGTAAATATAGGAAACAGTGACTCGAGAAGTGTAGGGGTTCTCGGATTATTTATCGTTTGCGTTTTCATTGTAATTTATTCCAAACTGGCGTGAGGTGAGGTACGAATAAGCCGAGTAAAAACGGTTTCTAATATTGAACGAGGTGTAGCAACATTAATGCGGAAAAAACCATCCCCAGCCGCACCAAAACCGCTCCCCCAACTCATTTCTACTTCGGCTAATGAAACAAACCAATGCTTTAATTGTTGTTCGGTTAACTGCATTTTTTGATAATTGATCCATAGCATGTAGGTGCCATGGCTTTGAGTGATAACCCAATCAGGAAAATAACGTGCACATTGCTCTTTTACCCACTGCCTGTTTTCAGCAAGGTAATATTTAAGCTCCTTGATCCATTGTTGACCTTGTAAGGTATAAGCTTGTAAGAAAGCAGGGACAGAGAAGTAACCAGGATTATGAATACCTGCGGCAATTAAGCATTGTTTAAATTTCTCACGATATTCTGGATTAGCAATCACAATATTGGCTATTTCAAGCCCCGCTAAATTGAAGGTTTTAGCCGGTGATGTGCAAATAAAAGAGTGTTGTTCTACATAGCTACTTAAAGTTGATATAGGTCGATAAATGGCATTATCAAAAACGAAATCAGCATGAACGTCATCAGAAATAATAAAAACTTTATATTTTTCAGCAAGTTTAGCAATTTTTAATAAATCAGCTTGTTGCCATACTGTTCCGGTTGGATTATGGGGAGAGAGCAATATAAAACAGACAGATTGTTTAAATTTATCTTCTAAATCGTCAAAATCTATTTCATAGCGCCCATTATGATAAATTAAGGGGCTTTCTAGTAGCTGGCGATGATTTACACAAACTGTATTGCTAATAGGATGATAAGCAGGTGACAAGGTTGTCACTTTATCGCCAATTTGAGTAAAATTTTGAATATAGAGAGAGACGGCTTGGATAATGCGAGGGCAAAACACCACAGATTCAGGTGTAACATGCCAAGCATATTGAGATTTAAACCAATTTACCGCAACATTATTCCAATCAGAACTAAGATCGGTATAGCCATAAATACCGGTTAAATTAAACTGACTGAGTTTATTAATAATAAAATCTGGTGCAGAAATATCCATATCGGCAACCGATAATGGAATAACATTGGCGTTACTGTTGCACCATTTAGCACTGTAGGTATTTTGCCTAGAAATTAATTTATTAAAGTTATTCTGATTCATGAAAATCCCCTCGGCAATGTGGTTTAACAACAAAATACTCGTTGTACTTACTCTTGGTTATTCCTATTTTTTACTTTGCTATTACGAAATCTGACTTGTGTGATAGTAATCACATAGCCACGAAGGAGAATGCTGACAAATACAAAGCTGTGGTTTAATGGCCAACATGGAAGAGTGGGTGATCTAATATGAAAAAAGATAAATACTTTCGTATCGTGCTGTTATTCAACGCTAATAAAGTCTATGACCGACAAGTTGTTGAAGGGGTAGGTGAATACTTGCAGGCGTCACAGTGCCATTGGGATGTATTTATTGAAGAAGATTTCCGCACCCGTCTTGATAATATTAATCATTGGGTTTGTGACGGCATTATTGCAGACTTTGACGATCCCATTATTACTCAACATTTGAGCCAATCACCCTTATCTGTTATTGGTGTCGGTGGCTCTTATCATCAAGCAAAAGATTATCCTTCTGTGCCGTATATTGCTACTGATAATTACCAATTGATTCATCAAGCTTTTTTACATTTAAAGCAAAAAGGGCTTAAACATTTTGCTTTTTATGGATTACCGGCAAAAAACTACCCGCATTGGTCTAATGAGAGAGAATATGCATTCCGGCAATTAGTTACTCGCGAAAAATACCCTGGCATCATTTATAACGGTATGGATATCACACAAGAGAATTGGCAACATGCACAGAATCGTTTATCTGACTGGATACAAACGTTACCACCACAAACTGGCATTATTGCCGTCACCGATGCCAGAGCGCGTCATTTACTGCAAGTCTGTGATAACTTAAATATTAATGTGCCTGAAGAAATCAGTATTATAGGCATTGATGATGAAGATATGACACGTTATTTATCACGTATAGCGTTATCTTCTGTAGTACAAGGTTCACGACAAATGGGATATTTAGCCGCGAAGCTTCTGCATCAAATATTAGAAGGGCATCCAACCGAACAACTACCAAGAATATTAGTTCCTCCAGTAAAAATCATTGAACGTCGCTCAACAGACTTTCATTCATTTAGTGATCCTACTGTTGTACAAGCAATGCACTATATTTATTACAATGCTTGTAAAGGAATAAAAACTGAGCAAGTGTTAGACGCTGTAAATATGTCGCGTTCTAATTTAGAACAGCGTTTTAAGAAAGAAGTAGGGAAGACTATCCATGCCGTGATTTATGAAGAGAAGCTGAAAAGGGCGAAAAACTTATTAGCCACAACAACATTATCAATACAAGAGATTTCTTTGATGTGTGGCTATCCGTCGTTACAATATTTTTACTCTATTTTTAAAAAAGAGTTTGGCATGACACCAAAGGATTTTAGAGATGAGAATTAATAAAAATAACAATTATTTTTTATAGCGACTATTTGCCCAAGGATCACTTTCAGAATAATTGATTGTATCATCAAGGTTTTCTTCAACAAGATTTAGATATAGTGCTTCTACCTCAGAGCGCGCCCAAGGAGTTCTGCGCAAAAATTTCAAACTCGACTTTACACTTGGCTCGTTTCTAAAACAGTTAATTTTGATTAGTTGGCTTAATTTAACCCAACCATATTTAGCCACTAATGCATTAACTTGCATTTCAAGCGTGATACCGTGTAGTGGATCTTTAGAACGAGCTTCTGTCATGGTTTACTCAAATAGGTTGATAATAAAGCGTAGCAGAGTACAAGAAAGTAACACAAGAGACAACCAAAGTATAAAGCCATCTATATTGTTATTATGGTTAAAAATCATAAATTACAATCCATAAATCATTAAAAGAAAGCATCCATAAAGTTATTGGTTATTACATGCCATTTAACATAATATACATTATGCGAACAATGGTAGGTAAATACGGATAGCCGCTGAAATCTCTGTTTTTGGCTGATTGATTATGTTGGTTGGATCCAATGTTTTTTTGTCTTTTTATCAGATACTACTTTAGAAAGGATTTTAATAAAGCCTTTTTAGATGTTTATACCGTCAGTTAAATTGATGCCCGTGACGCTATCATAAGAATCAAAGACATCTATCCAATAATAATTCTTAATATTTTTATTTATTATTTCAAACTTCTACCGTTGATATTGCTCTTTGCTGTAACTATAAATCTAACCGTAAAATAGCCTTTAGTTTGTTCAATATATTTGTGATCGTTTATCACTTCAATACTGCATAAATCCCCCTCCACAAATAATTTTCTGTAGAGGTAATCATTTACCGCACCCTTTCAGACATCACATTAAAAGCTGATCCAATGCGTATTATTGAAAATATTTGCTATAAATTTCATAGTGTCGCAAGGCAATTACAATCAAGACATAGCGATAGATCTACTCTTGAGATTGAAGATGAATATGATGTTCAGGATTTATTACATGCTTTATTAAAATTACATTTTGATGATATTAGAGAAGAGGAATATACACCAAGTTACGCGGGTTCATCATCAAGGGTTGATTTTTTATTAAAGGATGAAAATATTATTATTGAGGTCAAAAAAACAAGAAAAAATTTAAAGGCAAAAGAGGTCGGTGAACAATTAATAATAGATAAAGCCCACTACACTGCACACCCCAACTGCAAATCATTGATTTGCTTTGTTTATGACCCTGATGCAAGAATATCCAATCCCAATGGGGTTGTTCAAGCATGACAAAACGCGATCGTAATACAGCAATTGGTGCCGGTGCTGGTGCCATAGGTGGTGCAATTTTAACAGATGGTAGTCCATTAGGAACTATTGGCGGCGGTGTATTAGGTGGTGTTATTGGCCATCAAGTTGGCAAAAAATAACTATTACCGTTATTTACTATGCTAAACTGAGCTTATAAATTTTTATAAGCTCAGATTCGAGCAATAACCTATATAGTAGTCATAGTTACGGGTAAATGATGGTAAGAACGGCTCTATTGAAAATTAAAAATTTGATTATTTGTCTTTATCATCAGTTTAGCGATCTGCTCCATATCGCGGTGACTTTTGTACTCTGTTATTTTTGCTTTCTTTTATCTCCCACACTTACCATTGCCGTTATAGGCGTCGTGATTATTGTTGTAACCATGTTTTTATTAAGCCTATTTGTTTTGCCCTAGCTTTTTTATGACACCTCTATATTAAACCTTCTCTACTGTGACACTAAATAAACCCCCCCCTTTCAACCCACTTTGATCAGTAGTGAAAAACGTATAACTCAGTGATGATTAAAGTTAAAAATCTTTTACATTGGCAAAGAACCTTATCTTTCCCCTGATTTATCTCAAAGCTGCATTTTTCAACTTGACTCTTGTTAACGTTCGCTTTTTACTTTCAAAGATTAAAACAATGAGGATAAGTAAATGATTATATTTATCACCGGTGCTTCTGCAGGTTTTGGAGAAGCTATTGCTCGTCACTTTATTAACCATGGACACAAAGTTATTGGTACTGCGAGACGTCTTGATAAACTGCAAGCTCTTCATCAAGAACTGGGCGATCTATTCTATCCTTTACAATTAGATGTCACCGATAAAAAAGCAGTCAGTGAAATTTATCACCAATTACCAGAACAATGGCGCTCAATTGATGTATTAGTCAATAATGCAGGACTCGCTTTAGGATTAAGTACCGCTGATAAAGCCAATCTTGATGATTGGGATACTATGATCGAAACTAATAATAAAGGTTTAGTGCATGTCACTCGTGCATTACTACCCTCAATGGTTGAACGCAATGTCGGGCATATTATTAATATCAGCTCAACAGCGGCTTCTTGGCCTTATATGGGGGGAAATGTGTATGGTGCAACCAAAGCCTTTGTTAAGCAATTTAGCCTAGGCTTACGTGCCGATCTTCAAGGTAAAAAAATACGTGTTACTGATATTGAACCCGGTCTTGTGGGTGGAACTGAGTTCTCATTAGTACGCTTTAAAGGTGATACCGATAAAGTAGAACAAACTTATGCAGGAGCAGATGCTCTTACTCCTGAAGATGTTGCACAGGCGGTTTTTTGGACGGCAACATTGCCTGCACATGTTAATATTAATACGCTTGAGATGATGCCCGTCAGTCAATCTTTTGCCGGATTAAGTGTGCACCGACAAAATTAAACGCACTGAAAACTCATTTTTTGTTAAGGGATCATATATACTTGTTGATATAAAATAGTCATTGTTCAGTGCTACATAATTTTAGAGGATAGCCATTATGATAAATACGTTAACTAAGAAACAAGCAACAAGGACTCTGCTATTTTCACTATTTCTTGGTTTATCCGTGTCTTCTTTTTCTTCTGTTGCAGCTTCAACAAATGTAACCATTAATGGCAATGGCTATGATAATGTTTTAGATAAAGAGCAAGCTCGACAAATGAAAGAAGATTGGGATCAAAAACGCGATCTCCGTAATAAAATCAACCAACGCGAAAAAACTGAGTTTAATAAAATAGATAAAGCTATTGATGAGCGTGATGCTTGTTTAAAAAGCGCCAATATCTATGCTTACTGGGAGCCAGAAACACGTCGCTGTTTAGACAGTAATACTGGTCGCCCAATTAACCCTTAATATAAATAAAACAATGATGTTTTAGAAATCAAGCAAGGAGAGAAATGTTATGAAAAAATATCTATTTGCAGTACTGGCTACATTGTTCGCATTTGCACCTTTAGCCGCAAATGCTGGATGTGATGAAGTCGTTCAAGATATTCAACAAAAAATTGAAAATAATGGTGTTCCTGCGGCTAACTTTACCCTAACAGTGGTTGAAAATGATCAAGTTGCACAGACTGAAGGTAAAGTTGTAGGTACTTGTGAAAATGATTCTAAAAAAATCATTTATACTCGCCATTAATCATTGATTTAATAGAATTAATAGCTAAAAAGGGCACTTTGTGTGCCCTTTTCTTTTTTAACCTAAATAGCGATTAGGCTATTAATATTTAGTATTCATTGTTAAATAAAAAACACCCAATGAGTTAACCCATTAGGCGTTGATAAGTAATAAGTAAAACTAAATATTAATAGGAAATAAGTTATTGAATAGAAATAACTTATTGTTATTCTCTTTGATTGACCTTAACTAAGCGGGTTGAGCGATTTCTAACTGGCTTAAGTCAAGATAACAAGAGAGATCGCGTTCTTCAGGGCGCAATAAATACGGGATTTCACCAATCAATGGAGCTGGAATATGCTGAGATAACCTTTCTACAATTTTTGCATAGTGCGGTAACCCAGGATTAATTCTATTAGCCACCCAACCAACTAGTTCTAAACCATCATTAATAATAGATTGCGCGGTTAGAATTGAGTGATTGACACAACCAGGTTGGATCCCAACCACTAGAACAACAGGAATTTTTTCTTTAGCCACCCAGTCTGAATAAAAAGTATTATCATCAAGTAAATAGCGCCAACCACCATTCCCCTCGATAACAACGCATTCAGCTTTTTGGCCCAAATTATTTAGTTCACTTGAAATTTGATGGAAGTCTATTGCATTTTCACTTACATAACAATTTTCTAGCAAAATAGGGTTAATTTCGTCGTAGCGAGCGTCAATAGGTGAGGAATTATGAATAATCTGAGCATCACGATTACGATTACCCTCAACCGTTTCATGTAATTCGGTTGCGATAGGCTTAAAGCCCACTGCTGTTGTCCCGCCACGATTTATTGACTGAAGAAGTGCTCGGGTGACAACAGTTTTACCTATGTTGGTATCTGTCCCCGTAACAAACAAGCGTGTTAACATATAATTTACTTCCGTTATGACAGATAAATCAGGTTTACGAAAAATGACAGAGATTAGAGTTTAGGGTAACACTGTTTATGGTGGCTTGAGTTAGCTCAATTTTTTAGTTAATTGAGTAAAAATAGGGTAATGTAAGTGATCAATTGGCCTACTTCTCTATGCATAATACTTTAATTATACTTTATTGTATTATTATTAGCCTTGCATTAACTCAAGTAATAATGAGCCATTATATAAGGCTTCTTTTACTAGTGATGCCGCTGGCAATGTGCCTTTATTGCGCAATTCTGTTTCTTCAATAACCAAATTATGGGCATATCTAGGTAATACATGGTGTTGGATACTACTAAGGATCAGGGGGAAAAGTGCAGATTTTGCTCTACATAGAGGTGAACCTATTAATATTTTTTGAGGATTAAAAATATTGACCATCACGGCTAAAATAAAACCAAGTCGTTGCGCCACTAAATTAATTATGTCTAATGCTTGTTTATCACCAATTAATACAGCATCACATAACGTTTCTACCGTAATCGGATATTGATTAAGTATTGAGGTGGGATTTTCTTGCGCCAAGTGCTGTGCTTTTTTAATTAACTGAGGGATCGATATTTCCGTTTCTAAACACCCTTTTGCACCACAATAACATTGTGTCTGTGAATCAATAACTTTTGTATGCCCTATTTCGACGGCACTATGGCTGTTTGAATGTAATGTCTTTCCATTAGTCACAACCCCTGCACCAACAATATCATCAATAACAATTTGCAGAATATCGGTGTTATTTTTGGCTGCACCATAGAGTGATTCAGCCATTGTCCAAGCTGTTACACTGTGTTGTAAGAAAACAGCAACACCTGTTTTTTCCTGAATTTTATCAGCCAGCGGGATATCTTGGATAGCATAGTAAGGAGAGCTATAAATAACGCCACTAATCGGATCAACAATTGCATTCATGGTAATACTAATTGCAGTAAGGCGCTCTACTCTTGATTGATAACGTTGAAAGAATGTATCTATTGCAGCAAGGAAATGATGCAAAAAAGCATCACTATTTTGTTTAGGAAAGTCGAAGGTATCTTCAACAACTAATTGATTATCTAGCTCTCTTAAACTAAAAAGTAGGCTACCATTATTTACTCGAATACATAAAAATTGCCACCCTTTGCTCTCTAACTTTAAACCAACAGCCGGCCGTCCTCGAAATCCTAACCCAGGAAATTCTGTTTCATGAATAAGGTGTGCTTCAACTAATTCTCGCGTAATTTTAGTAATACTGGCAGGCGCAAGTGTTGCTTTTTTAGATAATGAGATGCGAGAAATAGGACCATGTTCATCAATTAATCGAAAAACAGTGCCAAGATTAAATTGTTTTACATGATCAATATGGCTAGGCGGGATCCCCATTTCATCTTATCCTTAATAAAAAAGCCGTAATTAATTCGAAGCTCTAAATAATTATTTTTCGATTATGTCGTCAGTTTGTGATAATTGTACAATAATTACATAAAAATCGTGATGGAAAGCACATATAAATCAAGATTTTTGATCTTCTAAGATATTTTTTAGCAATAATTGAGTCAACCTATTGGCCGCAGCGGGGATCGTTCGTTTGTTATGAGAAACTAACCATACTTCAGAGAAAGCATTCGAATTAGCAAAATGCAGATAATGCACACCATCAACTTTCATGCGGGTAAATGATTTTGTCACAATAGAAATACCTAATCCGGCAGCAACAAGCCCCAAGATGGTCATCGCCTCTCCGGCTTCCTGTGCTATCGTTGGTGTAATTCCCGCAAGGCTAAGCAATTGAATAATTTCATCATAAAGCGCCGTTCCTACATCTCGCTCAAAAAATACAAAAGGATATTGCCCAATATCTTGAATATTTACGCCTGTTTCTTTGTATGCAAGTAAAGGATGCCCTTCATAAACTGCCAAAATAAAAGGTTCACGAAATAGGAGCTGGTGGTGCAAATTATCAGGTAACACCGTATTACGCATAATTCCCAAATCGATGTGGCCAGTTAATAATGGTGATATCTGCTGTTTGGTATTCATTTGATGCATATGAATACCGACTTCAGGATAATTTTCCCTAAATTGACGCAAACTTAACGTAACCAAATGCATAAAAGGTGTTGTTGAGGTAAAACCAATTGAAATTTCACCTAATTCTCCTTTTTCCATTCTTGATGCTCGTGTCGCTACCGCCTTAACTTGTGCCATAATTTGATAGGATCCTTTTAAAAACATTTGTCCTGCCGGGGTTAACGAAACAGAACGATTGGTTCTTTCAAGTAAACGAGCCCCTATCTCACTTTCTAAGGCTTGTATTTGCTGACTTAAAGGAGGTTGGGAAATATTTAATCTCTCAGCTGCCTTACCAAAATGTAATTCTTCAGCAACAGCAATAAAATAACGTAAATGGCGAAGTTCTATATTCATAATTTGTATTATTCGTTGATGTAAATGCCTATTGATACTTTAAAAGTCTTATTGCTAATGATTAATATATTAGACAAAAAAATCAAATGTTTCTAACATTGATATAAATCAAATTTAAGTATTGGATAGCCACTTTTTATGGACACTCATGAAATAAGCAGCAAAAACATGGCCCTAAAAGAAGATGTTTCTATCAACACCACTTCTAAACCAAACAGTCCGAAACACTATATCCAGCGTGATGACGCGCTTTATATAAAAGTGACAGTGTCATTTTTTATGGTTGGTTTAGCCACTTTTGCATTACTCTACTTTGTGCAACCTATCTTACCTATCCTATCAAAAGAATTTTCAGTCACCCCAGCAACCAGTAGTCTTGCTTTATCGCTTTCTACAGGTCTTATGGCTTGTGGTCTATTGATTACAGGGCCTCTTTCTGATGCGTTTGGTCGAAAAAATGTGATGGTTATTGCGCTATTTTGTGCGGCTTTTTTCACACTATTAAGTGCCATGATGAATAGCTGGACGGGGATTTTAATTACACGAGCACTCGTAGGACTATCACTTAGTGGTGTTGCAGCCGTTGCGATGACCTATCTTAGCGAAGAGATCCATCCTGCTTATCTAGCCTTATCGATGGGGCTTTATATTAGCGGTAACTCTATTGGTGGTATGAGTGGTCGTGTTATTACTGGTGTTTTGAGTGATTATTACTCTTGGCGTGTGTCTGTGATTATTTTAGGTATTTTTGCCCTTGTTGCTGCTATCATTTTTTGGCGAATATTGCCGACATCACAACATTTTAGGCCAGCGACCTTAAAACTACGTAATCTTCTTATCACAACTAAATTGCATTTTAGAGATAAAGGACTCCCTCTTCTTTTTATTGAAGGTGGCTTGTTAATGGGAGGGTTTGTAACTTTATTTAATTATATTGGTTATCGCCTATTAGATGCACCTTATTCATTAACTCAAACAACCGTTGGTTTAATTTCAATTGTTTATTTGAGTGGAACTTATAGTGCATCGAAAGCAGGCTTATTAACCAATAAATATGGATTAGGTAAAGTGTTTATTGCCGGTGTTTCTATGATGCTAGCGGGTATATTAATTACACTGTTTGACTCTCTGGCAATTATTTTTATAGGTATGCTTATTTTAACTACGGGTTTTTTTGCTGCCCATGCGGTAGCAAGTAGTTGGGTTGGACGTCGAGCTAAACGAGGACGTGCGCAGGCCTCTTCTCTTTATCTATTTACCTATTATGCAGGCTCGAGTATTGCGGGAACACTAGGTGGGATCTTCTGGGTCAATTTTGGTTGGCTTGGTGTTGGTTTGTTTATTGCTTTTTTAATGTTAACAGCACTATTAATCGCACTGCGCCTTAATCGAATAGCACAATAAAAAGTCATAATTTTCTATCTGTTAATTTATAAAAACCTATTGATAATAAAGAAAATTGTGACTTTACTTTGCTTTTTTTAGTATGGAGTCTCTATTTTGAAAAGGACAACAACCATGACTTTAATAAAATTACCAATAATACTAGCAACACTATTATTTACATCTATATCTGTTGCCACAGTAGACAACTGTCCACCGACTAAGCCAGATTGTGTAGATGAATATACAGCTTCTCATTACCCTTCCTGAAGAAGATTAAAAATAAAACCAAGCTAGCTTAAAAAAACCGCATATAACGATATTTAAGAAAAATATCATCTACAAAGTGCCCTTTTATCGCTATACTGTATAAATAAACAGTATAGCGTGATTTTTTAATTTTCACCCTACTAGACGATATACATTCCACTGAAGTTTATGTATTGTTTTTAATAACGGCTAATTGTATGTTGTAACTAAATAAGGTTATAGAGATGAGCAAATATGATGCAATACAGCGATTTAATCTCTGTTTTCAACAACTTGAAACAGAAATCAATGCTCTTACCGATTTTCTTCGTCAGTTAAAGCAACTTCCTTCTGCGGTTTTTGAATTACCTGAGGTAAGTAAAGAAGATGAACATGATGAGATAACAAATGTTACAGTGTCACCTAGTTATGATCTTGATGCTTTAGAACTCTCTTTAAAATTAATGACCAATCTCTTTATCTATGATAATGCCCCACATGTCAGTAGCAAGCGTGCGATACGTTTACCGGGGGTACTCTGTTTTAGTGTCAGCAATCCTGTATTTAAGAATGTAAAAACACAAGTAGAGAGCATTAATTCATTAAAAAAACAGCTTTCAGATATTGTGACGAAAGAGTCTGGTATTTCGAAAGAAGAACGTTTTGATTTTGTCCATAATCAGCTAAAAGGCTTAATTACACTTAATGCTTATCGCACCCTCACCCTACTTTCTGATCCTGATACAGTACGTTTTGGCTGGGCCAATAAAAACATTATAAAAAACTTAACTCGTAATGATGTGTTAGCTCAGCTAGAAAAAAGTCGAGAAGCCAATCGCGCCGTACCTCCTTATACTAGTGAACAATGGGCTGAACGTATCGATAAAGAGATAATGACCCTTTCACAACTCCCGGAAAATGCCAAATTAAAAATTAAGCGTCCAGTGAAAGTCCAACCTATTGCCAGAGTTTGGTATTCGGAGCAACAAAAACAGGTACAATATGCTTGTCCCCTACCATTATTAGCTTTCTATATTGATAAAGCGTCGGATTTTAAGCCCATAATAGGTGAATTAGCTGATTATGATGTGAATAATATTCAAATTCGCCATCGCCCTAAAGCCAAAAAGTTACAATTAATTATTCCACGCTTACATTTATATCTTGAAAAATAAGCAATAGAAAAAAAATCCCGCTATCTGGGATAGCGGGATCCAATATTGTACTAGATAAAATAAGCGTATAATTGCTTATTTTTTCATACTACCAACCATATCTTCTGGACGTACCCAGCTATCAAATTCTTCTGCTGTCAGGTAGTTCAGTTTCAGTGCAGATTCTTTCAGCGTTAAGCCCTCTTTATGAGCTTTCTTCGCGATCTCTGCAGCTTTGTCATAACCGATATGGGTATTTAATGCCGTAACCAGCATTAAAGACTCATGCAATAATTTATTAATACGCTCACGGTTTGGTTCAATGCCAATAGCACAATGCTCGTTAAAGCTACGCATACCATCAGCCAATAAACGCACTGATTGTAGGAAGTTATCAATAATCATTGGGCGATATACGTTCAGTTCAAAGTTACCTGAAGCACCACCGATATTGATAGCAACATCATTACCCATAACTTGAGCGCACAGCATGGTCAACGCTTCACACTGAGTTGGGTTCACTTTACCTGGCATAATGGAGCTACCTGGCTCATTTTCTGGAATAGAAATTTCGCCAATACCGCAACGAGGGCCAGATGCTAACCAACGTACATCATTAGCTATTTTCATTAATGAGGCAGCTAAACCTTTTAACGCACCATGAGAATGAACCAGTGCATCACAGGTTGCTAATGCTTCAAATTTGTTAGGAGCCGTGACAAATGGCTGACCTGATAATTCAGCGATACGTTTAGCAACGCGAACTGCGTACTCAGGATGTGTATTTAATCCTGTACCAACCGCCGTTCCTCCCAACGCAAGCTCACACACATGAGGAACTGAATCTTCGATATGTTTGATATTATGCTCAAGCATCGCCGCCCAACCGGAGATTTCTTGACCTAATGTAAGTGGTGTCGCATCTTGCAGGTGAGTACGACCAATCTTGACGATATCATGGAAAGCTTCTGCTTTCTCTTTAAATACTTTCAGTAATGATTTTAATTCCGGCAGTAAATCCTGACGTAATGCGATAACAGCAGCGACATGCATGGCCGTTGGGAACACATCATTTGAACTTTGACTTTTGTTAACATCATCATTCGGATGAATTTTGCGTTCCATGCCACGGATACCACCTAGTATCTCACTACCACGGTTAGCTAACACTTCATTCATATTCATATTTGATTGAGTGCCAGAACCGGTCTGCCAGATTGCTAATGGGAATTCAGTTGGGTGTTTACCTGCCAGCACTTCATCAGCAGCAGCAATAATTGCATCTGCACGTTCTTTAGGTAATAACCCGAGATCCATATTGACACCGGCGGCGGCTTTTTTGGTTAAAGCAAGCGCGTGGATCAGTGCAACAGGCATTTTTTCTACTGAAATACGGAAGTGTTCTAGAGAACGCTGCGTTTGAGCTCCCCATAACTGGTCAGCTGGTACTTCGATTTGTCCCATTGAGTCTTTTTCAATGCGAGTGGCTGCCATTTCAATCTCCTTAAGTACACAGAATAATTGATTAGTTCCGAATTACTTTCTAGTAAATAACTCGGATACAGCTATCATGCCATAAATAGAATAATAAATATGAGAGCTAAAGCGAGCTTATGAAATTTATAACAGAATGAAATTGGTTGATTTTTCTGATTAAATGAGGTTGGCTCACGATAATATTGGTGTTTTTGCTCTCTATTTATAACCATATTAATTACAAGCTTTTATTCTGTATCATAAATACAAATATGGCTTAAATAAATATACTTTTAATCCAAAAAAGACCAAAAAACGACATTTTTATCTTTAATTGCCTTATTTAAGTTATCTATAATTATTTCTCTTTAAACTCATTGTGTTAGCTTATAACTAAGTAAGTTCTGATTGCGTTCTTATTTCACTAAATCTATATTTACAGAGAATATAGATAGCAATTAATATACGCTAATTATCTATATTCATATTCAGAGTATTGATAACCAAAACCAATTTGTTGGATTGTTTAAGGGTAGCAAAACAATCTTAAGAACGTATGCTACGAAGCATACACAGAGGATGGACTAGAATTATGAAGAAATCGCTTGTCGCTGTTGGTGTTATTGTTGCACTAGGTGTTGTTTGGACCGGTGCATCATGGTACATGGGCAGTAAAATTGAAAGCCGCTTACAGGAAGAAACCAAACGCACTAACGTTCAATTAGCGCAACTCGCTAAAGAAAGCCAATTAGGTGCGGATATTAAACTTGAAATTCGTGACTATAAGAAAGGCGTCTTTACTTCTACTGCTGATCTTGCGGTTGTGATTTCAGAGCATGCCAAATCAGATGAAGATAAAAAAGTAGAAGAAGTGCTCTTTAAGACGGATATTGACCATGGGCCATTCCCTCTTTCTGATATTGCTCAATTTAATCTAGCTCCTAAGTTAGCAGCAATGAATAATACTTTAGTGAATAATGAGACCACTAAAGATCTATTTAAGTTGACCAAAGAGCCATCATTTATTGATATGCACTCTTCTTTATCGTTTGATGGCAGTGTATCGGGTAAAGTTAACATAAATCCTATTAATTACAGCAAAGAAGGTAGCCAGTTAACAACATCTGCGTTTCAGATTGATTTTTCTTCCGATAAAAATGCAACAAACATCTCAACAGCAGTAAAAGGTGATGAAGTCATTGTTAAGAAAGGTAATGATGAAACCTTTACGCTGAAAAATATTGCAGGCTCTGTCGAAGGAACTAAAGTTAAAGACGATCAATATCTATTTGATACACAAACACTGAACTTTGGCGATATTACCTTTACGAGCCAAGATAAGTCATCTAATTTCACTTTAAAAGATACTTCTCTTGCTACTAAGAGCCAAATTAAAGATAAATTATTCTTTATCACTCAAGATTATAGTTTTAAATCTCTTAATGTTGGTGGTTTTGATTTTGGTGCGGGTAAATTTGCTTACTCAATTGATAAAGCAGACCCAGATGCGATGTTGCTATTAACTAAAGTTTATAACAGCACCTTCTTACCTTGGAATCAAAATAAATACGATAATTCAGCGATGATTGAGCAAGCTGTACGTGATGTTTTGGAAAAAGGTTTAGTATTCCGTATCGATGAAGCATCGCTTACCAATAGCAGTGGCGCAAGCAAGCTAAACTTTAAGTTAGATTTAAATGCGTTCAATGCTGATGCACTGAAAAAAGAAGACAAGGCGCCTTCAGTTCTGTTTAATGAATTGTTTAATAATATCGATTTTAATATCGATCTTTCTGTACCAATGCTAACGGAGTTCCGTAGTACCACACAATACCTTGATGTTATGCGTTATTCTGAAAAAGGCTTAACAGACGAAGATAAAGCTGAAATTCAGAAAACAACCGCTAACGACATGGCACAGTTAAAAACTGAATTACAGCAAAATATCAATCAAATTTCTCAAGACGAGAAAGATGCTCTGCCATTGATGCTGTTATCACAAGACGGTAATAAACTGTCTTTAAACCTGAACTATGCTGCTGATAAATTTACTATGAACGGTAAAACTTACAGCTTTGATGAGTTTATGGAAGTAACACAAGCCCCTCAAATGTTAGGTTTAGCGGCGATGTTATTCGGTGCGGGTGCTTCTTCTTATGATTATGATGACTCTGATTATCCTGAATATTCAGAAGAGCCAGATCAAAATGATGCAATAGAAGAGCCACAAATTGAGATCCCAGCAGCACCTGCTGAAAACAATTAATTTTAGTCACTGATAGCATACAGTCACTAATCAATAAAGCCCCCTATCACCATTCTTATGATAAGGGGCTTTTTATTGTTATTAACAATCACAATTGGGCTTAAACACTTCGCGAGTGCCCCAATCATCTTTACAACATGAATCAATCGCTTTATGCATTATTTCTGCAAGGGTATTAACTGTTGATATAATAGTAGAGAGCTCTTCACAAACATGACGACACGTTGAATTATCTTTATTCAGATCAGGAAGTTTAGGTAATGTTAAACTGTCACATAGAATTTCTTGCAGAACTAAAGAAAAATTAGCGATACCTGTTGTGTATATATAAGAACGTCCTCCCGTCATCTGCGCTAAGCGCACATACTCTTTCGTGATGTTATCTCTATCAACAATAGTAGGAAAGCGATCCACATTAGAGGGATCATCATTAGGCGTTCCCTGATAAGTATATACTTTTACTTTTTCGCTTCTAGCAACCACTATTGCCTCATTGTTTTTAAGCACAGCGGCTTGTGTTAATACACCTCCGCCACCTTCCATACCTTCATCACCTAAGACAAAAATTGCTCGACGAGCGCCATCTCGCCAATCGAAATATTTACACACATCAATGACGGCTCGGCATAAATCTTCTTTATTTCCAGCATGATCTCGTCCATCAGCCTCTTTAAATGGCGCTCTTGCTTGTAGTTTGTGAGCAGATACACCTTGTGTCATTAAATAGTCAGTCACTGAGCGATCGAACTTAGTATTATCCCACGTACCTTCTATTCCTAAAAAAGTGACTCTTAAACTTGATGGGCAACGTCCTAATGCCTTTTGAACAGCATCATCTATTTGTTGACTTAAATCAGAAGATTCATCAGCCATTGAGCCACTTGTATCTATTACCACAACTAAATCTAAAGCAACATTGCCATCTCCTGTCTCCATTTGTGAACTTAAAGTAGGGTTAGCAGTTGGTGGCGGAATTATTGGTTTAGCTATTTGTTTATTACTATCATTATTTATTAAACTATTTTTTCCATTCATATTCTCGCTCCAATATATGCAATATTAAAAATAAAGTGATTAGCCTTTTTCTAGCAAAAATATATTATGATTTTATTTTGTTTGTTCACTTCCTTATTAAATATAATAGATTTGTTATTTTTTAATATCCCAATATTATTAACAATAATTAATAAAACAATCACTTTATTTATAATTAGATAATCAGCCCTTCCGCTAATAGACATTCTATTCTTACTAACACCTATCAGTATATCTGATAGCTTATATCAAAAATCATGATATATTTGTTTTTAAAGGAAAAATTACATTTTCAGCCAAGTTGATAAGAAGCATCAAATATACTGAAAAATAAAGATAATAAATGTACAGTATTAATTTAAAAATAATTTTTATTATCGAAAAATACAAAAAAAACGCCTCTTTATGTATTAAAAATAAACAACTTTAGTTTAATTTATAGTGAATCAATTGAAAATCATTCATAATAATAGGCAATTTATTACTTTATTCCCCTTAAAAGAAAATCACGATAACAAGTGGATTTTCATTATTATTATTAAAAAGGAAAATAACACGTGATTGACACACAGTTGCCTTTAACCGATTTGCACCGCCATTTAGATGGAAATATCCGTCCGGAAACAATTTTAGATTTAGCACAACAACATAATATTGCCCTACCTGCCTATGAGCTAGAAACATTGCGCCCACATGTGCAGATAACTAAAAATGAGCCTAGCTTAGTGAGCTTCTTACAAAAGTTAGATTGGGGCGTTGCTGTACTCGCCGATTTAGACGCTTGTCGCCGTGTTGCTTATGAGAACGTCGTCGATGTTGCTAATGCAGGTATTGATTACGCAGAATTACGCTTTTCACCTTACTATATGGCCATGAAGCATCAATTACCGATTGAAGGTGTTGTTGAAGCAATTATTGATGGTGTACAAAGTGCCTTACACACTTATGATGTTGAGATCCGTTTAATCGGCATCTTAAGCCGTACTTTTGGTGAAAATGCCTGCCAGCAAGAATTAAATGGTCTATTAAAACATCAAGATAAAATCACCGCACTTGATTTAGCTGGCGATGAATTAGGTTTCCCTGGGCATTTATTCCAACCTCACTTTAACCGTGCTCGTGATACTGGCTGGAAGATCACCGTTCATGCAGGTGAAGCGGCTGGTGCTGAAAGTATTTGGCACGCGATTAAAGAATTAGGGGCAAGTCGTATTGGTCACGGTGTTAAAGCCATTGAAGATCCCCGTTTGATGGATTATCTCGCAGAGCACCAAATTGGTATTGAATCTTGCTTAACCTCAAATATTCAAACCAGTACGATTACCTCTTTAGCACAACATCCTCTTAAGAAGTTCTTAGAGCACGGTATTATCGCCTCACTCAATACTGACGATCCGGCCGTGGAAGGTATTGAGTTAAAACATGAGTATACTGTTGCTGCTCCTGCGGCGGGTTTAACCGCAGCACAAATTCGCCAAGCACAAATTAATGGCCTTACTATGGCTTTTATTAGCCAAGCTGAACGTGATGCATTAATTAAAAAAGTGAGTTTAGGTTAATATTAACGAAAAAATACCGCCTTATTGCTAAGGCGGTATTTTTATATTTTGCTCTATTTTTACAGTGACTACTGATGGTGTTTTTTAGCTTGATTAGCATAACGCTGAGCTAATATGGCACAAACCATTAATTGAATTTGATGAAATAGCATCAGCGGTAATAGCATGATCCCCACCGTTGCTGCGGGAAATAGTACATTTGCCATGGGAACCCCATTCGCCAAGCTCTTTTTCGAGCCACAAAATACAATCGTGATTTCATCGGCTTTATTAAAGCCAAGCCATCTTGCACTATAAATATTAATAACAAGTACAATAGCCAGTAATACACAACTGACAATGGTGATAGTCAATAACGACCAACCGTCAATTTTATGCCAAATACCTTCAACGACAGCTTCACTAAATGCAACATAAACCACCAGCAAAATAGAAGAGCGATCGGTTCTATTCACTAACATCTTATGATTATCAACCCAACGGCCAATTAATGGACGAGATAAATGACCGATAATAAAAGGCACCATCAGTTGTAATAAAATAGATTGTATCGCCCCCGCAGTATCAAAATGCTCAGCAGAGCCTTGTGTTTCCATTAAAAAACCCACCAGCACAGGGGATAAAAATACCCCTAAAATGCTTGATGCTGATGCACTACAGATTGCCGCTGCTACATTACCACCGGCAACAGAAGTAAAGGCAATAGCGGATTGTACTGTCGCAGGTAAAGCACAAAGATATAAAAATCCCATATAAACGGTAGGTGACATCCAGTCAGGCACCATAAACTGTAGTCCCAACCCTAGTAATGGGAATAAAACAAAAGTACTGGCAAAAACCACTAAATGTAAGCGCCAATGACCAAGTCCTGACAATATCGCTTCTCTAGAAAGCTTTGCCCCATGCAAAAAAAACAATAAGGCGATCGCAGCCGTAGTGAGATGTTGAAAGATGACTTTTATCTCACCTTGCGCAGGTAATAATGTTGCGAGTATGACCACCAAGATCATAATCATTAAAAAAGAGTCAATTTTTAGCTTTTGCCACCAAGACATGGTTTTCGTCACTCCCTAATGTTTACAGCTTAATTGTGGTTTTTGATT
The DNA here is from genome assembly GCF_009915195.1 of Proteus sp. G2674. Taxonomy (NCBI): domain Bacteria; kingdom Pseudomonadati; phylum Pseudomonadota; class Gammaproteobacteria; order Enterobacterales; family Morganellaceae; genus Proteus; species Proteus sp. G2674. The sequence goes on from NZ_JAABLS010000023.1 coordinate 129,731, forward strand.
GATTTGAAAGGCTACCGGCTTCAATTAAACGCATAACATTAATGGCCTGTGACACAGTAACAGGACTCTCTTCACCAAATGCAATCGCACGATAAATTTGCTGATAATAAGCGGGATAATTACCTGATAGAGTCGGTAACTTTGTTGTTACTAATTCACCACTCTCTGTCGATAATGTTAATTCACCCTCTTGAGGATCAGCCCCCCAGTTATACATTTCCGTCGGAAGATAACCCGCTTTTAATGCATCTTCTTGGGTATCTAAACCATATTTTACATAACTGCCTTTGGTCCCATGAATAGCAAAAATAGGCGTAGGTGAGGCAACCAACATAGAGGCATGTAAAATAACTTTCAGATGACCATAGTCTAATAGTGTATGAAAGTAGTCAGCATTTTTAGCATTAGGGCGCAACTGAGCAATATCAGCAGTGATTGCATAAGGTTGACCAAAAAGACATACCGCTTGGTCTAGTAAATGAGGGGCCAGATCGTACCAAAGTCCTCCACCAAGTCCGGCATCTTCACGCCAACGTTGGCGCACAGCGGGTCTAAAACGATCGAAATGCGCTTCATAGGCACTGACTTCACCTAATGTTTTATCGGCGAGTAATTTTTGAACGGTAAGAAAACCGGCATCCCAACGACGATTATGAAAAACTGAGAGTAATCTCTTAGCTTCTTTCGCTTGTTGTACCAATTTTTCTGCTTCATCGAGTGTCAAAGTAAAAGGTTTATCGACAACAACATGTTTACCGTTTTTTAAGGCTTGTGAGGCGTAGGTATAGTGAGTGTTATTAGGTGTTGGAATAACAATTAAATCGATGTCTGGATCATCAATCAGTCGTTGTGGGTTGGCATACACCGTAATATTAGGAAAATCAGCGATAACTTTACTTTCATCAGAGCTTGAAATGGCTGATAGTGTTAACCCCTCAGTGGTACAGATCAGGGGAGCATGAAAGGTTTTACTTGCATAACCATAGCCTATAATCCCCACGTTTAAATTTTTTGTCATAACCCTATCCCGCTTTTATCTTTTTATTCTATAAATGAAAAATGACTTTCACTTCTACAGCTAAATAAATAATAACAAAGTTTGTGATAATATCTCGTTTAGAACTTAGTATAATAGTAGGATCTTTGATTAATGAAATTAAAACCTCAGACAAACGTTTTGCCCGAGCATTCCCCTAAAGCCCCTATTACGGGTTGGTTACTTGCCCCTTTGGCTTATTTGCTGTTGTCGATAGTGGGCTTAGGTTTAATGTCTGTTTTATATTTAATACGATATTTTTCAGATTTTTCGATTATCCACCAGCTACCTTTTCATGTGGTATCAAGCTGGTATCTTTCCGTGTTAACAGCATGGGCGATGTTTGCATTTACCGCTTATTTATTAAGACAGTTTTTTTACCGCGCTAAAAATTTTCCTCGTTTATTTATTATTTGGTTATTAATTAACTTATTGTTGGCGATAAAAAGTTTCGGTTTTGCCCCTGTTGATGATCAAACCGCGGTTAAGTCACTATTATGGGCCGTTATGGCAACTGTCTGCTTTGTGCCTTATATCAAATATGCTAAGCGTGTCCGTGAAACTTTCACACAAGATCGATAACTTCATACATTTCAGCTTGATATTATACTCGCCCGTTTAGCCTCTTTATTTTATGAGGCTTTTTCTCCATTTTTTAACAATTTTGGCATAGCAATGACTGATTACTTGCTTTTATTCGTTGGTACCGTCTTGGTGAATAACTTTGTACTCGTCAAATTCCTCGGTTTATGCCCATTTATGGGTGTATCAAAAAAATTAGAAACCGCGATAGGAATGGGGTTTGCGACAACGTTTGTCATGACGATTGCCTCTATTAGCTCTTGGCTAATGGATACCTTTATTTTAGTTCCCTTAGACTTACTCTATTTACGTACACTCAGCTTTATTTTAGTGATTGCTGTTGTGGTGCAATTTACAGAAATGGTCGTAAGAAAGACGAGTCCAACGTTATATCGTCTATTGGGGATTTTCTTACCTTTAATTACCACCAACTGTGCCGTATTAGGGGTCGCGTTACTGAATATCAATCAATCACATACCTTTATGCAATCAGCAGTATATGGTTTTGGTGCTGCGGTAGGATTCTCCTTAGTTATGGTGTTATTTGCAGCCATTAGAGAAAGACTGGCTGTCGCCAATATTCCTGCTCCTTTCAAAGGCTCTTCTATTGGCTTAATTACTGCGGGTTTAATGTCTCTTGCCTTTATGGGTTTTAGTGGTTTGGTGAAACTGTAATGAATTCTTTATGGATAGCAATTGGTGTACTGGGTGTACTAGGGCTTCTATTCGGCCTGATTTTAGGTTATTCCGCTCGTCGCTTTAAAGTAGAAGAAGATCCTATTGTGGAAAAAATTGATGCCATATTACCACAGAGTCAGTGTGGTCAGTGTGGTCATCCTGGTTGTCGCCCTTATGCAGAAGCGGTAGCTAATAATGGAGAAATGATTAACCGTTGTGCACCAGGTGGTGAACAGGTTATGTTAAAAATTGCCGAACTGATGGGGGTTGATCCACAACCACTTGATGGTGATGAAGAAGCATTAAATCCGGTGAGAAAAGTGGCTTTAATTGATGAAGACAACTGCATCGGGTGCACAAAATGTATTCAAGCATGCCCAGTGGATGCCATCGTCGGCGCTACTCGTGCAATGCACACCATAATAGAAGATCTCTGCACAGGGTGTGATTTATGTGTTCCACCTTGTCCAACAGACTGTATTACTTTAGTTCCTGTGAAAATGACGACCTCTAATTGGAAATGGGATTTAAATACTATCCCTGTAAGAAATATTCCTGCAGAGCCAGAAGAAACCCCCGAAGATGAACCGTCATTAAAGACGGAGGATAACGCTCATGTTTAATCTCTTTTCGTTATTTAAAAAAGATAAAATTTGGGATTTTAAAGGCGGTATTCATCCTCCCGAAATGAAATTACAATCAAGTCGCACGCCTATGCGTATTGCCCAGTTACCGGATGAGGTTACCATCCCTATTCATCAACACTTAGGTACTCCTGGGCAACTTTGCGTTAAAGTGGGTGATCATGTTTTAAAAGGCCAAGCCTTAACCCGTGGCGTAGGAAGAACATTACCTGTTCATGCTTCTATATCAGGCACGGTTACGGCAATAGAGCCATTTCCAAGCACTCACCCTTCTGGTCTGCCTGAAATTGCAGTGAAAATTGTCTCTGATGGTAAAGACGAATGGCGAGAAAAATCACCGCTAGTTGACTATCAATCACAAAGTAAAGAAGTATTGCTTACCCGTATTCATGAAGCAGGCATTGCTGGATTAGGGGGAGCGGGTTTTCCAACAGCCACAAAATTAAAAGGTGGTGGTGATTTAGTTAAAACGCTCATCATAAATGCCGCTGAATGTGAGCCTTATATCACAGCTGATGACAGACTTATGCAAGAGCACGCAGATGAAGTTATTGCGGGTTGTCAGATATTAATGCATATACTGTCACCAGATGAAGTGCTGATTGGTATTGAAGATAACAAACCTGAAGCTATTGCCGCCTTAAAACAAGCATTAACAGCACTCACAAATGAAAAACGTATTTTTATTCGGGTGATCCCTACCAAATATCCATCTGGAGGCGCTAAACAGTTAACCAAAATATTAACGGGCAAAGAAGTTCCTTCTGGCGGTCGCTCCTCTGATATTGGCGTATTAATGCAAAATGTGGGGACGGTAGTGGCAATTAAACGTGCCATTATCGATGATGAACCTTTAATTGAACGTGTCGTTACCGTAACTGGACAAGGGGCTAAAACCCCAGGCAACTTTTGGGCACGTTTAGGTACTCCTATTTATGCACTTATAAAACAAGCAGGCTTTGTTGCTGGCTCTGAGCAGATGGTCATTATGGGCGGGCCTTTAATGGGCTTCACCTTACCTGACTTAAATGCCCCCGTTATAAAAATTACTAACTGCTTATTAATTCCCTCTCCAGAGGAGATGGATACAGATAATGTTGAAGAAGCCTGTATCCGTTGTGGTCAATGTGTTGACGCCTGCCCTAGTGGTTTGCTACCACAACAACTTTACTGGTTTAGTAAAGGGAAAGAGCATGAGAAAGCGCAACAACATAATTTATTTGACTGCATTGAGTGCGGGGCTTGTGCTTTTGTCTGCCCTAGTAATATTCCATTAGTGCAATATTACCGCCAAGAAAAAGCAGAAATACGAGAAATTGATGCGGAAGCTAAACGAGCGGCTGAAGCTAAGGCACGCTTTGAAGCGAAAAAAATCCGTATGGAACGAGAAAAGCTTGAACGTGAGGCAAGACATCAACGTGCTGCAGTTAAGCTTGATGATCACCAACAAAATGAAGTGCAATCTGCACTTTCTCGTGTAAAAGAAAAACATAGCATTGGCAAAATTATTGCTGTTAAAGCAGGAGAACAACCTGACAACGCAGCGGCTATTGCTGCACGCAAAAAACGTAAAGAAGAAGCCCGAGCAAAACAAGCTGCTAAATTGGCACAACAGGTACCACAAAATACCCATACCACCGCCGATGCAGAAAGTGATCCGCGCAAAGCCGCTGTAGCGGCAGCATTAGCTCGTGTAAAAGCTAAGAAAGCTCAACAAGCGCAAGCAACTGCAAAAGTAGACACTCCTGCTGAAACTCAGGCTGAGGTGGAAACCGATCCGCGCAAAGCTGCTGTAGCGGCAGCATTGGCTCGGGTAAAAGCTAAGAAAGCTCAACAAGCGCAAGCAACTGCAAAAGTAGACACACCGGCTGAAACTCCGGCAGAGGTGGAAACCGATCCACGTAAAGCTGCTGTCGCTGCTGCTATTGCTCGCGTAAAAGCTAAAAAATCTCAACAAGCACAGGCAACTGCAAAAGTAGACATACCTGCTGAAACTCCGGCTGAGGTGGAAACCGATCCGCGCAAAGCTGCTGTGGCTGCTGCTATTGCTCGGGTAAAAGCTAAAAAAGCCCAACAAGCGCAAGCAAGCACAGTAGACACACCTGTTGAAACTCCGACTGAGGTGGAAACCGATCCACGTAAAGCGGCTGTCGCTGCTGCTATTGCTCGCGTAAAAGCTAAAAAAGCTCAACAAGCGCAAGCAACTGCAGAAATAGACACACCGGCTGAAACTCCGGCTGAAGTGGAAACCGATCCGCGCAAAGCCGCTGTCGCCGCTGCCATTGCCCGGGTAAAAGCTAAAAAAGCTCAACAAGCACATGCAACTGCAAAAGTAGACACACCGGCTGAAACTCAGGCTGATGCTGAGGTAGAAACCGATCCACGTAAAGCGGCTGTCGCCGCTGCCATTGCCCGCGTAAAAGCTAAAAAAGAAGCACAGCAACGCCATGCTAAAGAAGAAGTGACATTGGATTAATACAAATGAAATTTAGACCAATACAAAATAACAATAGCAAATTGAAAATCGCCAGCTCTCCATTTACTCATAATCAACAATCCACCAGTCAAGTGATGTTGTGGGTAATATTGGCCGCTATTCCAGGTATTCTATGCCAACTCTACTTCTTTGGTTTAGGGACGCTATATCAAATCATCTTGGCAATCATTGTCGCGCTATTGGCGGAGACTATTTGTGTCAAACTCAGAAAAGAAGATCCACTTCTATACCTAAAAGATAATTCCGCTTTACTAACAGGTATCTTACTAGCAATTAGTATTCCTCCTTTAGCGCCTTGGTGGATAATTGTTTTAGGGACATTTTTTGCGGTTGTTATTGCCAAACATATTTATGGTGGATTAGGTCAAAACCCATTTAATCCCGCGATGGTCGGTTATGTGGTGCTATTGATCTCCTTTCCTGTACAAATGACATCATGGATGCCCCCCATTGAATTACAAGCAGTGTCTTATAACTTTATAGATAGCTTAAGTATTATCTTTACCGGACATACACCCTCAGGACTCACCCTTGAAGATTTAAGACGCTCTGTAGATGGCATTACCCAAGCCACACCACTTGATAGTTTTAAAACTGGATTATTAACCCACTCTATTGATGAAGTATTAGCAACGCCAATCTTACAAGGTGGATTTGCGGGAATGGGTTGGCAATGGGTGAATGTTGCCTATCTGGTTGGGGGCGTTATCTTGTTATATAAACGAATTATTAGCTGGCAAATTCCTGTTGCCATGTTAACGCTGCTTGGCGTTTGTTCGCTGATCAGTTGGGGGATCGATCCTACTCGTTACTCTCAGCCACTATTACAGCTTTTCTCAGGTGCGACGATGTTAGGGGCTTTCTTTATTGCCACCGATCCTGTTAGCGCCTCCACCACACCAAAAGGGCGATTAATCTATGGTGCAATCATTGGCCTATTAGTGTGGATTATTCGTGTCTATGGTGGCTATCCTGATGCCGTGGCCTTCTCAGTCCTATTAGCTAATATTGCTGTACCGCTTATTGATAGTTATACCCGTCCTCGGGTTTATGGACATTAATGGAGATAATGATGATCGAGATACTAAAACGTCATGGGTTAACATTAGCTATCTTTGCGGCCTGTACCACAGGGTTAACGGCTGTCGTCTATCACTTGACGGCGAATACTATCGCAGAGCAAGCGGCTTTAGAAAAACAGAAATTATTAGACCAAGTGATCCCAACCTCTCTCTACAATAACCATCTCGCGCAAGATTGTTATATTTTGACAGATAAAGCATTAGGTAATGAAAAACCACATAAACTTTATGTTGCTCGTTTTAATGGTAAACCTGTCGCTGCCGCATTAGAATCAACTGCACCGGACGGTTATTCAGGGGCGATTGAATTATTGGTTGGTGCTGATTTTAGTGGCAAAGTACTCGGTGTTCGCGTGACAACACATAATGAAACACCGGGGCTAGGTGATAAAATAGAAACGCGTATTTCAGATTGGATTTACTCATTAAGTAACAAGTTTATTACCAGTGATCATGACTCACATTGGGCGGTAAAAAAAGATGGTGGTGATTTTGACCAATTCACTGGAGCAACTATCACACCAAGAGCCGTCGTTAATGCATCAAAACGCACTGCATGGTTAATACAATCTTTACCTGAAAAATTAGATACCCTTTCAGCTTGTGAGGCGAATTAAAATGAGTATGATCAAAGAACTGTTTTCACAAGGATTATGGAAGAATAACTCTGCTTTAGTTCAATTATTAGGGCTGTGCCCATTACTGGCAGTGTCTTCTACCGCGACCAATGCTCTAGGCTTAGGTCTAGCCACAACATTAGTATTAGTTTGTACCAATGTGGCAGTGTCTAGTTTACGTCGTTGGGTTCCCTCTGAAATTCGTATTCCAATTTATGTTATGATTATCGCATCCGTTGTTAGTGCGGTACAATTGCTTATGAATGCCTATGCTTATGGTTTATACCAATCGTTAGGAATATTTATTCCTCTTATTGTCACTAACTGTATTGTGATTGGTCGTGCAGAGGCGTTTGCAGCTAAAAATGAAGTTTTCCCTTCAGCAATTGATGGCTTTGCTATGGGATTAGGTGCAACAGCGGCACTCTTTGTTTTAGGGGCAATGCGTGAAATATTAGGTAATGGCACTTTATTTGATGGTGCTGATTTATTATTAGGTGAATGGGCGCAAGTATTAAGGGTTGAGATAGTACATTTAGACTCACCTTTCTTACTGGCTATTTTACCACCCGGTGCCTTTATTGGTTTAGGTTTTATGCTGGCCATAAAATACCTGATTGATGAAAAACAGAAAAAACGCGTTCCATCCACGACCAAAACCTATGAAAAAGAACAAGGTTGTGGCAGTCATATTGTTAAAAACTAATTTGTGAGCATAATGAATCAAGCTAAACGTATAGAAATTTTAACTAGGTTGCGGGATAACAATCCGCATCCTACTACTGAGTTAAGATTTAACTCCCCGTTTGAATTATTGATCTCCGTGTTACTCTCTGCACAAGCCACCGATGTTAGTGTTAATAAGGCAACAGCAAAACTTTACCCTGTTGCCAATACACCTCAAGCAATGCTGGAATTAGGTGTTGAGGGGATCAAATCCTATATTAAGACCATTGGCCTATTTAATAAAAAAGCTGAGAATGTGATTAAAACCTGCCAAATATTGGTAGATAAACATCATGGCCAAGTTCCTGAAAATAGAGAAGCTTTAGAGGCATTACCCGGTGTCGGTCGTAAAACAGCGAATGTCGTACTTAACACCGCTTTTGGTTGGCCGACCATTGCTGTTGATACACATATCTTTCGCGTGTGTAATCGCACTAAATTTGCACCGGGAAAAAATGTTAATGAAGTGGAACAAAAACTGCTAAAAGTGGTACCGGCAGAATTTAAAGTCGATTGCCACCATTGGCTTATCCTGCATGGTCGTTATACCTGTATTGCCAGAAAACCACGGTGTGGCTCTTGTATTATTGAAGATCTCTGTGAGTATACCGAAAAAACAGATCCACAATAACATTGTGCAAATTTCTCTGTTTTTCTGATGCATATTACTTGCGTCATTACACACAATCGAATAAAACTATTGCCCACTTTTATTATTAAAATTGCCGACTTTCCGGAAAAATATGTTTCAAGACAATCCGCTGCTTGCTCAGCTAAAACAGCAACTCCATGCCCAAACACCGCGCGTGGAAGGCCTTGTAAAAGGGACAGATAAAGGCTTTGGCTTCCTTGAAGTTGATGGTCAGAAAAGCTATTTTATCCCTCCTCCTCAAATGAAAAAAGTGATGCACGGTGATCGCATTATTGCTGCCGTACATACCAATAATGATAAAGAGTCCGCTGAGCCTGAAGAGCTGGTAGAACCCTTTTTGACTCGCTTTGTCGGCCGTGTTCAGAAAAAAGAAGGTGATAATCGTCTATGGATTATTCCTGATCACCCTCTACTCAAAGATGCCATTCCTTGTCGTCCTGTAAAAAGCTTAACGCATCCATTTGCCGATCAAGATTGGGCAGTGGCGGAAATGCGCCGACATCCTCTTAAAGGTGATAAACATTTTCAAGCTGAATTAACTGATTTTATTACCGATAAAGATGACCATTTTGCACCTTGGTGGGTGACATTAATGCGTCATCAATTAGAGCGAAATGCACCTGAAGTAGACAGTGAAACATTAACCTTACATGATGATCTACCGCGTGAAGATTTAACCGAGCTCTCCTTTGTGACCATCGATAGTGCTTCAACCGAAGATATGGACGATGCGTTATATATTCGTAAAGAAGAAAATGGCCAACTTTCACTGTATATCGCTATTGCCGATCCAACGGCTTATATTCAGCCTAATAGTGAATTAGATACCATTGCAGCACAACGAGCGCTAACAAACTATCTACCGGGCTTTAATATCCCGATGTTACCTCGTGAGCTATCAGATAATCTCTGCTCATTGCGCCCTAATGAAAAACGTCCTGCGTTAGTCTGCCAAGTGGGTATCATGGAGGATGGTGCATTAACCGATGAGATCCACTTCTACTCAGCATGGGTAGAATCAAAAGCAAAACTGGTTTATGACAATATTTCTGATTGGCTAGAAGGTGAAGAAACACAGTGGGCACCTGAAAATAAGATTGTTCATGAACAAGTCATGCTATTAAAAGAGATGAGCGAGAAACGTCATGTATGGCGTGAACAACATGCTCTCGTCTTTAAAGAGCGTCCTGACTATCGTTTTATTCTTGATGACAGTGGCAACGTATTAGATATCGTGGCGGAAAAACGTCGTACTGCCAACCGTATCGTGGAAGAAGCGATGATCACCGCCAATATTTGTGCGGCAAAGGTACTTAGTCGCAATCTCGGTTTTGGTATTTATAACGTTCATACTGGTTTTGATCCGCTCTATATTGATCAAGTCTCACAAACCTTAAAAGAGCACGGTATTGAAACCAACGCAGATGAGTTATTAACCCTTGAAGGTTTCTGTCGCTTACGTCGTGAACTAGATAATCAGCCAAACCAATTCCTTGATAGTCGTATTCGTCGTTTCCAAAACTTCGCTGAAATAAAAACAGAGCCAGGCCCTCACTTTGGTTTAGGCCTTGAAGCTTATGCGACATGGACATCACCGATCCGTAAATACAGTGATATTTTAAATCACCGTTTATTAAAAGCGATTATCAGCAAAAGTGCGGCAGAAAAACCACAAGATGAAGATTGTGTTCGTATTGCCGAACGTCGTCGTGCTAACCGTATGGCCGAGCGCGATGTCGGTGATTGGTTATATGCGCGCTTCTTAAAACCTTTTGCTAGCACTGAGAGTACCTTTAATGCCGAAATTATTGATATTACTCGTGGTGGTATTCGGGTACGTTTAGTTGAAAATGGGGCTATTGCCTTTATTCCTGCACCATTTTTACATGCGGTACGTGACGAAATTCAATGTAGTCAAGAAACTGGCTCTGTCATTATTAAAGGTGAAACAGCCTATAAGCTCAATGACATTATTCCGGTACGTATTGAAGATGTGAAACTAGAAACGCGTAATATTGTTGCTCGTCCGATTTAACAGCTATTTAGCGTAATAGATATTATCAAGCTGATAACCTTACTCAGGTTATCAGCTTTTTTATTTATTGCATTTTGCGACTCTACAGATAGATAAAGTGACGCTGTCACTATTGATGCTAGTTTGCTAATAATAAAAATGCGCCGACCTTCAACAAGATAAGCGCACTATATGTAGAATACTAGGCTTCAATCAATGATTGGGGTGGTGATAAAAAAACGACCTCAGCCTCCGGCCAATTTCACTTTCATCCCTTTCGCTTCTAATAAAGATTTAATTAAATCCCGTTTATCACCTTGGATTTCAATTAATCCCTCTTTAACACTGCCACCACAACCACATTTCTTTTTTAATTCAGCCGCTAATTTAGCCAGAGCGGCATCATCCAAATCAATACCAGAGATAACACAAACACCCTTACCTTTACGGCCACTGGTTTGACGTTGGATACGCACAATACCATCACCGGCAGGACGCGTAGGTTTCTGCTCTTCTTCTTTAATCCGACCGATATCAGTGGAATAAACCAGCCGAGAATTATTATCCATGTTGCACAACACCTTGTATAGAACGATTAATTTGCTGTAAAGTTTCCAGTGGATTTTCACTGCGTGTAATAGGTCTGCCGATCACCATATAATCCACCCCAGCCACTATCGCTTGCTCTGGCGTCATAACTCGACGCTGATCACCCACTTCGCTCCCTGCGGGTCGAATTCCGGGAGTGACCAATAAAAAGTCATCACCACACACTTGTTTAAAACGAGTGGCTTCATGGGCCGAACATACCACACCATCAAGACCACAGGCTTTAGCCAGTAATGCTAAGCGTTCGGCTTGTTCTGCTGGAGTTAGGCTAATGCCCAATTCAGTGAGATCGGATTGATCCATACTGGTCAACACAGTAACAGCAGTTAATAGCGGTGCCTCTTTGCCAAATGAGCTTAAGCTCTCCTTTGCCGCACGCATCATACGACTACCACCACTCGCATGCACATTTACCATCCATACCCCTAAATCGGCAGCCGCGGCAACTGCTCTCGCCACCGTATTGGGTATATCATGAAATTTTAAATCTAAGAAAATATCAAACCCTTGCTGTTGCAATTGCGTTACAAATTGCGGTCCAAAGCGAGTAAACATCTCTTTACCAATTTTCAGGCGACAAGATGAAGGGTCGATACGTTGTGCAAAATCGAGTGCACTTTTTTGGTCTTCATAGTCTAGTGCCACAATAACGGGCGCGCAGGTAGAGCTGGGCGATTTTTTATCACAATCAAATGACATTTTAAGGCCTTTATTTATCAAGAGACTATTAAAAGTGACATCGTCACTGACCATCTAAGCCACGTATCGGCTTAACAGTATCCCAAGAGCGACAGGATGGACAATGCCAATATAATGCATGGGAGGTAAAACCACATTTATGGCAACGGTAATCAGGTTTTGTGCGGATCTGCTCACCGACCATATAACGTAATAAGATCAGACTCTCTTTTGCGCGTCCTTCTTCTGCTTCAGCTAAATGATAGCGCATTAAACGATAGAAAAGTCGCATGGTAGGATGACGTTCTAGTTGGCGATTAATATATAACTGTGCGGCTTCAATGCCCTCTTTCTCTTCAATAATATCGGCAAGATAAAGCTCTGCAATGGCACCACAATTACTCTCGACACATTGACGTAAATAGGCTTCCCAACGTGCGGGATCACCTTGAGATTGGAAGCATTCAAAAAGCATTGGCAAGGTTTCACTGACCATCTCTTTATCTTGCTCAATCACTTTCATTAATACATCAATGGCTTTATTTTTTTCATCGCGCGCGATATAGATACGACCATACATAATGGAAACACGGGCACAAAGTGGATCCATTTGCCCGGCTTTTTGTAGAAAACTTAGCGCATTATCAAGATTATCACTGCTCATTTCTTGCAATGCGAGTTCACAATAGAAATGGGCAATTTGCTCTTTAAGTTCATGTTGACCCAGTTTTACCAATTTCTCTGCGGTTTCTATCGCCTTACCCCAGTCACTGGTAAGTTGATAAATGGCTAGGAGGGATTGTAATGCACTTTGACGAAAATCCTGCTCATCAATCAGCTGTAAAAACATATGTTCAGCGCGATCATAAACCCCTGCTGCGACATAATCACGGCCAAGTTGCTGAATAGCGAGAAGACGTTGTTCAAAAGAGAGTGCCGCGCTCTCCATTAATGATTGGTGAATGCGAATAGCACGTTCAACTTCACCACGAGAGCGAAATAGATTACCTAAAGTAAGATGTGCTTCAAAGGCTGAGCTATCCTCTTTAAGCATTTCAAGGAACAGATCAACCGCTTTGTCTTGTTGATCAGAAAGTAAAAAGTTAACCCCTGCCACATATTCACGTGACAGGCGATCGGCATTTTGCTGTTTATCCTGTTGCGCACCACGACGCCCCATATACCAGCCATAAGCCGCAGCGACCGGTAATAACAGAAACAGCAACTCAAGCATCTATTCTCGTCCTTATTTTACAGTAGAAACGGCTGTAGAACGATTTTCTTGGCTTTCTTGTTTGGTTTGTTCACTTTCAAGGCGCTTAATTTTACGCTTTGCTCTTACTAATGATAAACGTACTCGCAAGTAAAAAACGCCACTGACGATCCAGCCCAGCACAAAACCAACACCAAACAGCGTGGCTAATAAAGTAGAGATACGATATTCACCTTGAGCAATAAGATAATTGAAGGTGATCACCTGATCATTATTTGAACCTAACGTCATAGCTATTACGACAATAGCTAGCACCAGAACAACCAAAATAAAAAGTAGAACTTTCTTCACATTATTTCCTTTTTATTCTCTTTTCTTTGGATAAGGGATAAAGGTAGCATTTTCACCACTCACAAAGAAAGTCATTTCTTAGAATCATCTGATTTTCGTATATTTTTTCACATAAATAGTGAAAAATAAATTCGCTATCTCAAAAAGAAAAACGATTATCAAAGTTTTAACAACAATCGTCGTTCAATCATCCAAAATGCACACCACACCAACACAGCACTAATCAGAATACCGACAATCACATCAGATGCCCAGTGCATACCTAATATTATTCGTCCGACAGTCACATCAATACCCCATAATATCCCTAAGCTGGCTAAAAAATAATGACGTCGTAACATACACAGCACAAACACAAATAAAGCCAGTGTTGCAGAGAATAAGCTGTGTCCAGAAGGAAAGGCATAACCGGTTTCTGCTCGCCAATGGCTTAATTGCCATTGAGGGATCAGCGACGAATGAGATAATCCATTATGCAACAGTTGCTCACGCTCAGGACGAGACACTTGGTAAAAATGTTCTGGTGATATTGATAGTTGGTTACTGACCCAAACCACATAAGGTCGTGGCTCTTTAACGCTATTTTTTACAACCACTTTGATCAACTGCCCCAACATCAAAGTCGCGACCATAATAATTGCCAACTGAATAAATGCTTTTTTAGGTAGTTTAAGAATAAAAAAGAGCAAAACAAGGCAAAGTAATATAGTTAAAGCTCCCCAAGGTTTAGCCGCACTATTGGCTATCCATAAAGTGCTTTCGCCTCCCAGAGGATGTGCTGATGGTTGCCATTGCCATCCCAGAATAAGCACCACAATAGGTACAATCAAAAGCAATCCACTTCCTAAAAGCATCAATACTGATATTTGCTTATTCAATCTATTTGTCCTTATCTATTCTGTATGCACTATTTTTATTTACTGATGATTAACTGATATAAATGATTAGTATAAACAATACCAGTTTAGCAATAAATAATTATGCAAGTAGGCTTAAAATCTGATAATTTGTTTAGGTGTGATTTATTAAGTGTGTGTGATCAAATTCCCTGCCGATTTAGACAAGGAACCATTTCAGTGTTTTATTTCTCTTTGTCCTCGTTATAAAGTGTATAATCTTGAACGAGAGTATCACCTGAAATTATGAGTCAAAAATAATGAAATTAAGACGTATCGCAGAAGCAAAACTCCCTACTCCTTTTGGTGAGTTTTTAATGGTGGGTTTTGAAGAAATTGCCACAGGAAAAGATCATGTTGCCCTCGTTTTTGGTGACATTTCTGGCACAAAACCCGTTTTATCCCGTATTCATTCTGAATGTTTAACTGGCGATGCATTATTTAGCCTGCGTTGTGATTGTGGTTTTCAGCTAGAAGCTGCCCTTTCACAAATTAGCAAAGAAGGCCGTGGTGTATTACTTTATCATCGCCAAGAAGGTCGCAATATTGGTTTACTTAATAAAATCCGCGCTTATGCATTACAAGACCAAGGATTAGATACTGTCGAAGCTAATCTAAAGTTAGGATTTAAAGCCGATGAGCGCGACTTCACCCTTTGCGCTGATATGTATAATCTATTAGGCATACATGAAGTACGATTATTAACCAATAATCCAAAGAAAATCGAAATAATGAAAGAAGCTGGGATCAACGTGGTAGAGCGTGTTCCATTAATCGTAGGACGTAATCCAAGTAATGCTCATTATCTTGATACTAAAGCGGATAAAATGGGACATATGTTATTTAAAAAAGCGCAATAACATAAATATCGGATAGATTATCAGCGTTATTATTCAATCCGGGTGATTTAGCCCGGATTTTATTTTCCTGCACTTACCCCCATCAAGCTACTGACTATTTTCAAGATGATTTTTTATCCTTTAATTATTAAATTATATCATGTGAAATTTTATCATATGGCAAGCTGTTGACTCTTTAACTGGCTTTAAGCTATTTATAACTAAATAATTTTTAATAGGAATAGCATAATGCCATTACATTTTTCTGGTAGGATTTTTGCGTCTCTTTTATTAGCTGGGACACTATTAACAGGTTGCGATAACAATGATAACAACCGTTATGCAATTAAAGTGGGGGTGATTAATGGTGCAGAGCAAGATGTGGCAGAAGTCGCTAAAAAAGTGGCTAAAGAAAAATATGGTTTAGAGGTTGAGCTGGTGGGGTTTAGTGGCTCATTGTTACCTAACGATCCCACTGCAAACAAAGAATTAGATGCCAATGTGTTCCAACATCGCCCTTTCCTTGAGCAAGATAATCGTTCTCGTGGTTATAACCTCGTCGCGGTAGGCAATACCTTTGTTTTTCCTATGGCGGGTTATTCAACCAAAATTAAACATCCTCAAGAATTAAAACCCGGTGATACAATAGCACTGCCCAATGATCCAACCAACTTGGGGCGCGCATTATTATTGCTACAAAAAGAGAAACTGATCACCTTAAACCCTGACAGTGGCCTATTACCCACAACACTCGATATTATTGATAATCCACTTAAATTAAATATTATGCAATTAGAAGGTGCGCAACTACCTCGAGTATTAAACGATCCCCAAGTAACGGTTGCGATAATTAGCACAACTTATATCCAACAAATTAATTTATCACCAACCAAAGACAGTATTTTTATTGAAGATAAAAGTTCACCTTATACTAATATTATTGTTACAAGAGAAGATAATAAAGAAGCAGAGAATGTACGCGATTTTATTAAAGCCTACCAGTCACCCGAAGTGGCAACAGCCGCTGAGACTATTTTTAAAGGTGGTGCTATTCAAGGGTGGTAATTGTTTAAATTAAAAAGAGTGACTTCAATACTAAATTCGGTCTTTACTTAATTAAGCCAAACTAGGTAAATACACAATTTAACGACAGTCTCATCCAAGTCGAACAGATTTTTGCAAGAGTTTTCATAACCTATTTAAGCGTTCTTGGCTACGGCGATTCTTAAACCATGGCTATAATTTTGACACAAAAATCCCCCCGATAATCGGTTGTCCAACTATCGGGGGGATTTCATATAAGGCGTTTATTACTATTAATACTAATATGAAGGCTCTATTTACAACATATTACGAATAACATAATGCAAGATCCCGCCATGTTCAAAATAAGCCAGCTCAGTTTGCGTATCAATACGACAACGAGCCATAATAGTTTCTTGGCGACCATCTGCAAAAGTAATATTGACAGCGACATCTTGACCCGGTGTTAGCGAATTAAGCCCCGTTATCTCAATTTTTTCATCACCTTTGAGCCCTAAAGTCTGGCGTGATACACCGTTAGGAAATTCTAAAGGTAATACTCCCATACCAATCAAATTAGAACGGTGAATACGTTCAAACGATCCGGCTATCACCACTCGCACACCTAATAATCGTGTACCTTTGGCGGCCCAGTCACGGCTAGAGCCTGATCCATATTCATTACCGGCAATAATGGCTAAAGGCGTATTTTCTTGCTGATAACGCATCGCCGCATCATAAATGGCTAACGTTTCTCCCGTTGGAATATGTTTTGTAAAGCCCCCTTCGATCCCCGGCACCATTTCATTACGAATACGGATATTTGCAAAAGTTCCTCGCATCATAACTTCGTGATTACCACGTCTTGAACCGTAAGAGTTAAAGTCTTTTGGTTCAACACCATGCTCTCGAAGATAACGCCCAGCAGGGCTATCAGCTTTAATATTCCCAGCAGGTGAAATATGATCGGTGGTCACCGAGTCACCTAATATGGCTAAAATACTGGCTTGGTGAATATCTTTAATCGCCTCAGGTGTTTTTGTCATACCTTCAAAAAAAGGAGGATGGCGAATATAGGTAGAATCAGGTTGCCAAGCATACACCGGGGTATCTTGTATTTTTAGTGATTGCCAAGTTTCATCACCATCAAATACCGCAGAATACTCTTTATGGAACATCTGCGTTTTTACTTTTTCCACCGCATCGGCAATGGCTTTACTGTCAGGCCAAATATCTTTCAAATAGACTGGATTGCCCTGCTTATCTTCACCTAATGGCTCTTTGGTCAAATCAATATTCATATTACCAGATAGCGCATAAGCCACGACTAAAGGAGGAGAAGCAAGCCAGTTGGTTTTCACTAAAGGATGGATACGACCTTCAAAGTTACGATTACCCGATAGTACAGCGGCTATAGTTAAATCATTATCTTTAATAGTCTCTTCAATCGGGGCTAATAAAGGCCCTGAGTTACCAATACATGTGGTACAACCATAACCAACCAAATTAAAACCAAGTTTATCTAAATAAGGTGTTAATCCTGCCAGTGCTAAGTAGTCTGTCACCACTTTAGAGCCGGGGGCTAATGACGATTTGACCCATGGCTTACGCTGTAGGCCTTTTTCTACCGCATTTTTAGCCAGTAGACCTGCGGCCATTAAAACATTAGGGTTAGAGGTATTGGTACATGAGGTGATCGCTGCAATTACTACCGCACCATCCGTTAAGGTAAAAGGTGGCTGATTATCAATGGTGACCTGAGGATATTGAGCAAGAGGTTTTTTATTTGTTTCAAGCTCTACAGCAGCTTTAAATGCTTTTGGTACATTCAGCAAATTAACTCTATCTTGTGGTCGTTTAGGGCCAGCAAGACTTGCTTCCACAGTGCCCATATCTAACGATAAGGTTGAGGTGAAAATAGGTTCATCACCGGCATGACGCCATAAGCCTTGCTCTTTACTATAGGCTTCAACTAATGCAATTTCTTGCTCTTCACGCCCAGTAAGGCGTAAATAATCTAGTGTAATTTCGTCAATAGGAAAGAAGCCACAGGTTGCACCATATTCAGGTGACATATTGGCAATCGTCGCTCGGTCAGCAAGAGGCAAAGAAGCTAGTCCATCACCATAAAACTCAACAAATTTCCCTACCACACCATGTTGACGTAACATTTGCGTTACGGTTAATACTAGGTCAGTCGCTGTGATCCCCTCACGTAGTTTACCCGTTAACTTAAAACCTACCACATCAGGGATCAGCATTGAAATCGGTTGGCCTAACATCGCAGCTTCCGCCTCAATGCCACCAACGCCCCAACCCAATACGCCCAGACCATTGATCATAGTAGTATGTGAATCGGTTCCAACCAAAGTATCAGGGTAAGCAATATGTCGGCCATTTTGTTGTTCAGACCATATCGCTTTACCTAAATATTCTAAGTTAACCTGATGGCAAATGCCCGTTCCAGGAGGTACTACACGAAAACGTTCAAACGACTGTTGCCCCCAACGTAAAAAGAGATAACGCTCATAGTTACGCTGCATTTCAATTTCAACGTTTTTCTCAAAAGCATCATCACTGGCATATTTATCAACCATCACCGAATGGTCGATAACCAAGTCAACAGGAGAAAGTGGATTAACTTTTTCTACATTTCCCCCCAAAGATTTTACGGCTTCACGCATAGCGGCTAAATCAACAACGGCAGGTACACCCGTAAAATCTTGCATTAATACTCTTGCTGGGCGATAGGCAATTTCACGGGAGGCGTGGGCATTTTTTTGCCAATCTACCAATGCCTTAATATCATCTTCAACAACCGTATCATCATCAAGATAGCGGACTAAATTTTCTAGCAGAACCTTTAACGATTTAGGGAGACGAGTGATATCCCCTAATTGACGAGCAACTTCAGAAAGACGGTAATACTCATATTGATGAGTACCTACAGAGAGCGTAGAAAGACTCTCCTTTTTCAGACGTAACGACATAGCTCCTCTCCTTCTTATTTTTATGCTGACAGCAATCACAAACTATCAAAATAGGTAAGGTTATCTATTAACCATATCATAGAAAGAGAAATTTCGCTTACGGACCACACGATTTGTTAATATGATGTTATTGAGATTATATTACTAACAAAACTTAATCTCTTTCTTTTAACTTAATTAGGATTTAATGGGGGTATTATTGCAAATAAAGGATAATGTATATGAACAATCAACAAGCCGAACAACTAAAAAAGATTATGATGGCTGATAGTTATTTTGCACAACCTATTACGCCCCCTTTTCCACAGCCTTTAGCAATAAAATCATTACAACAGACACTTAATATCAAAGATACAGAAGGACTTGTTCAATTTATTATCGCTTCACCTAAACGTTTTAACGAATCAGAAAAAATGATCATGACACAGCTGAAAGATATACAAATTGCCTTAATCTCTATTATGTCGAATCATCTTTCAGTATTAAAAAAAGAAGATAGTGAAGCTTATTATCAACCAGAGCATTGGCTAGAAACCCTTAATCATTTGCCTTTGCTTAGCCGTAATAAAGTTGAAAGCAAACGACTTGATAAGCAAACATTTGATTTTTCAATTGCTCAAGCCTTTGTGCAACTGTTATTAGGTGCGGCCATTAATGCAGCGTCACCGTCATTAGCCGAGTTTATCGATTTTTTACGCAATCAGGGACAACAAATTGAACTAGGAATACGCCAATCCTTTGATAGCTATAAAACGATAACTATTGCAGGTGTGACGGAAATCCTTAATCATAATAATCAGCTTATTTTTGTACCTAAATTAAAAATAATGAGTCTACGTTTCTCACATCGAACAGCCAAAATGTTATTAGCCAGTTGTTCGGGGCGAAAATTTACGATTTCAGTAGAATACACAACAATCACCTCAATTTTTGATATTGGTGCACTTAATGATCCACTGATTAATCGACAATTTTATGCTTTTTTAAATAAGTTTCGTCAGTTAAGTATTACTCAATCTGATTCATTTTTTAGTGGGGACTTTTTATTGCAATAGCATTAATGTTATAAGTTACATAATGGTAAAAGGCGGGATAATATACCCGCCTTTGCGTATTAAACTAAAGGTAACTCGATATCTTTAAATAACTCTTCAATTTCTTCATTGGTGCGTAAAGCTGTCGCTTGTTCCACCAAATTACGTGTTAGATGTGGGGCAAAACGCCACATAAAGTCATACATATAACCGCGTAAAAAACCACTACGTCGAAATGCAATTTTTGTGGTGCTATAACTAAATTTATCACGCATATCAATAGCGACTAAATCGCTATCAAGCATCGGATCAAATGCCATACTCGCAATCACACCAATACCTAAGTGTAGCCTGACATAAGTTTTTATTACATCCGCATCCGTTGCAGTAAAAACAATTTTAGGCTTTAAACCCACTTTACCAAAGGCTTCGTCAAGATCAGAACGCCCAGTAAAACCATGGGTATAAGTAACGATATCGTAAGTTGCAAGCTCTTGTAAGGTAACTTCACGCTTTTGCGCCAATGGGTGATCTTTAGTTACCACCACAATACGATTCCAACGATAACAAGGTAACATTACTAAATCGTTATACAGATGTAGTGATTCTGTCGCTATAGCAAAATCACTTTTACCACGGCAAACATCTTCTGCAATTTGTGTCGGTGAACCCTGATTCATATGTAATGACACTTCGGGATAACGTTCTATAAAACCTTTAATCACTGGGGGTAAAACATAACGCGCTTGTGTATGAGTGGTGGCAATAGAAAGCGAACCGCGATCAGGATAAGTGTGTTCCCCTGCAGCCGAGCGGATAGCTTCTGTTTTGGATAATATCTCACGAGATAATCTGACAATTTCTTCCCCCGCTGGCGTCACATGTGTTAAGTGCTTACCACTGCGAGAGAATATTTGTATACCCAACTCATCTTCTAGCATACGAATTTGTTTACTGATCCCCGGCTGAGAGGTATATAAACGCTCTGCTGTCGTTGAGACGTTTAAATCGTTATTCACCACTTCAACGATATAACGCAACTGTTGTAATTTCATAGAAGCACGATCCCTTTACAAAAGACTTATTATTCTGTTATTCCGCTCATATTCATATAACTAAAAAGAATAATAAATAAGCAATATATAACCACTATATCACTTATTTCATTTCGGTCTAACGTAATTAATAAGGTTATTTAGGTTTTATTATATCGAATAGTTATAAGCTATAAAAATCGGTAGAAATCTTGCTGTCTGTGGATGGTCTTGATTGTATTGTGATAATAACAATTTACTGATTCGATTTGCTGTTAAAACCACTGTACTATTGCCTAGTAAACGTTGGAAAGTACAGTAAACGATCAGGAGCAACAGAATCATATTTAACGTAATGTACATACATAGAAGATGATCACCATCGAAGGTTAGTTCATATCAAATAAATCTATAAGATTGCATAGTTAAATTAATAGTTGAACTAGATAGTAACCTATTGATTAATCAATATATCGAACAAAAGAAGTAAACGCTTTCTCATCACTATTCTCGATTATTTCATTAAAACTAACCCTTCCAGTATAAATAGAAAAGGTCGGCTCTTTAATACTCCCATTAGGAAAAATAACTTTTTCATCTTTTGAGATAGTCGTGGTTAGTTTAGGTTCAACTTTATAATTAAAATAGATTTCTCCATTTGATTTATTGGATAGTTTTTTCTCACCTTCCGTGATTGATGGTGAATAATAGATAGATTGATCATCTTCTTCCACTATAACAGGGGCTAATGTAGTAAATAGTTCTATTTTTGAATGTTTGTCATCGACAATTGGGATAACCTTACTAATCACCATATGATTTTTATAAATGGTAGAGATTGGCGCTAGTTCTATTTTTATCAATTTCCAATTACACCATCCCCCCCATCAATAGGCACGATATAGGTCGCGTTTTTATTATCCTCTGCTATTTTACGTTCTACCTCTACTTTTTGTGTTAAAGAGGAGTAAGAGACTTCGGTATAATCAGCACTAAAATGAGAACGTTGGCACTTATTTGACGTATAAGTACCAATAACTTGCACTACTGTTTCAGGGGAAATAGTTGAATAAACCGTGATTTTATTGCCATTATTATTCATATTGACGGGGAATTTATTATCCAGATATATATTGATAAGCCCACTACAACCACCTAACAATAGATAAGGAATAAGAACAAATAATTTAATCATTGTCATTAGTATAGTTAATCCCCATTCAACTCCGTTCACCTGCTTAAAATCGCAATCGCATATCCCTTCTTACACTTTAGACAGAAAAAAACCACTTACTCCCCCAAACAGATTAATCAATCAATATATCTAACAAAAGAAGTAAACGCTTTTTCATCACTATTCTCGATTATTTCATTGAAATTAATTATTCTGCTATAACTAGATCCGTCCAATATTTTAATATTACCGTTAGGGAAAATAGCTTTGTTATCATTTGAGATGATAGTCGTGGTTAATTTAGGTTCAATTTTATAATTAAAATAAATTTCTCCATCTGATTTATTGGATAATTTTTGTTCATCCTCCATTATTGATGATGAGTAATAGATGGACTGTTCATCCTTTTCTTCCACTATAACAGGGGCTAATGTAGCAAATAATTTTATTTTTGAATGTTCACTATTAGTCAATGAAAAAACCATATTTCTTCTAACAAGCACTTCATATTTAGTAGATAATGGTGCTATCTCTATTTCTACCAGCTTCCAATTACACCATCCCCCTCCATCAATAGGCACGATATAGGTCGCGGTTTTATTATCCTCTGCTATTTTACGCTCTACCTCTACTTTTTGTGTTAAAGAGGAGTAAGAGACTTCGGTATAATCAGAATTAAAATGAGAACGTTCACACTTATTAGATGTATAAGTACCTCGGACTTGCACTACCATTTCAGGGTAAATAGTTGAATAAACCGTGATTTTATTGCCATCATTATTCATATTGACGGGGAATTTATTAT
>NZ_JAABLS010000024.1:0-176471 GCF_009915195.1 Proteus sp. G2674
TTTAAATATACTGAAACAGGGTCAGTCGGATTACTTGAAGATAAGCAAGTTATTGTATTAACGAGTCGTGGTGGGATCCATAAAGGACAACCCTCTGATTTAATTATTTCATATCTAACACAATTTTTATCATTTATTGGTATTAATAATGTACAGTTTATTCTAACCGAGGATACTGCGCTAGGCGAAGAATATGCACAACAGTCACATGTTCAAGTACAAAAAGAAATAGATTTAATTATTAATAAAGAAATAATGATAAAATCAAAATATATCTAATGGCACCTTTAATCAAGGTGCTATTTTTTATAAATATAATTACAAAAAAAACCTCTATTTTTTTTTAAAAAAAACCTTCAACAGATAAACCTTTCACCTTTTACCTATAAGTTAAAATTTAAATCTAACCAACCAAACACAAAAAACATATTTCGCTAATCATTTAACAAAATAATACTAATCATAATTATATATAACTTGTCAAATTTCACGTAAAAAAATATTATTATCTTGCTCTTAATTATGAGCAAATTTGTAACTACAATTAATACTTAAATGGACTTTAAAATGAAAAAATCATTATTTTCACTATTAATTCTATCTACACTTTCTTTATCAACACAAGCTATTGCACAACAGATTTCCCTTGGTGGTTATAATATAGATATCCAAGGCAGAGTAATTGACGAGAAACTAACTTGTGTCGTTCAAGATATTCCTTCAATTCAATTGGATGATGCTTACGTTGATTCTTTACTACTTACTCCTGCAAAACGATTTAGTGTGGATTTTTCTGGCTGTACTAATCAAGCAAGAGATAGAAAAGTCAAAGTAGTTGTTGCACGACAAAACGATACTCATTTAATGAATACTGGTTCGACAGAAAATGATACCAATGCTCGAGTAGTATTATTGCGTTCTACAGGTGAACCTGTTCTACTTAATGGTGAGGATTCAGAACGTACATTTTCTTCGGAGGTTGCCGGTGAACATGGTAGCTTAGAATTTTTATTAAAATATGATAGACCTGAATCGATTGATGATGCTATTACCGCAGGTGCTTTCAGAGCTACCTTATCTCTTGATACTTACGTCACTGATGATATCCAATAAAAAACGATCAAAACTAAATATAATTCTGCTTTAATTTTCAACCCAATAAAAAGCCGGGGAAATACCGGCTTTTTATTTATAGGGTAATACAATAAATAACTTAACTAATGGTTAATTAAAAAACACATGATTAAAAAATATATTGTTTATATAATATCATTTGTCTTTACATTCTCATGTTATGCTTCTATTCAAATTAATAAGGATAGATTTTTTTATAAAGAACAAGATAAGGAAATTCTATTTGACATAAGAAATAAAAGCGAACAAAAAACCTATATTATTCAAAGTTGGGTATCACACTATAACAAAGAAGATAATAGTGAGGCACCATTTATTATCTCCCCTAGCTTAATAAAACTAGCACCCAATGAAAATTTCACATTAAAAATTATCAAAACGGATGATATAAAAGAAATCAATCAAGAATCTGTATATAGAGTAAATATAAAAGTAGTTCCAGTTATAGATGATGAGATGGCCGATAAAAACCTGCTTCTTATCTCTTTAAACTCAATATATAATCTTTTCTATACACCTAGCAATATTATTAACAAAAGTGATAATAAAGATATTAATTTTTTTATTAATGATGAAGATTTTATTAAAATAAACAACCCCACTCCTTATTTTATTACCATAGCAGAAGCAAAGGTAGATAATATTGATATATTAAATGAGAGAATAACCCTATCGCCATTTAAAGATTACAGTATAAAAAATAAAAAAATAACTAAAAATATTAAAGATAGAAAAGTACATTGGAAGAGAGTCGATGAGTATGAGCAGACTATCATTGCAACTCCAAAGGAACTTGTTTATGAGTAAGATAAGCTTTAGGATAAAAACATCTTTGCTATTGATATTAAATGCATACCCTTTCTTTTCTATTGCTAACAATAATATTCATTCTCTATATAAAAGTGTATTGTCAAACATTGATAATAAAACTATCAATAACTTATTAAATAATGAACATCCTGATGGTTATTACTCAACAAATATTTATATCAACGAAAATAAAAAAGAAAGCATTGTTTTATATTATGAAAATAAATACGGTATATTAACACCAAGGATTAATGTTAATGATTTAATTCGTTTAAATATTGATCCGTCTTTTTATAACATTCCTGTTGATTTAAATTCGGATTTGTTATTAAGCGATTACAATATTGATTTTAAATATAATTTTTCCTCGCAATCATTATATTTAACTATTCCACAAAAAGCCTTAGATAATAAAAAAAATATGCTTGCTAGCCAAGTTTTATGGGATGATGGTGTCGCTGCTTTGTTTAGCTCATATTCTTATTTTGGTAAATATAACAATCAAAATAAGATAGAACACAAAATCAGTTTTAATTCAGGTGCTAACTTAGGTGCTTGGCGAGTACGTAGTAAAAGTTATTATCACCACACGGATAAGCAACAGCAATTTAAGCTATACTCATTATATGCTTATCATCAATTAAATACGCTGTTGGCAACGCTTAATATGGGGGAATTTCGACCAACCAGTAGAATGTTATCAACAGATAAATTAATTGGATTTCAACTTATATCTAGTAATTTGCTCTCTGGTAATGATCTCTATATGAATAGTCCTATCATAGAAGAGATTGCAGAATCTCATGCTGAAATTAAAGTGAAACAACAAGGAAGAACCATTTATGAAACTATTGTTCCTCCTGGGCCTTTTGTTTTAAACGATCTACCTGTTATAGGCAGCAATGAATTGGTATTAGAAATAAAAGAGGCTGATGGACGTATAAGAAAAAGTACACATTACTTTACTACAATGCCAAACCAATTAAAAAAAGGTCGTTATCAATATAATTTTATTTCTGGATATTCTTATGATAGATATAACCAGTTTAATAATCAAAATAATAACCCTATTTTTTTACTGGGTGAGTTCTCCTATGGTATTAATCAAAAAATAACCGCTTATGGTGCAATTAGAAAGAAGCTGAATAGCAATACTTTCTTTTCAGGACTATCATTAGATTTAGGACGCTGGGGGGGTGTCGCCAGTGATATTAGTTATTTTGATCACAATAATCTATTAAAATACCAGTTGCGCTATAATAAACGATGGAGCAATATTGGTACCTCTTTAAATATATCTTCTAGCCATTATCAATCAATAAATTCTGATAGTGTTAACATTAGAAAAAGTCAAAAAGACAATATAAAAAATAGCTATACAATCTCTCTTTTTCAACCGATTAAATCTTTCGGGACATTTTCTATTGGTTATCATCAAAATTCTTATGACAAAATAAAAAATGACTTTACAATCAATACTTCTCTATCATCTTCTATAAAAAAAATAAATTATAGTATAAAATATCAATATAAAAATGAAAGATATTATAATGACAATCATTTTTCTTTAAATTTTAATATTCCACTAACAAATAGCTCTCACTCTTATCATTGGGTAAGCAATCAATTTGATTATCATCCAAACAATAAAGGTTATATAAATAGTACGACTATAGGGGGAAGTTTACTAGAACACTACCGCTTAGGCTATTCTATTAATTACCAACGGGACTTTAGCCACCCAAATGCTGGCTATCATACTTCAGTAAATACTCAGTATAAGGGGAGATATCAATCTTATTCTATTAATGCAACGAAATCGTCTAATAATAAAACCAATTTAAGATTAGGGATTAATGGTGCTATAGTGTTACATCAAAGTGGAATAACTTTGTCACCTGATTTAGGTAATACTTTTGCTATTGTAAATACGAATGGCATTGCCGGAATTAAAACTAATTATTCTTCACAAGACACTACAGACAATAACGGTAATTTAATATTACCGCACATCATGCCATATCGCAAAAATACTATTGGACTAAACATAAATTCGTTACCCGAGTTTAGTAATACAAAAATTCAAAGTAAAATCATCGTACCTACTTTAGGTGCGGTAGCAAAAATCAATTTCCCTATAAATAGGGGTTATAATGTTTTATTTACCTCAAATACACCAATTCCTTTTGCTGCCAATGTAATGGTATTTGATGATAATAATAATCTCATTTCTAGTGATTCTGTCTATGACCACAATAGAATATTCCTCTCCGGAATAAAAGAAACCGGAACGGTACAAGTAAAATGGGGAGATACAGAGGAGCAACAATGTTTCTTCAATTATAACGTAAAAAATGAAAGTAAAAATAATTCAATTATTAATAAACAAATTGATTGCCAATAATGAATAATTTTTATTCTTGAATATTTATGTAAGGTGTTTCTATGAAGTCAATAAATATAACATTTTTAATTCCTCTATTATTACTATACTTCCCTTTTATTGCTTTATCTGATAATAGCAGAGGTAGTTTACCACCACCAGTAAATTGTGATACTTCCATATATCCCATTATACTTCGTGATATAAGTACTGATGATTTTGCTACACATTATGCTGGAACCTTAGCTGATGAACGCTATACTAGATATATTGCAGTGTTTTTCAATAATTGTTCAGAAAATAATACTAAAATAACCGTAAGTTTTGATAATAAAGATATTGATCCTAATAATGGTTACCTTGTCAATCATGCAACAGGCCCTACAGCAAGTGATAATGTGACATTCCAATTAATTGATCTTGAAGATAATCCTATTAATTTAAACCAGAGAAATGTATTCACCAAAAATATTGATGAAAATAATGAAGCTTTTTTTCGTTTCGCTGTAAATTATGTCAAAAAAGATAATCTTCCCCCAAAGCCAGGAAATGTAATTGCTCATATTACGTTCATTGCGGAAGCGAACGGTCAGATTGTTGAATCTGATAAAATCAAAATAGTAGACTAAAAAATAAAGTGATAATAAGTATTATCACTATATCAACGCTATGAGAATAATTTAGTCTCTCTTTTATCGCTACTTGGGTAGTGGATATTATTTCTTAATCCACTGCCCATTAATTCCTTTAACAAACTCACCTGAACTGGCTCTTGCTACTAATTTTTCACCCGCTAAACGGGCAACAGACTCAGGAGTCACTTGATTGGTTTTAGCAATTTCAGCATATTTGGCTTTTCTGGCTTGATTGATTTCATTCACCAATATTTGAGCCTGCTTATGGTTTGGTTGCACTAACTCAACATAACCACTAAAGGTTTCCCCTACTAAACCTTGCGCGCGTGCCTCATCAAGTGTTAACGCAAGCGCATTTGAACTAATCAATGCTGTGATTAATGCAAAACTAAAGAGATATTTTTTATAATTCATTATTCACTCCAACGTTAGAATATAGCGCTATTGTTTTTCAGCAAGTCTTCAACTTGGCGATCTATTTTGACATTAATTTCATGTTCAATCTTAACGTTCATATTAATATTTATCGGTTTTTCAGGGGTAGCAACCTCTAATCGAATACATCCGGTAAGTGCTGATATACCGATAGTGAAAATAACAAATAAAGATAATCTTTTTAAAAATAATAACATCATTCTGACTCACTCCCTAAATCGGATAGGCTCTTTTCTAACCACTCTTCCAATTGCGAACCAAATCGCAAGCT
This sequence comes from Proteus sp. G2674, assembly GCF_009915195.1. Lineage (NCBI taxonomy): Bacteria > Pseudomonadati > Pseudomonadota > Gammaproteobacteria > Enterobacterales > Morganellaceae > Proteus > Proteus sp. G2674. The sequence goes on from NZ_JAABLS010000024.1 coordinate 5,669, forward strand.
GCGCCATAACTGAAAAATATTTTCTTGATGGCGATAATTAAGATTTACTTGTCGCCGTTTGTCTTCCAATGGATTTTTCCCTTGGATTTCCGCTTCAAGCACTAATTCACCTAGGTTGCTTAAATTAACCCGCGTCCAAGAGCGACTAATCTCTAAATATCGTAACCATGCCATAGCAACACCGGCTGTCATATTGCTATCATCAATAGAGTCAACAAAATCTTTATCAAGCCTGAGGGTTAAATATGATGAATTAGCCAGCCACCCGTCTTTCACTATCCACTGATTGTTATTGATAAAGAAAGGCAATTCACCACTGACTTTACCTGATGCGGCAAATTGGGTCACCTTCAATAAAGTAAAAAGCCGACTTAACTCTAGATTGTCTAATGAGATAATCGCCGCTTCATGCTGTGGTAATGCTAATTTAGCCATAGAAATAGTGCCATCAAGCATGGCAACCTTGACATTAGATAAAACTAAAGGTTTTGCTTCTGTAATAGGGTAAAATCCTTGCAGATCGGCGGTAATATCTGTCATTTCAAATAAGTTATTGACGCGCTTAATGCGTAATTGCACTGGCTGCTTTACACCTAGTTGCCATTCGTCACCGTTTAAACGCCAAGGTAAAATAAAATCGAGTCCTTCCAATACACCATCTTTTAGCCACATGCTGCCTTGCTTAACCACTAGATGTCCACCAGCAACTAAACCTTGTTGAGGGGCAATAGAAAAGTCAGCTTGTGTATAAAACTCGCCATTATCTAATGTGATGCCTAATTTTTCTGGCAATAAAGATTGAAAGGCATTGATTGGTTGTGCAGGCCAACGCATCTGCCCTCTTAGCCTTTCACCATCCCAACGTGTATTAATCGTTATAGGTCCAATATTTGGCTTGGCATTGAGCTCGCCTTTCATATTAAAACGAAAAGGAGATTGACCTTTTACACTGGCAATAAAGTCCGCTCTATCTAAGAATCCCCCCGCAGGAAAATCAATTTTTTGACTGGTTAACTTCAATTTTCCTTCAAATAACGGGTTTTTATCGTCTCTTAACCAACGAAATGGCGTTAAGAGCGTCAATCTGGGTGCTAACATACTGGTATGCTGATAAGTTAAAACATCAAATCCGGTATTTAATGTCTCAAAACTCACCATGTTATCTATCCAAGAGCCAGTTCCAGCAATATCCCAACGCGCTTTTAATGGCAATAAATTGCCCTCTCCCCAATAACGCCATTGCCAATTGCCCTGATCAGGTAAGAAATCGGTCGAACGTCCAGCAAAATGGACTCGATAATCTCCCCAAATTGTATCTTCAGCTAACACAATCGCATTTAGGTGACCATTAAATCCTTTGGAAGATAATGTTGAACCAGCTAGTGGTAAACGAGCATCTTTTACCGTCAGCGTTTCTGTTAGTTGCCCTTTAAAGCGTAATAGTGAACCGGGCTGAAATTCGATAGTGGGATCTGTCAACATACCGGTCACTTTAACGGGAAGTTGTGCACTGGCTTGCATGAGATCTTTATTTACAATGCCTGTCAATTGAATAGGTATATCAGCATCTAACCAGTTAATCGCCGTTTCAGGTATCGTCATCACTAAATTCCCTTTCCCTGCATGCCCTTGCGTCATAACATTTAAGCGCGCAGTTAAGCGTAACCCCGTTAATCCTTGCTGCCACTGGGCAATGTTGATATTCACACCACCACGTAAGGGTTGATCAAGCCCAAACCATTCCCAACGCCCTTTTTCTATCGTGATATTTTCTGCAGTTACATTCCAAGGCAACACAGCTAACGCTTGCCCTCCACCTTGTTCAGCAATAGAAATAGTACCGCTATTCCCTTGCCATTGAGCAATAAAGACTACTGGGTAAGCATAATGGGATGTTAACAATGTTGTGCTGATAGAACCATTTTCTGGTAATGAATCAACATTAAGGGGTAACGCTATTTCAGCCGCCAGCTCTATCTGATTATCGTCAGGTAAATTAATCTTTAATTGTTTAATATCTAACCATTGATTATCACGGATCAGCGCTTGTATCTGCGTATTATCTCCCTGATAGCTGATTAACCGCCCATTTGTATCACTTTTAAGCTGAAAATGGCCGTTATAGCGCTGATTATCCATTAAAGAAACATGATTAATATCAACCGATAAATGAGGAATAGTAGCTAATAACGCATGAATATCGAGAGGAACTGCTGCGGTCTCTTTTTTATCTGCAAAAGATAATTGTGAAAAACACCCTTCGTTAATAGTAAGTTGTTGACTATTAAATGATAGGCTATCAATTTGCTGTTTTTGATAGTTAAACGTAAATTGCTGCACATTAGCCAAGGTACAGCTATCACTTTTTAATGCGATATCATCAATAAAAACACCCCATTGTTGTAACCTTGGTTGTGTTAAAGAGAGTGAAACACCTTCAGGTAAATAGGTTTTAGCCACAACAGGTAACCAACGTGGAATGGTGAGCCACAAGGTCGTGCTAACTGCGCCGACACCCAGTAGTATCATCCCTGTCCATTTGATTGTTTTCTTTAACAACACCTCATTTTCCTTTTGATCACATTAACCACATTCCGAACATCCACTTTACCCATTAAATTGTTTATAATAATAGTATTAAATGCTTCTCTATTGGGGTTAGATAATTCTTGTTTTCTCACTCTCAAAATAAATTTTAATCGATAATAAGCGAGTACAGGATGAAAATTGTTTCCTATAGTACTAAACATTATGACCGCAAACATATGGAATGGGTCAATCAGCATAATGGATATCATTATGATATCGAATATTTTGACTTTAATTTGACTGAACAAACAGCAAAAAATGCCGTCGGCGCAGATGCAGTCTGTATCTTTGTTAATGATGATGCTAATCGTGCGGTATTACAAGAGCTTGCCAGTCTCAACATCCATATCCTTGCACTGCGTTGTGCGGGATTTAATAATGTTGACCTTAAGGCAGCGGCCGAATTAGGGATCACCGTAGTGCGTGTGCCGGCTTATTCCCCAGAAGCGATTGCTGAGCATACTGTTGGGATGATGCTCTCGTTAAATCGTCGTATTCACAGAGCCTACCAACGTACCCGTGATGCAAACTTTTCCTTAGAAGGTTTAACTGGTTTTAATATGCATAATCGCACTGCTGGGATTATCGGTACGGGGAAAATTGGCCTAGCAACTTTACGCATACTAAAAGGCTTTGGTATGAAGCTATTGGCCTATGATCCTTATCCAAACCAAGCTGTATTAGATTTGGGTGCGGAATATGTTGACTTAGCGACTCTTTACGCAAATTCACATGTTATTTCGTTGCATTGCCCATTAACCGCAGGAAATCATCATTTATTAAATGAAAGTGCTTTTTCGCAAATGAAAGATGGCGTAATGATCATCAACACTAGCCGTGGGGCCTTAATTGATTCTGCAGCTGCCATTAATGCCTTAAAACAAGGTAAAATTGGCGCATTAGGCATGGATGTCTACGAAAATGAGCGCGATTTATTTTTTGAAGATAAATCAAATGATGTTATTCAAGATGACGTGTTCCGTCGCCTTTCCTCTTGCCATAACGTATTGTTTACCGGGCACCAAGCATTCTTAACTGAAGAAGCGTTAATTAGTATTAGTGAAACGACATTGCACAATATTAAAGAGGTTGCTGCAGGTATAACATCACCTAACGAAGTGAAAGCCTAAGTCTCTAAAAAACCCCTGTTAGTCACCTTTGAGTGGCTAAAGGGGTTTTATCTTATTCGTCTTGGCTAATGAATTAACAACATATTTATCTTCTTAGGTACATTTTTATCAAGCGCAAACCAACCCTTTTATGCATGCCTAGTATTTTCTTTCTCATCTACTTTAAATTGAGAGACTAAGTTGGCAAGCTGATGAGCTTCATCATCCATATTGGCAGTAATAGTGGCAGACTCTTCCACAAGTGCCGCATTTTGTTGAGTCACGGTATCCATCTCACTTACGGCCATAGCAATTTGATTAATCCCCATACTTTGTTCATTAGAGGCTAAGGCAATCTGTTGCATAAAATCATTAACTTGACTAATGGTGGTCACAATTTCCGACATAGAGCGTCCTGCTTCGCTCACTTGTTGTGATCCAACCTGTACTTTATTTACCGAATGGGTAATAAGTTCATTGATCTCTTTGGCTGCCTCTGCACTACGACTAGCTAAGTTACGTACTTCGGCTGCAACAACGGTAAATCCGCGACCTTGTTCACCTGCTCTAGCCGCTTCAACCGCTGCATTCAATGAGAGGATATTGGTTTGATTGGCAATACTGTTAATGATGTCATTAATATCTGAGATCTTCTTTGCACTTTCAGAAATCGATGACATGGTTTCGATAACATTATCCATCACCTTTTCGCCGTTTTGTGCTGACGTTGTCGCTCTTAATGCCAACTGGCTAGCTTGGCGTGAGTTATCGGCATTTTTTTCAACCGTCGTTTTGATTTGCTCCATGCTTGCAACGGTTTGTTGTAGCGCACTAGCCTGCTCTTCAGTACGTGAGGAGAGGTCAGTATTACCTGTTGCTATTTCACTTGCACTGACGCTAATGGTGTTTACTGCATTTTTTACCGAAGCAATCATTTGACTTAATGAAACTTTCATTTTATTCATTTCATTAAATAGCTTACCAAATTCATTGTTACCGTGATTTTCCACTCGCATACTTAAATCGCCTTGGCTCATTTTGCTAAAAATATTAATAAGCACTTTAATATTGCCGATAAAGCTATGAGAGAACCAACGTAAGATAATGATAAAGAGCATAATGACAATAATCGCTGTGACTAACGCCATTAGCATAATGCGCTGTTGTGAAGTTTTCGCAATATCAATATAATTATTCTCAATACCATTGGCGACTGCATAATATGTCATGGTGATCTCGTTGAGTTCATCCATTTTTTGACTAGCAGAGTGCGTAGTCAATTGTCCTTTACGTAATTTAGCTAAGGCATCGGTAAATATATCTAAAAGCTCATCAAAGCGTTTCGTCATATCATCAGCAACCTGACGCCCTTCCATGGTTAACTTTTCAGCATCCGCCCAACGGTGGATCTCTTCACGAGTGATTTTTATATATTCTTGAGTTTGATGAAGGTATTTAGCAGAAGGTTTTTCATTCACTCTTAACTGCCCATCCAAGCCATTAATATTCGCTCTGATCACCGCCATTTGATAACGCGCTTTTCCCATCAGCAACATTTGCTGACTTAAGTTATTTGATGAAACAAAGTTATGATAAGAGCGTGTTGAAGCATCATAACTAAAGTAAATAATGCTCATAATAAGTACAAATAAAATAGCCAGCATAACTTTAACGGTTTTTTCTATACTGATGTTTTTAAACATAATCATATTCCAGCAAAATATACAGCTTTGATTTTTCTGTATATTTGTAAGATATCAGAATGCACTCTTTAGTAAAAAAGAGTGCATTCCCTAGTGTTAACAAAATAAATTAAAGATTATTTTTTAGATTATAGAGACAGGTAAGAGACTGCTCACATTGATAATGTCGGTCATTTTTATCAAAAACTTTAGAGCATAGTGAAATCTATTTTTTATTTTTGAAATAAACATTTCATTTCACTGTCCACTAAGCAATTCGTTACATAATATTCCATTAGCATTATGATTTGATTGATAAAAAATTAAATGATTAATTATCTTTTAGAATGAACAGGATAGATTTTAAAGCATGACCAATTCATCATACAATATCAGTATTTATTTTATAAATTAAACTAATCATACTTTTTTATTTAAACAGAAAGAATTGTTGTTACTTTCTTAAAAAATAATGCTATTGCTTAATATTGTGGACATTAGGTTATTTAACTCAAATAGATTAACGATATTAAGAAAGATTACTTATTCTATTTTTAATTATTTTTTAGTTAGTTCAATTAAACTTATCTCTTTATTCAATCGCCATGTTTTTCTATTCAATAATACAGTGATAATTGAACAGAATTATTTGTTGATTGTTAATCTTTTGCGCAATGCTTAGAGGTATTTTAATACCTCTTTATGCCATATGTTGATGACGCTGTGGTGATGCTTGTTTTACCCCGATTAAAAAATCAGCAAAAATAGCTTTAAAGTCACTACATGCCTCTTTCGGTAATGACGCTTCATTTTTTAGATTGATAGCAATATGAGTAATAAAACCATAAATTAAATTCACCACAATAGCCGGTGAATAAGCACAGATCTGTTTTTCAGCAAAGAGTATATCAACACAGTGTTGGATACGAGGAATAAGAATGTTGGCGTCAATCTCTTCCCACTCTTTCCAACCTAATACCGAGATAACTTCTTGTAAGGGAATTAACTCGTTTTTACACTGATAAATATGGTCAACACAAAGAGAGAAGAGCGCCGTTAGCTCTTGCCATTTATCATCATAAGTAGGTACTTCATCTAATTTTTGAACAGCATGCTTAACTTGCAGTAAATAACACTCTCTCAAAAGGGCTTTTTTATTACTGAAGTGATGATAAAACGCCCCTTTAGTGACCCTTGCATAACGTGATATTTCATCAATGGAAACATCGTAATAGCATTGATTTACAAAGAGATATTGCCCGGCTTCAAGTAAAGCTAAGCGTGTTTGTTCTGAATTCTCTTGTTGCCGTGATTTTAATTTCATGATAAAAAAACCCATAAAACATACCATAAGTATGTAATAATATATGGGTATCAGTTTTGTGTAAACTGAACAAAATATCTTTTCAGGAAATCATCATGTCATCTCAGTTCAATGGACTTATCCCTTCCAATTCTTTATCTTCGTTTAATATAGAAGTGATTAAAGAACTTCTGCTCTGGATCGAGGTAAATCTAGAAAAGCCGTTATTACTTGATGATGTTGCGATAAAATCAGGTTATACAAAATGGCATTTGCAACGGGTGTTTAAACAAGCAACGGGCTTAACATTAGCCTCTTATATTCGTGGTAGACGACTGACCAAAGCCGCCACTGAATTGCGCTTAACTAAACTTCCGGTATTAACTATCGCACTACGCTATCAATTTGATTCGCAGCAATCTTTTACACGCCGCTTTAAAGCTGTTTTTGGCGTCACTCCTTCGGAATACCGTAAAGTTGATGTGTTGTGTAGCGACAATTTTCAGCCCCCCATCAATTTTGAAGTTACCGATCTCCCTATTCCAAATATTATCGAGCTACCTGAAAGCTTTCTTTATGTTATTCAATACCAATACTTTTGCTCTATCGAGGATATTGGCAAACTACATGAAGATATTCGCCATCAGTTTTGGAATGATTTTTTGTTGTACACAGATAAAAACTTTACGGAAAGTAGTGTGTTAATTTCTTATCAGCCAAATACATTACGTAAAGATAAGATCCAGATTGATTATGAAATTGGCCTAAACAATTTAGATCACTTTACCAGACCCCGTGGTTTTAGAAAAAAAGCGATCGCAGGCGGGCGTTATGTTCGTTTCCAATTTAAAGGCACGTTAGAAGAATATAAACAATTTGCCATCAAGATCTACTTTTATACTTTACCGGCTTTGGGGTTATGTCGTCGTTTAGGGCCAGATATTGAAAACTACATTTGTATAGAAACAGATAGCGACATTATGGAACTACCAAAAACACTGGAAATTGATTATTACGTTCCAATTCATTAATCAGTAATAAGTACTTAACGACTTGACTTTCTGTTTATTGATATGGCTAATTAACCGTCTTGATGGATTATTTAGCCATCCTTCTCTCTCACCCTCCCTTGGTTAATAAGGTTGTTCTATGCGTATTTGTTCTTTGTTGCTATGCACCACTTTCTTAGTATCATCAATAACATCAAGCTACGCAGAAATAAGCACACATAAACTAATTCGACAAGATAATAGCGAACTGATTTATTATCTAGATAAACAAGCTGAACATAACAAAACACTGTTAGTTTTAATGCAAGGTTCTGACTGTAATAGCATAAAAAATAATACTTTTATTCAAGAAACCTTTGGTAGATGGCTACCGAGTAGTGATATTTTAATGGTTGAAAAGTATGGTATTACAGCACAATTGACTTATTCCGACGATAATGGTGAAAGAGAAGATTGCCCTAAAAACTATAAACTGCATGATAATCCTAACCAAAGACTTGCTGATTATTTAGCAGTGCTAGATAAATTATCCCCTAATTACACCAATATTGTATTACTTGGAGGAAGTGAAGGCGCAACAATGGTTAATTTAGTTGTTGCTGAACGTCATGATATTAGCGCTGCAATCGCATTAAATGGCGGTGGCCGTTTTTTCCTTGATGATGTACTGTACAATATACGCAATACAACACCTAAAGAGCATGTGGAAGAAGCAATAAATAGCTTTCAACAACTCGCTAATGCAATAATAACGAATCAAATTGATGATGAGCAATTTGTTAGTGAACATAGCAAATTATGGTGGCAACAATATCTTGCTATTGATCTACTTGAGGTGATTAAGCGCAACACGCAAACTCCGGTATTAATTGTTCAAACATTAGATGATATCAATGTAGATGTGGCGGCATTCCATCAATTATCTCAAGAGATAACGCAACCTAATGTGACATTTATTAAATATGATAAATTAAATCATGGTTTTTATAATCAACAAGGCGAGCGATTAACCGGAAAAGTCGTTCAAGATATACAGCAATGGTATGCGCAATATAATAAATAACTTATTCATCCTATCTTGACTTATTTATATTAAGATAATTTTTACGAGCTGATGATTAGGCCTATTTTATCATGCTTAATCTTTTATGCTGCGTTATCTTTCTGTTTCCCCTATTGGCTATTTAATATTGATTGACTGATAGTAGTGATAGAGAAAAACAATTTATCATCACACACTTATGCTCTTATACTTAAGTTAAATCTTGTTATCAGATCACTGATATGGAACAGGATCATTATACAATTAACCTTGTATAATAGTGATAACTTCTCTCTTCTAGATGTATAGGATCAGAATGAACAATAATCGCGCACTACTATGTCTGGAAAAAATTGGCTTTCAACTCGATAGCAAAATTATTCTAGATAATGTGACTTTCTCACTACAACCTTCTGAATTTAAATTGATTACAGGCCCTTCTGGTTGTGGAAAAAGTACGTTATTAAAAATCATTGCCTCTTTATTCTCACCGACAAGTGGCACACTTTTCTTTGACGGAAAAGACTACTTAACCCTTTCTCCTGAACAATATCGACAACAAGTTTCGTATTGTACTCAAACCCCGATGTTATTTGGTGAAACGGTTTATGACAATCTTAAATTTCCTTATTTACTACGCAAAATCGCCGTTGATGAGAAGAAATTAGCGAAAGATTTAGATTACTTTAATTTGCCCAATGAGATTTTAAATAAAGGTATTAATGAACTTTCTGGTGGTGAAAAACAGCGTATCTCACTTATCCGTAACCTACAGTTTTTGCCTAAAGTGTTATTGCTTGATGAAATTACTAGTGCTCTTGATGAAGACAATAAAATAAAAGTCAATGAGCTTATCCATCATTATGTCAAAGAGCAAAAAATCGCCGCATTATGGGTAACTCATGATCAAAATGAAATCAAACATGCCGATGATGTGATCCACTTACCGAGTCATATGAACAATTAAGGTTAGGTTTACTTCCATTACCCCCCTTAGTTTTAACTTTATTGAGCAGTGAGCAAATAAATTATTATGAACGAACATACAATCAGTAATGAATCTCTTATTTTTTCTCTATTACTGGTCTTAGTGGCTATATTTATTAGCCGAAAAGAGAAACTTTCATTAGAGAAAGATATTATTTGGAGTACCGCCCGAGCGATAATTCAACTCTTTATTGTTGGCTACGTATTAACTTATATTTTCGACGTCGACCATATTATCCTTACATTTCTAATGGTCTTATTTATCTGTTATAACGCTGCCTATAATGCTAAAAAACGCAGTAAATACGTTAAAGATATTTTTATTATCTCGTTTGTCGCTATTACCACAGGGGCATTGCTCACCTTAAGTATTTTACTTTTTACCCATGCTATTGCCTTTACCCCTATCCAAATTATTCCTATTACCGGTATGATCGCGGGGAATGCAATGATTGCGACCGGACTTTGTTATAATCAGCTTGGGCAACGTTTTGAAAATCATCAACAACAGATCCAAGAAATGTTAAGTTTAGGGGCAACCCCTAAAATTGCTTCAATGGCTATTATTCGAGATAGTATTAAATCGTCGTTAATTCCGACCGTTGACGCAGCTAAGACCGTGGGGATTGTAAGCTTACCTGGAATGATGTCTGGATTAATTTTTGCCGGTGTTGATCCACTACAAGCGGTTAAATACCAAATTATGGTCACCTTTATGTTGATGGCAACCGCCAGTATTTCAACAATTATTGCTTGCTATTTAACCTATAAGAAATTCTTTAATCAACGCCATCAGTTAATGACGTTTAATCAATAAGATAATGACTCTCCCTCTGTGTAACACAAAGGGAGAGCGCAATATTAACCGCGTCCTTTGGGGCGATTAAGAATATGATCTTCCCAGTCCTCAACTTCCACTTCAGGAACAGCAATATATCTTACTGAAATATTACCTTGATGCATTTTTGCTTTATTACCTGCAATAAGGGGATGCCAATCCGCTAAAGGCTTCCCTTCTGCTAATAAGCGATAAGCACAAGTCATCGGTAACCATTCAAACGTCGGCAAATTATATCGCGTGAGTTTGATACAATCAGGCTCATAACGAAAACGATCTTCATAGTTACTGCATTGGCAGGTTTTAATATTTAACTGATTACAAGCGACGTTAGTAAAATAGATCTCATCAGTATCATCATCCATTAACTTGTGTAAACAGCACTGCCCACACCCGTCACATAACGATTCCCACTCATCATCACTCATTTCATCCAAAGTTTTTGTCTGCCAAAAAGCCTGTGTCATCTCTACGTTATTACCTTATTGCTCATCATATTATTAAATAACCCGTGTGGTCAGCTGATGTTCATTAACACTTAATACCAACATATCACCCGATGCTAAGGGACCGACACCTTCTGGTGTTCCCGTTAAAATGACATCACCTGGGCGAAGGGTAAAAAAGCGCGACATATAACTGATAAGGGGTAAAACAGGCGTTAGCATATCACGACTGTTCCCTTGCTGACGAATTTCACCATTAACTTTCAACATTAAGTCAACATTTTGGGGATCACCAAAAGAGTTCACCGGAATAAATCCCGACAAAGGTGCCGAGCCATCAAACGCTTTACTTTTCTCCCAAGGTTGTCCCGCTTTTTTTAATTGACTTTGTAAATCACGTAAAGTGAGATCTAAACCAACACCAAAACCAGCAATAGCGCGATCAACCCTATCTTCATTGGCTTGTTTCAGTGGCTGACCAATTAATACCGCTAACTCTATTTCATGATGCACCGCCCCCATCTCTTTGGGGATCGCAATAGGTTGGCGAATATCACACATTGCCGTTTCTGGTTTAATAAAGATAACCGGCTCTTCAGAGCGCACCGAGCCCATCTCTTTTATGTGGTTTGCATAATTACTGCCCACACAAATCACTTTATTGACAGGAAAATCAAGCAACGAACCTTCCCAATCTCTATGTTGATACATAATATTTTCCTTATTAGGTAAATCGCTGTGTTTTATGTCACTGCTAACGTGATTTAGTGTTGAGTTGGCAGTGTATTTATTTTATTGGCAACGCCATCAGCCATCGTCACAATGCTCAAAGCAAAAAAGTAAGAGCTATTCCAATGCATGATAGTACGGAAATTTTGGGTGACTAAATAGCTTCTATGTAAATCATCATCAGGAATTATCAGCCATACCTTCATATCATCACTTAATTGGCTATTAGCGGGTAATTGCACCCCTAGTGCCTTCCATTGTGCGACCGTTTTTTGTTGCTCTGTTTTTATACCTTCCAACTGTTGATTAAAATTAGCAGGTAAACTGACTTGTTCCCCCCAAGGGAGATCATGTTGCCATCCCTCGGTTGCTAAATAATTAGCGGCTGAAGCAAACGCATCTTCACGGCTATTCCATATATCAATATTGCCGTCACCATTGCCATCAGCAGCGTAAGTCAAAAATGAAGATGGCATAAACTGTGTCTGCCCCATTGCGCCTGCCCAAGAGCCTTTTAAACGCTGGCCTACAGGTAAATGTCCATTTTCGATTATCTCAAGTGCGGCCATTAATTGGCGACTAAACAAGGCCTCACGGCGACCTTCAAAAGCTAATGTGGCCAGTGCTGAGATAACATCTTCTTTCCCTTGTACTCGACCAAAGCCACTTTCTAATCCCCATAAGGCAACAATATAATTTGCAGGCACACCATATTGATTGCTGATCTGCACTAGGGTTTGTTGGTTAGCTTGATAAAGTTTCGCCCCTTCTGCGATACGTCCTTTCGTCACCACTCGAGGTAAATACACATCTAAAGTAATTTTCTTTTCTGGCTGATTACGGTCTGACTTCACTACTCTGTCAATAAAGTGAATTTCCGAAAAGGCAAAATTGATAGTTTCAGGTTTATAACCCAATTCAGCCGCTTTTTGTTTTAAAGCATCTACATAAGCAGGAAATTGTGCAGGTGTCCGTGACTGTTTTGGAAAAGCCTGTTCAAGTGAGGCAACATCAATCTGTTTCCAGCGAGCCGGTGCTGATGTCGCAATATTGGCAATTTCACTTGTTACAGGTTTTTTTTCTGCGCTCTTCTGATGGCTATCTGCACAAGCAGATAGCAAAACAGTAGAAACAATCACCGCGATGAACGAATATTTGAACATTTATGCTCCTTTTATCTCGATGATTTATTCAGTTTTTTCTGAATTTTTTAATTCATCTAAATAAGCATTTAACATACTTTCGACGGGAGGTGGCACTTGTAGGTAAAAACCTTGGTCAATCAACGCTTGTTTGACTTTTTCTATGTCAGCATTCGCTAAACGCTGTCTTTGCGCCAGATCTAGCAACATTGCAAACTGTGGTTCACCAAAACTTTGTAATAATTCCTCAGGAATTCGAGAGAAATCATCTTTTTTTTCGATGTATAAATAAGTTTGATCACGCTTGGTACTACGGTAAATTGCACAAATCATTTTCATTAAACTCTAATTATTAAAATAAGCGACTTGCCTGAATATTTTAGTAAATATAACATGCTTATATAATTTCGTAATATCGTCTCTGGTTTTTTGTGCCAGATTATAGAAAATTTACTGAGTCAGATAGATGTCAAACACGCCCATTGAGTTAAAAGGCAGTAATTTTACCCTCTCGGTACTTCATTTAAATGATGGATCACCGAAGGTTATTCGTCAGGCTATTTCAGATAAAATTGCCCAAGCGCCTCAATTTCTGAAAAATGCGCCTGTTGTTATCAATGTCTCTGCTATCGCAGATCAAACGATTGATTTTAAAAAACTGAGGCGAATAGTAGAAGATGCTGGCTTACGTGTTGTGGGAATTAGTGGTAGTCATGACGCTCAACAAAAAGAAGCGATAATTGCCGCACAGTTACCTATTCTAAATGAAGGTAAAATAACTAAGCCAGCAGCTCAGGCAAATAACGATAAAACGAATGAAGTACCGATAAATGTACGACAAAAAACCAAAATCATTCATACACCAGTGCGTTCCGGGCAACGTATTTACGCACCAAATAGCGATTTAGTTGTGTTAAGCAATGTCAGTGCTGGCGCTGAATTAATCGCAGACGGTAATGTACATATTTATGGTGTATTGCGTGGACGGGTTCTTGCCGGAGCATCAGGCGACCAAGAGAGCCATATTTTTTGTACACATTTATCTGCAGAACTAGTTTCCATTGCTGGTCAATATTGGCTAAGCGACCAAATTCCTACAGATTTTGTTGGCAAATCAGTCCAACTTAGTTTGCAAGAGAATGAATTAACAATCGAGAACTTAATTTAGAGCATCGACAAGGAATCACTCCATGGCACGCATTATTGTTGTTACGTCAGGTAAAGGTGGGGTTGGTAAAACAACTTCCAGCGCGGCCATTTCTACCGGCCTCGCTCAAAAAGGGCATAAAACGGTTGTTATCGACTTTGATATCGGATTACGTAATCTTGACCTAATTATGGGTTGTGAGCGTAGAGTCGTTTATGACTTTGTTAATGTTATTCAAGGTGATGCTACTTTAAATCAAGCCCTGATTAAAGATAAACGTACAGAAAACCTTTATATCCTCCCTGCTTCACAAACAAGAGATAAAGACGCTTTAACCCGTGATGGTGTAGAGCAAGTGTTAGATGAACTGGATGAAATGGGTTTTGATTTTATTATTTGTGATTCACCTGCAGGGATTGAAAGTGGCGCACTTATGGCACTCTATTTTGCAGATGAAGCCATTATCACCACCAACCCAGAAGTCTCCTCTGTACGTGACTCAGACCGTATTTTAGGTATTTTAGCCTCTAAATCACGTCGCGCTGAACGAGGCGAAGATCCTATTAAAGAACATCTTCTATTAACACGCTATAATCCAGGCCGAGTAAGCCGTGGTGATATGTTAAGTATGGAAGATGTGCTAGAAATTTTATGTATTCCACTGCTGGGTGTTATTCCAGAAGATCAATCCGTTTTACGTTCATCAAACCAAGGTGAGCCTGTTATTCTTGATAGTGAATCTGATGCAGGTAAAGCTTATTTAGATACAGTAAATCGTTTATTAGGTGAAGAACATCCATTCCGTTTTATTGAAGAAGAGAAAAAAGGCTTCCTAAAACGCCTTTTTGGGGGGTAAAAGATGGCTTTATTAGATTTTTTTCTGTCGCGTAAAAAGTCGACAGCAAATATTGCCAAGGAGCGCCTACAAATTATCGTAGCAGAGCGTCGACGTGGCGATACTGAGCCAGCTTATTTACCTGATATGAAAAGAGATTTATTAGGTGTTATCTGTAAGTATGTGCAGATAGATCCCGATATGCTATCTGTTCAGTTTGAGCAGAAAGGCGATGATATCTCCGTACTAGAATTAAATGTGACATTACCTGAAAATGAAGAATCACCTAAGTGATCATATTTAATTCGCTGATATAAGCTAATGATCCACAGAGCCAGCTATAAACTATCACATATTTGCTTGGCTCTGTGTTTTTAATTATATATAAACTGGCTGAATACAAATGTGCAAATAGCGCTATATATTGTTGCTATTTTAAACATTCATTAATAATAAGTTGGAGTTGCTATTTATTGGATGATAGAGGAATGATAGAAACTCATATTGGGTTTGAGAAAATTTCAGGCTAAATAATTACTCTTTAGCCTGAATTAATATAACGTGATATTAAGGATATTGCGCCAAAATTGCAGTAATTTTTTCTGCTAGTAACGCTTTACGCCAGCGTGAAAGCAATTCAGGCTCCCCTGTTTTAATTTTCCAGTGAATATTAAGCAATTGGTTTATTTGTCTTCTTGAGGCTAATAACTCGGGGTTATAGCGCTGCCCTTCACTTACCTCTTGGATCACCGTTTTTATTGCTTTAAAGGCTTTTTTATAGTTAGGTTGTTCAATTAAATTGCCAATAGGCTCAGGACAATCTTCATCTTTGATCTGTTTGGCTTTAGCAACAAAATCCAACAAGCGACGGCCATGACAACGAATTTCTTGCCCCGATAGAGAAAGCGCATCTAATTCAGCAAGAGAGGTCGGTAAATAGCGTGCTACTGACCATAAATGCTCTTCCCTTATAACAAAATTTAATGCCATATCACGGGCTCTAGCTTGATTTAAACGCCATTCTGCCAACATTTTTAAGCATGCTAATTGTTGACCTCGTAATTGCCATGCATTACCAATATCGCGGTAGGCAAGCTCTGGTGATACGGTCTCTTGGCGACGCTCGGCTATCATTTCACACTCATCAACAATAGCGTCCATATAACCGGCTTCTTGTGCCTGTGCAATTAATTTCTTAGCTAGAGGTAACAAATAAAACACATCACCACTCGCATATTGGCACTGTTTTTCGGTTAATGGGCGTGCCAGCCAATCTGTTCGTGATTCACTTTTATCGAGAGCAATATGTTCATATTTTTCTACTAAGGTCGCAAAGCCACAAGAAATGGGATAGCCCAGAAAAGCGGCCACGACTTGGGTATCTATCATGGGTGTCGGAACACAACCAAATTGATGAGAAAATACTTCAAGATCTTCACTTCCAGCATGCAAATATTTAAGGACTGCGGGATTAGTTAATAATTCAACAAAAGGAGTCCACTCAGTAATGGTCAGGGGATCAATAAGAGAGATCTGTTTACCATCGTACATTTGGATAAGCCCCAAATGTGGGTAATAGGTGCGTATACGGACAAACTCTGTATCTAATGCAATTTGTGATACCTCGGACGCTGCTTTACAGACATCTTCTAGTGCTGTGTTTGTCGTGATAAATTGATAATTCAAAACAGGTTTCTCTTGTATTTTTATGTCTAATGACTTTTTCGTAAAGACAAAAACGCCGGTATAAACCGGCGAATTTATCAAAGGTTATACTTTGTTGTATCAAGATCCAGTTGATGTTTTCAACTGTTTTTCTTCATTTCTTAATTCTCTGCGTAAAATTTTACCAACATTTGACTTAGGCAGCTCTTCTCGAAACTCAATAATCTTAGGTACTTTATAACCCGTTAAGTAACGGCGACAATGAGTTTTAAGTTCATCTTCTGTCAATGAGGGATCTTTTTTGACAACAAAGATTTTCACAGTCTCACCCGAGCTTTTACTCGGTACACCAATAGCTGCTGATTCTAAAACTTTCGGGTGCGCAGTAACCACTTCTTCAACTTCATTAGGATAGACATTAAATCCTGAAACCAAGATCATATCTTTTTTACGGTCAATGATGCGGATAAAGCCTTCATCATCCATTGTGGCAATATCACCTGTGGCAACCCATCCATCATGTAGTACTTCTGCTGTCGCATCAGGACGATTCCAGTAGCCTTTCATGACCTGAGGGCCACGAACCCACATTTCACCGCCTTCTGTGCGAGACACTTCATTACCTTCATCATCCATAAATTTTACTTCCGTTGAAGGTACAGGAAGCCCAATACTACCACTGTATTTTTTCAGGTTATAAGGGTTACCTGTTACTAGAGGCGAACACTCAGTTAAACCATAACCTTCTAATAGATGCTTACCGGTTAATTCTTCCCACTCTTTCGCAACACTACTTTGTACGGGCATTCCGCCACCAACAGAAAGGTTGAGCTTAGAAAAATCAAGTTGACGAAACTCGGGATTATGTAACCAAGCATTAAATAGTGTATTTACCCCGGTAATCGCCGTGACAGGATAACGCGATAACTCTTTAATAGTGCCTTTAACATCTCGTGGGTTCGTTATCAGTAGGTTTTTCCCGCCAACTTCAATAAATAACAAGCAGTTCACGGTTAAAGCAAAGACGTGATACAAGGGTAAAGCGGTTACCACCAGCTCTTTCCCTACATTAAGTGCAGGAACATAAGCGGCTTTAGCTTGTTCTAGATTAGCCAACATATTACGATGAGTTAACATCGCGCCTTTCGCAATTCCTGTGGTACCACCAGTATATTGTAAGAAGGCTAAATCATCTCCAGTAATTTCTGGCTTAATATATTGCATTCGATAGCCTAAATGCATCGCTCGACGAAATGATATCGCGTCAGGCAAATTATATTTTGGGACTAATCGCTTGATATATTTAACCACAAAATCAACCAGTGTCGCTTTAGGACGAGATAGCTGATCTCCCATACGTGTTAAAATAACGTGTTTAATACTGGTGTTAAAGACGATTTTTTCCAGCGTATGGGCAAAGTTAGAAACAATGACAATAGCTGTGGCGCCACTATCATTAAGCTGATGTTCAAGCTCTCTTGGTGTGTAGAGTGGGTTTACATTGACCACTACCATACCGGCACGAAGAATGCCGAAAAGCGCTATAGGATATTGCAGTAAGTTAGGCATCATTAAGGCGACACGATCACCTTTTTTCAATCCTAAGCCATTTTGCAAATAAGCGGCAAAAGCACGGCTACGCTCTTCTAGTTTGCGGTAAGTCATGACCTCGCCCATATTGATAAAGGCGGGTTGATCTGCGTAATTTGCGACAGCGTTTTCAAGCATCTCCGCAAGAGATGCAAAACGGTCCGGGTCAATTTCAGCCGGAACATCTGCCGGATAACGTTTAAGCCAGACTTTTTCCAAAGTAGTACTCCTGATTAATCGCACTTCTTGGTTAATATTATGTTTCTTTTTAACAAAGTATTAACTCATCCTACCAGCACAAACAATTTTCTGTTGTGAAGATGCGAAGTGTATCACTAAATTTTTTCTTTTTATGTTTAACAAAAAAGAAGGCGGTCAAAACCGCCCTCTCTTTTGTTGTCTTCATCTTTAATAATTATATTAGATAATTGCCATCTAATATATTACAGGTATTGATTATACACCGTTTCAAACTCATAAAGGTAAAATATTATATCGTCATTAACAATTATTCTAGTTTATTACTCCAAAACGGGGACAACTTGACCAGTGCCATATGGATATGCCCCATAGCCGCCATAGCCATAATTATACCAGTAAGGGGCATTACCATAGTATCCCCATGTCATAACAGGCGCAGGCATAATAACTTGTTGCGTTAATGTCCAGCGTTTCATTCCTGTAACATCGATACGTAAAAATGGATAAACGGCTTCACCCACTTTGCCTGTTTTTACACCTTTGATCGTACCCACTACCGTGACATACTGATTTTTATAATCTGTTGGATCTAAAAAATGGGTAACATTCGCATAAAGACGACCAACAGAAGGTTGCTGTAACTCAGGAGCCGCATCATAGTGAGAAAGTGGCATCACAGCAATTTCTAACTGGGTTGATGAAGGTAGATTCTTAACCTCAATCACTCGCCCACCAAAACGACCTTCTTGACCGACATAAAGCTCCGGTGCCGCTAGAACTACATTTAAGTCAGTAACAGGAGTTGCTGTTGTCCCTTTAATAGATTCAGGTATAGAGACGCAGCCCGTTAGTAATAGAGCGCCAGATAAAAATAGCGCTTTACTTACCAAACGGTAGTTTAATTGTCTGTTCATAAACCACCTCTTTGTACGTCATTAAGTACGTTACACTCTAAGATAAGTATAGCGTCACTCTGTCACTTCTAACAGAAAATCGCTAACAATCTATTCCCGTCCTGGTAATTTTTTCCAAGTGACTTCATTACGTAAATAAACAGGCTCGGCTTCTTCTACTTTAGTTGCTTTCCCTTCATGCCATGCTGTAACGGCAAGTGGCAACATATCTTGTGCCGCAGGCAAAGTAATTTGCGTTTCAACCACGGTAAAAGGCAATGATAAAGCTAAATCAGGATAAGCTTGCCACCCCGTACCCGCAATTGCCCAGCGACCTGTGGTAGCTTGTAACGTTTCGGCAAATTGTTCTGGTTTCATTACCGCTTCTGTTTCTTCACCAGACCAAATGCCAGCGTCATTACGCTGATATTGGGCACAGTAGATTTCCCCCATACGGGCATCAATGGCGACTAAAACTTGCTTAATGCCTGTTGTTCTAAAAACGCCTTCTGCCATGGTGGCAAGAGAAGAAATACCAATCAGTGGCAAATTAGCCCCTAGTGCGATACCTTGCGCAACACCGACACCAATGCGAACACCGGTAAAACTGCCCGGACCACGACCAAAAGCGAGGGCATCTAAGGATTGCAGTGATAAATTGGCTTCTTCTAAAGCACTTTTCACCATTGGTAAAATTTTTTGTGTATGTTCACGCGGTGAAATTTCAAAACGTGAAGCAACGACACCTTCATTCCAAACCGCAACAGTACAAGACTCAGTTGCGGTATCAATTGCTAAAATTCGCAGTGACACGCCATAACTCCGGCAGATTCAATAAGTAAAAAGAGAAAGAATAATATCATAATAGTATTCAACAGAATAAATACACATCATATGTAATCACTATTATGACTCCGACACTATTTTATTTCGTTGTGCCCGTTGGCTTAAAAAATAACTGGTTTTTTCTAATGAACGGGTTCGTGGTGATGGGGGCAAACTACTTAAAAACACTTCCCCATAAGGTCTTGAAACTAATCTATCATCACAAACAATAATGGCACCATAATCATGTATATCGCGGATCAAACGCCCGACGCCTTGCTTTAGAGTGATCACCGCATCAGGGATTTGTACATCCCGAAATGCATCACCACCACGTAATTGACAATCTTCAATACGTGCTCTTAATAATGGATCGTCAGGTGCGGTAAAGGGTAATTTATCAATGATCACACAAGAAAGTGTATCTCCCCTAACATCCACCCCTTCCCAAAAACTTTGGGTCGCGACAAGTAACGCATTGCCTGAGGAAACAAATTTTTTCAATAATTGCGATTTCCCCATTTCGCCTTGCATTAACACGGGAAGTGGTAAGCTGGCTTTAAACTCTTCGGCTAATCCACGCATCATAGCGTGAGAGGTACAAAGAAAAAAACAACGCCCCTGATTTTTTAAGATCACAGGAGCCAGCATAGCGGCTAAACGCTTCGCGGTGTATGGTTGATTTAACGGAGGTAAATAACGTGGTACACAGAGCAACGTTTGATGTTGATAATCAAATGGGCTATTTAAAATTAATGTTGTGGCATTTTCCAGTCCTAATCTATCTGTGTAATAAGACATTTTTTCATCTACAGAGAGTGTTGCAGAAGTAAATATCCAACTACTTTTATGGGACTTAATCAGCTCACGAAATTTATCAGCAACCGAAAGTGGCGTGATCGCCAGTAAAAAATGACGACCATAGCTTTCAAACCAATAACTGTATCCGGCAATCGTCGTATCAATTAGGCGTTTTAAACGATTACGATAAAGTGTTGCCCGTTCAAACGCACTATCCAGTAATTGGCTACGCCCTAAAGAGAGCTTCATTACATCATAACTTAGCTCTAACGCATCATCTAATAAGGTTAAATAGCGTTTGGTTTCCTTATTTTGTAATAGTTCCCTTAAGTTACCCCGAAAACCCGTATCACCTAAGCTAAGACGAAAATCTTGTACCATTTGAGTTAAACGGTCAGCACTTTTTTGCAGTTGCACTTGATCACGCACCTCAGTGCGATACGCCACAATCATATCGCGCGCTAGATCGAATAATTGGCGACTAGTGAGCTGTTGACCGAAGTAGTGGCTCGCTATATCAGGAATTTGATGCGCCTCATCGAAGATCATTATCTCCGCATCGGGGATCAGCTCACCAAAACCAGTATCTTTTACTACCGTATCTGCCATAAAAAGGTGATGATTAACAATCACCACATCAGCGGCTAACGCATTTTTACGGGCACTTAATACATAACACTCTTTGTAGCGAGGACAATCACTGCCCAGACAATTATCATTAGTGCTAGTCACCAGTGGCCATACTTTGCTATCTTCCGCCACACTATGACAGCGACTAATATCACCATCTTCTGTTTGCGTCGACCATTGTCGTACATGCATAACATCAGCAAGTACTTCTGCTTCTAAATCACCGCCACTGAGCATTTGCTGATCTAAACGTTCTAAACACAAATAATTAGAGCGACCTTTTAATAAAGCCGTTGTACCATCGTAGTCTAGCGCTTCTATTATGGTGGGGAGATCACGACTATACAGTTGATCTTGTAATGCCTTAGATCCGGTAGAGATGATAGTTTTTTTCCCAGAACGTAATGCAGGCACAAGATAGGCATAGGTTTTCCCTGTCCCAGTACCCGCTTCTGCAATAAGCACACCTTGTTTATCAATAACCTCTGTTACTGATATCGCCATTTGTCGTTGAGCTTCACGGGGATGAAATCCAGGAACGCGTCGGGTTAAAATCCCGTTTTCTGCAAAATCGTCTGACACAGGCATACTCTTTTTATAAAATAAGACGTAAATTATGCCAGTGGATAGCTAAAAGTACCACCCACGTTGTTAATACAAAGGAGAATTTATCGTGACTATAAAACGTATCGATCCAGAAGACCGTTGGTCTGAAGCGGTTATTTATAATGATACTGTCTATTACACTGCGGTTCCTGAAAACTTATCAGGGGATATAATCGAACAAACTGCAGATACATTAGCAGCTATTGATGTGTTATTACAAAGAGTGGGATCGGATAAAAGTAAGATCCTTGATGCAACACTATTTTTAGCAGATAAAGCCGATTTTGCAGGTATGAATCAAGCATGGGATGCATGGGTTGCTAAAGGGAGCGCGCCAGTACGTTGTACCGTTCAGGCTCAACTCATGCATCCTGAATATAAAGTAGAAATTAAAATCATCGCTGCTCTCTAATTTTTTATTAGCACCCGCACATGCGGGTACTATTTTTTGCATGGCTTAGTTTGAGCGCAAAAAAACTGAGTTCAACCGAACTCAGCCTTTTGTTTGAGTAAATATTTCGCTGTGAAACCTAATAGTTGTTATCCGTCTATTATTACATTAATTAGAGTTAAGCGAATTTAATCATTATCATACCGACTAATAATAATATAATTCCACTCCATCCTTTATAATTTAGGCGTTGATTAAATAAGATCCACCCAGCGGCGATAGTGGCAATAATACCAAAAGCTCCCCATAGTGCGTAAGCAACAGAAAGCTCTATCCCCTTTACGGCCATTGCCAATGAACTAAATGCACCTAACACACAAAGCAATGACAATATTCCCAACCCCCAACGACTAAAACCGTTAGACATTTTCAAGAATATATTGGCCACGATTTCAAGCACAACAGCAAGAAGAAGAAAAGCACCATGCCACCATTCAAATTGAGCTAACATATTAAGCCTCTTTAACATTAGAAGAAATTGGCTTATTAGCTCCCTTTACCACAGTGGCAACTTGTTTGGCTTTTCCGGCAATATTTTTTACCGAATCGGTTGTTTTTTTAGCAACCGCCGATTTTTTAGTGCCTGACTTAATTAAAGTGATCCCCGCAATTAACATTGCTAAACCACCTAATTTTAATGCTGACAGTGATTCACCAAACCAAAGCACGCTAAATGTTGTAATAATGACAATTCCAATACCTTCCCACAGTGCATAAGCTACACCTAATGCCACTTTTTTTACGGCTATGGCTAAAAAGATATAGGAAGTGGCAATCATTAACCACATAACGATCATACCAGTGTAACCACCGCTGACACTGGCATACTTCATTGATAAAGTGCCGATCACTTCACAGATAATAGCTAAAACTAAAAATATCCAATAAATCATTTTTCATCTCTCATACACGTTTAAAGCACGCCCAAACGTTTCTTGCGCAGAGAAGATAGAGAATATGTAGATAGTCTTTCTGGCGGTATAAAACCGAACGTTAAGGCAACGTTATTTCCTGATATATCAGGAAGTAGGATGAGAAATTTCTATAATGCGCCACACCAGTAGTGTTCGCTGGATAAAATAGCAGAAAGGAATAACTTATAAGTAGAACGTTTAACTTTTACGCTTTTGGCGCTAGTCATGATTATTTATTCTTTCATCGCGCAGCCCATCCGCACGATATACTCCGAACCCTCATATAATATGGATAAATGTTACATGATATTTCTATCATGCCGAATTATTTAAAGCAAGGATCTTCTGCAAAAATTTTTTAGGTAATTGATTGGTTTTATTTAGGTTTTAAGTTGAAGATTGCAATACACTGCATAGTTAATCAATTCTTAGCTGAACTTGTTCTTATTTTATTCATTTATATCGCAGTAATTATGCTTAATCAAAAAAACACCGCAAAACTAGAGCTCTTATTTTACGGTGTTATTTATAGGGCGTGGAGGATGTCAAATTAGTTAGGGACTATATCTGACGATGAAATTCCCTACTCAATTTCATTCCAAGAGCGGCCATCACGAGTGATCATTGCAACAGATGCAACCGGCCCCCATGTTCCTGCTTGGTATGGCTTAGGTAATTCATTATCGCATTCCCATGCATTAATAATTGAATCGACCCATTTCCATGCTTCTTCTACTTCATCACGGCGGACAAATAACGCTTGAATACCCCGCATTGCCTCAAGCAATAACCGCTCATAAGCATCAGCTAAATGAGTTTGGTTAAAAGTTTCGGAGAAACTTAAGTCTAATTTAGTGGTTTGTAAGCGGTGTTTATGATCAAGACCTGGTGCTTTATTTAGCACTTCAATATCAATACCTTCATCAGGCTGTAAACGAATAGTGAGTTTATTTTGTGGTAACTCTTGATAGGTTTCACTGAAAATATTCAGAGCGGGTTTTTTAAAATAGACCACCACTTCCGAGCATTTACTTGGCATACGCTTACCGGTTCTTAAATAGAAGGGTACACCCGCCCAACGCCAGTTATCAATATCAGCACGAATTGCAACAAAGGTCTCTGTATTACTGGCTTTATTTGCACCCTCTTCGTCTAGATAGCCCGGTACTTTTTTACCTTGTACAAAACCGGCCGTATATTGCCCACGAACCGTTTTTTCACGGACATTAGTCATATCAATACGACGTAATGAGCGCAGTACTTTCACTTTTTCTTGGCGGATACTATCAGCCGTTAAATCAGCAGGTGGTGACATGGCGATCATCGTCAAAATTTGTAATAGGTGATTTTGCACCATATCACGCATTTGACCCGCTTGATCGAAATACCCCCAACGTCCTTCAATACCAACTTCTTCTGCCACCGTGATTTGGACATGATCTATCGTTTTGTTATCCCAATTATTAACAAATAAGGAGTTAGCAAAACGTAAAGCCAATAAGTTTAAAACGGTTTCTTTACCCAAGTAGTGGTCGATACGATAAATTTGACTCTCTTTAAAGTATTTCGCCACACTGTCATTAATAGAAACTGAAGATGCTAAATCTGTTCCTAGTGGTTTTTCCATAACCACACGGTTTGGCTCTTTATTTAATTTAGCATGTCCCAAACCTTTACACATCGCACTGAAAGTACTTGGTGGCATTGCAAAATAGTAAATCGCCGGTAATTTGTCTTGTTTTAGATGTTTTGCTAACTCAATAAAGTGGTCAGTTTCATTGACATCAAGATTACAAAAATCGAGACGAGCACTTAAACGTTGCCAAATTTCAGGGTTAATCTCTTCTTTTAAAAAAGTTTGTAATGCTTCATGGGCAACATTTGTATAAGCAGCTACATCCCAATCAGCACGACCAACACCGATGATACGTGTATCAGGGTGAATATATCCTGCCTTTTCCAGTTGATAAAGTGATGGAATTAACTTACGACGGGCAAGATCCCCTTTAGTACCGAAGATAACCAGATCACAGGCCTGAGCAGTCGATATCGCTGCCATAGTACGTCTCCTCATGATGAGATTTTGTAATTTTGTTACATAATTTCGTATTAATGTACTCTTTTGGGTGTACGCAGTAAATACGCTTGCGTGTTTTAGTCTTTAACGCCCCTTACATCTTATTAACCAACTGTTTTTTATGTCTAGCTTTTTCTATTTCTATGTAAATTTACAACAGTTTTGTTAATTGTTTTCAGCTTTGAAAGTTAGACACAGGTCATACTTTGATGAAAAAAGCCCTTTTAAGGGGCTGTCAGCGATGTAAGTGCTGTTATATGCGTAGTATATTTTCATAAAACCGTTATAGATTTCTCCTTTTATTGAAATTGGCAAAGCCAAGGATCTGTATATTTAATGAATATATTGGAAAGGGTTCAGTCTAGTCTGGACATCTTGAGTAAATCAGAAAAAAAAGTGGCTGAGGTTGTTTTAACAACACCACAAACCGTGATCCATTCAAGTATCGCTCTTATGGCGAAAACAGCTGATGTTAGTGAGCCCACTGTAAATCGTTTCTGTCGACGCATGGCAACAAAAGGATTTCCAGATTTTAAGTTACAATTAGCACAAAGCATTGCCAACGGTACACCTTATGTCAATCGTAACATTGATGACTCCGATTCTGTCTCTGCTTATACCAATAAAATATTTGAATCCGCGATGGCGGGTTTAGAGAATGTCAAAAATAATCTCGATATAGCTGTTATTAATCGAGCTGTCGATATTCTTACTCAAGCAAGAAAAATCTCGTTTTTTGGTCTAGGTGCTTCTGCCGCCGTCGCACATGATGCCATGAATAAATTCTCACGTTTCAACATTCCCGTGACCTATTTTGATGATGTTATCATGCAACGAATGAGCTGTATAAATAGTATCGACGGTGATGTTGTGGTGATTGTGTCTCACACAGGTCGTACTAAAAATTTAGTCGAAATTGCTAAAATTGCACGTGAAAATGATGCATCAGTAATAGCGATTACCACTTCTGGCTCTTTATTAGCCGCCGAAGCAACGTTACCCATCTTACTTGATGTACCGGAAGATACCGATATCTACATGCCGATGATTTCTCGCCTTGCACAACTTACCGTTATTGATGTTCTGGCTACAGGGTTTATTTTACGCCGAGGGCCAAAATTTAGAGATAACTTGAAGCGTGTCAAAGAAGCATTACGCGATTCGCGCTTTGATAAGTAACCGTTTTAAATGAATTTGTTAGTATAGTCACATTTAGCAGTGTGCCCTTGACTAGATAACTTTTTGAAAAATGGTAGCATAACTGCGAGCTAACTCTCACATATGATGAAAACACCTAAGTATGTTACAATTAGCTTGAAGCGTTTCACTTAACATATTGGATAGAATGTTACTTACCTCCGTTTTATCCAATAGCCAATACCTTTCGTTCAAGGTCAACGGAGTAATGCATGTCCAGACGGCTCAGAAGAACAAAAATTGTTACCACCTTAGGCCCAGCAACAGATCGTGATAATAACCTAGAAAAAATCATTACTGCTGGTGCAAATGTTGTTCGATTAAATTTCTCTCATGGCTCTGCAGAAGATCATCTTGCTCGTGCTAATCGCACCCGTGAAATAGCAGCTAGACTTGGTCGCCATGTTGCTATTTTAGGTGATTTGCAGGGTCCGAAAATCCGTGTTTCGACATTTAAAGAAGGCAAAGTATTCCTTAATGTGGGAGACAAATTTCTCCTTGATGCCAATTTAGAAAAAGGCGAAGGCGACCAAACTAAAGTCGGTATTGACTATAAAGGGTTACCTGCCGATGTTGTTCCTGGCGATATCTTGCTACTTGATGATGGACGTGTTCAATTAAAAGTCCTTAAAGTCGAAGGCCTGAAAGTTTTCACTGAAGTGACTGTCGGTGGCCCATTATCTAATAATAAAGGGATCAATAAACTCGGTGGTGGTCTTTCTGCTGAAGCATTAACTGAAAAAGATAAACAAGATATTATTACTGCTGCCAAAATTGGTGTTGATTATCTGGCTGTCTCCTTCCCAAGAACAGGCGAAGATCTTAATTATGCACGTCGCTTAGCACGTGATGCAGGCTGCGAGTGCCAAATTGTCGCGAAAGTTGAACGTGCCGAAGCCGTTGCCAATGATGAAATTATCGATGAGATCATTCTCGCTTCTGATGTTGTCATGGTTGCCCGTGGTGATTTAGGCGTAGAAATTGGTGATCCTGAATTAGTCGGGGTACAGAAAAAACTCATCCGTCGCGCTCGTCAGCTAAATCGTGTTGTTATCACAGCCACTCAAATGATGGAATCGATGATAACTAACCCAATGCCAACTCGTGCAGAAGTCATGGACGTCGCCAATGCGGTATTAGATGGTACAGATGCCGTTATGTTATCGGCTGAAACAGCAGCAGGACAATATCCCGCTGAAACTGTAGCCGCAATGGCACAAGTCTGTTTAGGCGCGGAAAAAATGCCTGCGGCCAATGTATCAAAACACCGTTTAGATATGGTATTTGATAATGCTGAAGAAGCGATAGCCATGTCAACCATGTATGCAGCTAACCATATGAAAGGCGTTAATGCGATTATCGCTATGACTGAGTCCGGTCGTACTGCCCGTATGATGTCACGAATTAGCACCGGTTTACCTATCTTCTCTATGTCACGCCATGAGAAAACATTAAACCAAACTGCACTTTATCGAGGTGTTACGCCTGTTTATTGCAGTACTCATACTGACGGTATTGCTGCCGCTAATGAAGCTATTATGCGTTTATGTGAAAAAGGCTTTTTAGTTTCAGGTGATTTAGTCTTAGTCACACAAGGTGACCAGATGGGTACGATCGGAAGTACCAATACTTGTCGTATCCTTACCGTAGAATAATTGTTCTTATTCTTTTATAGCAAAATAGCAAACGGGCACTTTAAATAGTGCCCGTTTTTTTATCTTCCTATTCGTTCACCAGCAATGGACTAGTCTAGGATATTCTCACGCGCATAAGGTTCTATTTCCCCCTCTTTACGCGTTTTTAATAGTTTTAAGATCCAAGTATATTGCTCTGGTGTTGGTGAGACTAACGCTTCTAGCTCTTCATTCATCCGACGCGCAATATAACGATCATCTTGCCCTTCTATATCATCCATCGGCTCACGGATAATAATCTTTAGTTGATGCGTTTTATGACAGTAAACAGGAAACAGTGGCACAATGGCCGCTCTGCATACTTTCATTAATCGGCCAATCGCCGGTAATGTGGCTTTATAGGTACCAAAAAAATCCACAAATTGACTATGCTCGGCACCATGATCTTGGTCAGGTAAATAATACCCCCAAAACCCTTGGCGCACCGTTGAAATAAAAGGTTTTATCCCCGCTTCGCGCGAGTGTAAACGTCCGCCGAAATGGTAACGTGCTTTATTCCATAAATAATCAGTCACCGGATCTTTTTGGTGGTGAAACATTGCTGCCATTTTTTGCCCTTTAGCAGCCAATAACATGGCAGGTACATCAACAGCCCATCCATGCGGTACCATAAAAATAACATTACGCCCTTGTGCTTTTAAGCGCTCTATAATCTCTATCCCTTCCCAAGAGGTACGCTGTAATGTGTGTTTAGCCCCTCTTAAACAAAGATCTGCAAGCATCACGAAAGACTGTGGCGCTGTTTCAAACATTTTATCAAGCACATCTTCTCGTTGTGCTTTATCCCAGTGAGGAAAACAATATCTTAAATTGATATCTGCACGACGTCTGGCACTTTTCGCTTTACGCCCAACAAAACGACCTATAGAGGCAAGGAGCGGATCACGCCATTTTACCGGCATATACGCTAATGCACACAATACGCCTGCACCAAACCAGGTTCCCCAATGACGAGGATGCAAATAGGCGCGGTGAAAAGTCGGTACATAACCCGCTTTACTATCTGTATCTTTTTCTTTATTCATCAGATAACTCGCTGAACTGACACCTCTAAATAGGCGTAAAAATCATTAAAACAAAAACGGATGATATCAATCATCCGCTTTTATGTCTTTAACTTCTTGTTTAATGTCAATTATCTAACGTTAATTGAGGCATGATCTCTTTTACTTTAGCTAAGTATTCACGCTTCTCTTTGCCTGTTAGGCCATCTGCACGGGGTAATTTAGCTGTTAATGGATTAACCGCTTGTTGGTTGATCCATAATTCATAATGTAAGTGTGGCCCTGTGGAGCGTCCTGTATTTCCGGATAGTGCAATGCGATCACCTCGTTTTACACGTTGTCCCGGTTTGACTAACAGTTGGCGTAAGTGCATATAACGAGTGGTATATTGGCTACCATGACGGATAGCAATAAAATTACCTGCTGCACCACTGTATTTAGAGACAATGACTTCACCATCTCCCGTAGCTAAAACAGGCGTACCAACAGGCATAGCAAAATCAACCCCTTTATGCGGTGCAACACGGCCTGTGACAGGATTGATACGGCGAGGATTAAATTGAGAAGAGACTCTAAACTGTTTTACCGTTGGAAAACGCATAAAACCACGTTCTAAACCACCAGCTTGGCTATCATAGTAGCGGCCATCTTCAGCAAGAAAAGCATAGTAATCTTTACCACCACTTCGTAACCGCACACCAATAAGTTCGCTCTGTTCGGTACGACCATCTAATACTTCACGAGAAAAAAGGGCTGAGAATTTATCACCACTTTGTAATTTTCTAAAGTCTAATTGCCATTGCAAAGCTTTAGTCACTGCGCGAGCTTCTGCGTTAGTTAAGCCAGCATTTGTTGCACTTGCAGAGAAACTACCACGGATAACCCCTGTGGTCACACTATTTTTCCATTCGCCTTTTTGGAACTCTTTTGCTTCAGTAAAACCTGTTTCCGTACGCGTATAAACACGAGTTTCTCGGCGAGAAACGCCCCAACTTAACTCTTGCAATAAACCATCATCATCAAGTTTCCAACTTATTGGTTGGCCTATTTTAAGGTTTCTGAGATCTTTATTTTGATTGGAGAGCGTTGCAATATCAGCTGAGTCGATACCAAATTGCGTTAATATCGAACTTAATGAATCTCCACTGGAGACAATATAAGTATGAGGAACCTGTGCCACTGCGGTGCTAGTATCGACACCATCATCAGCACCTACAAGTCCTTCATCTGTTAGCTGATCACTACTGTCGGTGATAATATCGTCGGTGTTTTCCCCTTGGGTTGTCAGGGGAGTCTGAATACTGATAGGAACTTCTCTGCTTTGTTCGGTGTGAAGCACAACTGGCCGCCATATTGCGACAGCCAGTGTTGCTGCAGTTAACGAACCAAGCATAATTTTATGTGGTAAGGGTAAATTTAAATATACCTGTGCAATGGATCTCGTCTTCTGCTGCACGTTCTTAATTCCTTATTGTGTTTCATTCAGGCAGCTCGCATATTGGTTAGCTAATTGGGTAAGGAATTTCACATAACTATCTTGAGTTAATGCAATCCCACTTCCTAGGGGATCTAATACCCCCATTTTAACTCCAGTGCCTTTCGCCACTGTCTCAATTACTGTCGGCCTAAATTGTGGCTCAGCAAAAATACATGTGGCTTTTTGCTCAACCAACTGTGTTCGTATTTGATGTAATTTCTGTGCACCTGGTTGTATTTCAGGGTTGATCGTAAAATGACCTAATGGCTTTAAATTATAATGTTTTTCGAAGTAGCCATAAGCATCATGAAAGACAAAATAACCCTTGTTTTTAACAGGCGACAGAATATTAACAAGATTTTTATCTGTTTGCTTGAGTTGTTCGCTGAATTTACTTAGGTTTACGTCCAGAAGTTCTTTTTTATCTGGATAGAGCGTCACTAACCTATCGTGGATCTGTTTTGCAGACGACAACGCAATCTCTGGTGATAACCAGATGTGCATATTATAATCACCATGAGAATGATGTTCGTGATTTTCCTCATGTTTATGCACATTGTCATTATCATCTTTCAATAAAAGCGACTTTATTTTGTCAGTTTCCGCTAAAGCCAGTTTATTTTTGTCACTAAGTCTATTTAATGGTCTATCTAAAAAGACTTCCATATCCGGCCCAACCCATACCATTAAATCTGCTGAGGTGATTTTGCGTAAGTCCGAAGGCTTTAATGCATAATCATGTGGCGATGCCCCATCAGGTAATAAAACTTCTGTTGGCGTTACACCATCAGCAATTGCTGCCGCAATAAACCCTATCGGCCTAATTGAAGCAACAACATCTGCCTGAACAGATGAACTAAATGAGGCTATCATAGCAGTCACTAAACATGATTTAATTAAAAAACCATGCGCAAATTTGTTGTTTTTATGTAACATAGGCAAAATTCTCGTGAAACGTCATTGGGAATGTTATATTATAACGTTTCAATGATTCTGCAAGTGCTAATTTTATGTCTGACTTAATTCGTTTAAAATCGGTTGGTGTCTCTTTTGGTGAAAGCGTTATTCTAAAAGATATCTCTTTTAATCTAAAAGCAGGCCGTATTCTTACCTTACTTGGCCCTAATGGTGCGGGTAAGTCAACGATTATTCGTTTGGTTTTAGGGTTGTTGGCTCCCTCTTCTGGAAAGATTGAACGTCAACATAGTTTACGTATTGGCTATGTACCTCAAAAACTCTATCTCGATCCAACTATGCCATTGACAGTCAAACGGTTTATGACCTTAAAACCGGGTGTTAAAGATAAAGATATTTTACCTGCTTTAGAACGAGTCAATGCGGCAAAATTAATAAACGCCCCTATGCAAAAATTATCAGGGGGTGAATCGCAACGTGTTTTACTCGCCCGAGCTTTGCTTAATCAACCACAACTGTTAGTGCTAGATGAACCCACTCAAGGGGTTGATGTAAATGGTCAATTAGCCCTCTATGATTTAATTAATCAGCTTCGCAATGAATTAGGCTGCGCAATTTTAATGGTGTCACATGACTTACATCTGGTTATGGCTAAAACAGATGAAGTGCTCTGTTTAAATGGTCATATCTGCTGCTCAGGTACACCAGATGTGGTTTCTTCTCACCCTGAATTTATAGCTATGTTTGGTAGTCGTGGTGCTGAACAACTGGGTATTTATCGTCATCATCACCAACATAATAAGGAGTGTCATCATGATTGAGTTGCTGTTACCGGGCTGGATCGCCGGTATGCTCTTAGCGATGGCCGCAGGTCCATTAGGCTCCTTTGTTGTTTGGCGCAGAATGTCCTATTTTGGCGATACCCTCGCCCACGCCTCTTTATTAGGGGTCGCTTTTGGCCTGCTGTTTAATATCGAGCCTTTTTATGCCGTTATTGCCGTAACTTTGCTGTTAGCTATTTTATTAGTTTGGTTAGAACTAAAGCCTCAACTTTCTGTTGATACCTTGTTAGGTATCATGGCTCATAGCGCCCTTTCATTAGGGCTTGTTGTCGTCAGTTTAATGGCCAATGTTCGTGTTGATTTAATGGCGTATCTCTTTGGTGATTTACTCTCCGTTAATTACCAAGATGTGATCAGTATTTTTATTGGTGTCGTTATTGTTTTATTAGTGATTATCCGTTCATGGCGTCCACTTCTTTCAATGACTATTAATCAAGATATGGCTTTTGTCGATGGTGTGAATATTCAACGCGAACGTTTAAAATTAATGATGATCACCGCATTAACAATTGGGTTGGCAATGAAATTTGTTGGTGCACTTATCATTACGTCACTATTGATTATTCCCGCAGCAACAGCGCGCCGTTTTTCACGTTCACCAGAACAGATGGCAGTGATTGCCGTCGCTGTAGGTATGTTTGCTATCACTGGGGGATTAACTTTCTCTGCATTCTATGACACCCCTGCAGGCCCATCAGTAGTATTAGCCGCCAGTAGTTTATTTGTATTGAGCTTGCTTGTACCAGCAAAGCAGTAGTTGTTTAGCGTTTATCTTATAAACTAAACAAAAAAATAGCCTTTGCTAATTTATAGCAAGGGCTATTTTTTTAATAGAAAATGCGCGAATATGTTTATTAAGGTGCTTCCATAATACGATTAAAGTGACGATAAGCATGATTTGTGGCTACCCGACCACGGGGGGTGCGTTGAATAAAACCTTGCTGAATTAAATAAGGCTCTAATACATCTTCGATAGTTTCACGCTCTTCACCAATAGCTGCCGCAAGATTATCAAGCCCTACGGGGCCACCCATAAATTTATCAATAATGGCAAAGAGCAGTTTTCGGTCAAGATAGTCAAAACCGGCAGCATCAACATTAAGCATATCGAGTGCTTTAGACGCGATATCTTCATCAATTTCGCCATTACCTTTGACTTGAGCAAAGTCTCTTACTCGGCGTAATAAGCGGTTAGTAATACGCGGTGTACCTCGTGAACGCATAGCAATTTGTCGCGCCCCTTCTGCGGTTATTTCTAACCCCATAAAGCTGGCACTACGTGCAACAATATGCTGTAAGTCATCGACATTATAGAATTCAAGGCGTTGTACAATACCGAAACGGTCACGTAATGGAGAGGTTAACGAGCCAGCTCGGGTCGTCGCCCCAACTAAAGTAAATGGCGGTAAGTCGATTTTAATAGAGCGTGCTGCCGGCCCTTCACCAATCATAATATCAAGTTGATAATCTTCCATTGCCGGATAGAGTATTTCTTCAACAACGGGCGAGAGTCGATGAATTTCATCAATAAACAGTACATCATGAGGCTCAAGATTGGTTAGCATAGCGGCAAGATCGCCGGCTTTCTCTAATACAGGCCCTGAGGTTGTACGTAAATTAACGCCCATCTCATTGGCAATAATATTAGCCAGCGTGGTTTTACCAAGCCCCGGCGGGCCAAAGATAAGTAAGTGATCTAAGGCATCATGACGTAGTTTAGCCGCCTGAATAAAGATTTCCATCTGTTCACGAACTTGTGGTTGTCCCACATATTCAGCAAGCAGCTTAGGACGAATAGCCCTATCGATAATTTCTTCTTCAGGTTGTTGTATATCTGCTGAAATCAGGCGATCTGCTTCAATCACAATCAATTACTCCTAAATCGCTGCGCGTAATGCTTCTTTGATAAGTGTTTCACTATCAGCACCCGCCGTTGCTACCCGACTAATCATCTTGGCAGCTTCTTGTGGTTTATAACCTAAGGCAATTAAGGCAGCGGAAGCTTCTGCTTCAATATCTGCAGCAGATGGCGCTTTCGATGATGCACTGGCTGGTAGCTCAATATCGCCGTTTTGTTCAAATAGATCGCCATTAAGCCCTTTGAAGCGATCTTTCATTTCAACCACTAATCGTTCTGCGGTTTTTTTACCGACTCCCGGTAATTTAACTAATGAGGAGATGGATTCATTTTCAATTGCGGTGACAAATTGGCGTGCAGACATTCCTGATAAAATAGCCAGTGCTAGCTTAGGCCCTACACCATTGACTTTTATCAATTCACGAAACAATGCCCGTTCTTGTTTTTGATTAAAACCATATAGTAATTGCGCATCTTCACGAACAATAAATTGTGTGTAGATAATCGCCTCTTGACCAATATCAGGTAACTCATAAAAACAGGTCATAGGCATATTTATTTCATAACCCACCCCATTACCCGCTTCGATCAGCACCACTGGTGGCTGTTTTTCAAGAATAACGCCTCTAATACGTCCTATCACCCTAACGCCTCCGCAAAAATATTGACGCCAAATTTATAACATAAAAAAAGCTGGACGTATATCCAGCCTGCGAAAAACTAATCTGTTTTACCAACAGATAGCCTATCTTAACCTTCCTCGCGTTAAAACAAGACGCGGATCACCTACACGCAATAAGTTTTGATTAAAGTGGCAGTGTGTAATCGCAATCGCTAGCGCATCGGCAGCATCTGCCTGTGGCGCTGCAGATAGTTTTAAGATTGAGCGTACCATATGTTGTACTTGGCTTTTATCGGCTCCCCCTGTTCCTACCACACTCTGTTTTACTTGACGTGCCGCATATTCAAATACGGGAAGATCATTATTGACTGCCGCTAAAATCGCCACACCTCTTGCTTGGCCTAATTTTAATGCCGAGTCTGCATTTTTTGCCATAAAGACTTGTTCAACAGAAAATACATCGGGTGAAAATTGAGTGATGATTTCACTGACTCCCGCATAAATGCGTTTCAGTCGGCTTGGTAGATCAGGAACCTGTGTACGAATACATCCGCTTCCTAAATAGATAAGTTGTCGCCCTTGTTGGCGAATTACGCCATATCCCGTGACACGAGAGCCAGGGTCAATACCTAAAATAATAGCCATAACAATTCCTATGGCGGATAAGGTCGATGGCGAGAGAAAAGAGCAAATACACTTGCTCTGCTCTTCTCTTCGCACTATTCAACGCAGTGTAAAACACCACTATTGGCCGTTATCGTGATACCAATTACAGAATATCTTCCAGTTGTTTTGCAACTTCATCAGAGATATCACCGTTGTGATACACTTCTTGCACATCGTCGCTATCTTCTAGCATATCGATAAGGCGCATTAATTTTGGTGCGGTATCAATATCAAGCTCTGCTTTTGTTGATGGGATCATGGAAACTTCCGCTGATTCAGCGACAAAACCCGCAGCATCCATGGCATCTTTTACTTCACCGAAAGCTTCAGGGGTTGTGTAAACGTCAATAGCACCATCATCATAAGTTTCAACGTCTTCTGCACCTGCTTCTAGTGCGGCTTCCATGACGGCATCTTCATCAACACCCGGTGCATAAGAGATAACACCTTTTTTGGTAAAGAGATAAGATACCGAACCGTCCGTTCCTAAGTTACCACCTGTTTTGGTGAAGGCATGGCGAACATCGGAAACAGTACGGTTACGATTATCACTTAAACATTCAACCATAACAGCAGTACCACCAGGGCCGTAGCCTTCATAAATGATGGTTTCCATATTATCGTTTTCATCATTTCCCGCACCGCGAGCAATCGCGCGGTTTAGTGTGTCACGAGTCATGTTGTTAGATAATGCTTTATCAACTGCCGCACGTAGACGTGGGTTAGTTGCAGGATCACCACCACCTAAGCGTGCTGCTGTAACTAATTCACGAATAATTTTAGTGAAAATCTTACCGCGTTTCGCATCTTGCGCTGCTTTACGGTGTTTAGTATTGGCCCATTTACTATGACCTGCCATGAAAATATCTCCAAACGTGGTCTAATAATTAAATAACAAATTCTTCAATCGCTTGCTGATTGCTGGCTGACTTAGTTAATTTTGCCGCCAGTGGCGCATCTAACCATTGGTATTGCGTATGCTCAGTCAGTTCAATTTCCCGTTCAGAGGGAAGTGCTAACATAAACCAATGTTCCTGACAATGTGTCACATTAGGCGCATAACGATGGCGAAAGTGTGCGAATATCTCAAAAATAATTGAACGATGGCAATCCACCAGCTCAAGATTTTCTTTTATGATATCAATTCCTACTTCTTCCTGCACTTCTCGTAATGCGGCCTGATAAGGTGTTTCGCCCTCTTCAAGGCTCCCTGTCACAGATTGCCAGAAATCAGGATCATCTCGACGCTTCAGCATAAGCACCCGCTTAGTCTGTTTGGCATAGATAACAACTAAAACACATACTGGGTGCTTATATTTCATCATTTACTCGTTATCTGTGCTAACTTCTTTTTCTGTCACTTGAATAGCCAGCTCTTTTAACGCGTCTTCATTTGCAAAACTTGGTGCATTGGTCATTAAGCAAGCCGCTGCCGTGGTTTTCGGGAACGCGATAACATCACGGATATTATCTGTTCCTGTTAATAACATCACTAAGCGGTCTAAACCAAATGCTAACCCGGCATGCGGTGGTGTACCAAATTTTAGCGCATCTAATAAGAAACCGAATTTCTCACGTTGCTCATCCGGAGTAATACCTAAAATGCTAAATACCGCTTGTTGCATTTCATTACGATGGATGCGCACTGAGCCACCACCAACTTCATAACCGTTAATAACCATATCATAGGCATTAGCTACAGCGCCTACAGGATGTGCGGTTAGCTCTGCCGGCGTGAGATCTTTTGGTGAAGTAAATGGATGGTGCATTGCACTCAGGCTGCCGGTATCTTCATCTTCTTCAAACATTGGGAAATCAATAACCCACAGTGGTTTCCATGCGTTAAGATCGGTTAGTTCCAGATCACGACCGACTTTCAGGCGCAACGCTCCCATAGCATCACTCATGGTACCTTGACGACCCGCACCAAAGAAAATTAAGTCGCCATCTGTTGCATTTGTTGCCGCTAAGATGCTGTTAACCACATCATTAGTCAGGAATTTAGCAATGGGGCTTTGT
The DNA here is from genome assembly GCF_009915195.1 of Proteus sp. G2674. Classification (NCBI taxonomy): domain Bacteria; kingdom Pseudomonadati; phylum Pseudomonadota; class Gammaproteobacteria; order Enterobacterales; family Morganellaceae; genus Proteus; species Proteus sp. G2674. The sequence continues at coordinate 43,475 of NZ_JAABLS010000024.1, forward strand.
ACCCCTTCAATACCTTTTGCCTTTTCGTTGACTTTCATCCACGCTAGGCCTTTGGCACCATAAATACTGACAAATTGAGTATATTCGTCGATATTTTTACGAGTTAACGATGCACCACCCGGTACACGTAACGCGATAACACGACATTTTTCATCATTAGCCGCTTGTGCAAAGACGCTAAACTCAACATTTTTCACTAAATCAGCGATATCGATGAGTTCCATTGGGTTACGTAGGTCTGGTTTATCAGAGCCGTAACGACGCATAGCCTCAGCAAAGGTCATGACAGGGAATGCCCCTAAATCAACATTCAGGATATCTAGCCACAATGCGTGGATCATACGCTCCATCACTTCACGCACTTGTTCTGCGGTCATGAAAGAGGTTTCAACATCGATTTGGGTAAATTCAGGTTGGCGATCAGCACGTAAATCTTCATCACGGAAACATTTTACGATTTGATAATAGCGATCAAAACCAGACATCATTAACAGCTGTTTGAAAAGCTGTGGTGATTGAGGTAATGCGTAGAATTTACCTTTATGAACACGACTTGGTACTAAATAGTCACGCGCACCTTCTGGCGTTGCTTTAGTTAGCATTGGCGTTTCTACATCAAGGAACCCTTCACCATCCATAAAGCGACGAACAAAACTTGTGATTTTCGCACGAGTTTTTAGGCGTTGTGACATTTCAGGGCGACGTAAATCTAAATAACGATAAGTTAAACGACGCTCTTCTGTATTCGTTTGGTTGCTATCTAAAGGTAGCGCTTCAGAACGGTTAAAAATAGACAGCGATTCTGCCGCTAGTTCAATTTCACCTGTTGCCATATTTTTATTAACTTGGCTATCAGGGCGAGCACGTACTGTTCCTGTGACTTGAATACAAAATTCATTACGCAGTTCTGAAGCCTGTGAAAATGCCTCTTTCTGCTCTGGGTCAAAAAAGACCTGAACGATACCTTCACGATCTCGCATATCAATAAAGATAAGTCCACCTAAGTCACGGCGGCGGTTAACCCAACCACAAAGAGTCACTTTTTGGCCCACATGGGCGCTATTCAACTGCCCACAATAATTAGTACGCATACAATATCCTTTTACTCAGCTTGTTGTGCTTTCTGCTGCGGAAATTTTGGCAATAGTCTTTTTCGAGTAGTGTCAAAAAAAAGGCAGACATTATAACGAAAATTCTTCCCGACGATAAGAGTATAGACCTAGATTATATGATACATCTTTTCAAGGATTTGCTAATCCCCAAATAATTAATTAATAATAATTATTTATAGCGACATAAATCGCTTTGAGGTTTATCATTAAATTCGCCGTTTTTTTAGTTTTGGCAATGGAGAAAAGATGGTTAGCTCGCTTTATATCGTATTGGGCGCACTATTATTGATTAAATTGTCCCTAAATGTTGTAAAACTTAGAACACAATATCGAGTTGCATACGGTGATGGTGGTTTTTATGAGTTACAAACCGCTATTCGCGTCCATGGTAATGCAGTGGAATACATCCCTATTTCTATGATTTTATTACTTATCATGGAAATGAATGGCGCCTTTGTTTGGATGGTACATATTTGTGGCTCCATTTTAATAGCCGGTCGTCTTCTTCACTCTTACGGGTTGAAACACCGCGAGATACGCTGGCGTCGCTCTGGCATGGCCGCAACCTATTTATCAATGGTCTTAATGATCCTTGCTAATATTTACTTCCTGCCTTGGATACAAATTTTTTCCTTCTACTATTAATACCACAAGGAAAATATGATCATCCATGATCACAATAGACATCCTTGCTGTTGAGTCTAATAACGGCAAGGTATCGAAAAGGTTTACCTGTTTTTCTAATTTATTTCTAAATAATGCAACTTTGTGAGCAACGTCGCTTCTGGTAGAATACCCGCTTCTTTTATTCTTTAAGTCTATTTTAGTTATGTCTAATTCAAAATCAGCACCACAAGACAACTTATTTGCGACACCTATTGCTAATCTTGGTGACTGGCGCTTTGATGAAAAAGTCGCTGAAGTGTTCCCTGATATGATCAAACGCTCAGTGCCCGGTTACTCCAATATTATTTCCATGATAGGCATGTTAGCGGGTCGTTTTGTCACCCCTCATAGCCAAGTTTATGACTTAGGATGTTCGTTAGGTGCTGCTACCCTTTCTATGCGTCGTAATATCGATGTAGCGGGATGTAAAATTATTGGTGTTGATAATTCACCTGCGATGGTTGAGCGTTGTCAACGTCATATTGATGCTTATAAAGCAGCAACACCCGTTGAAATTATTGAAGGCGATATCCTTGATATTGACATTAATAATGCCTCAATGGTTGTCCTTAATTTCACCTTACAATTTTTAGCCCCTGATAATCGCCAAAGATTATTAAATCGAATTTACCAAGGGTTAAATCCTGGTGGGGTTTTAGTGTTATCAGAAAAATTCAGTTTTCAAGATAAACAAATTGGTGAATTACTGTTTAATATGCACCACGACTTTAAACGTGCTAATGGCTACAGTGAATTAGAGATTAGTCAAAAACGTAGTATGTTAGAAAATGTGATGCTCACTGATCCTGTTGAAACACATAAATCACGCTTACATCAAGCAGGCTTTCCTCATGCTGAAGTTTGGTTCCAATGTTTTAATTTTGGCTCTCTGTTAGCCATTAAAGGCGAATAATCATGATAAATTTTAGCTCATTTTATCAACATATTGCGCAAGATGAACGGTTATTTCATTGGCTTGATACGCTGCCGGCACAATTATCAGAATGGCGCGCCCATGCTTTACATGGCCATTTTGCTTCATGGGAAAGAATGCTGGAAAACTTACCTGAGATTACTCCCTCTGAACTTAATTTAAAGCAAGGTGTTATCGCCAATAAAACCCCAGCATTAAGTACCGGTGAACAACTTGGTTTAACGAATATTCTAAAAGCGTTAATGCCATGGCGCAAAGGCCCTTTTTCTCTTTATGGTGTCAATATTGATACTGAATGGCGTTCAGATTGGAAATGGGATCGCGTATTGCCCCATCTTTCGCCTCTTAAAGGCCGATTAGTTTTAGATGTTGGTTGTGGCAGTGGTTATCATATGTGGCGGATGCTTGGTGAAGGGGCTGATTTTGTTGTCGGTATCGATCCCACTCAGCTCTTTTTATGCCAATTTGAAGCAGTCAGAAAATTATTAGGTAACGATCAGCGTGCCCATTTAATCCCTGTCGGCATTGAACAAATGCCAGAACTAAATGCTTTTGATACAGTATTTTCAATGGGGGTTCTTTACCACCGTCGTTCACCACTTGATCATCTTTGGCAATTGAAAAATCAGCTCGTTTCTGGTGGTGAATTAGTATTAGAGAGTCTTGTGATTGATGGTGAGGAGTTCCAATGTTTAATTCCTGGTGAGCGCTATGCACAGATGCGTAATGTGTACTTTATACCGTCAGCCAAAATGCTCAAAGTATGGTTAGAAAAATGCGGTTTTAAAGATGTACGCATTGTTGATGAAAATGTCACATCACTTGAAGAGCAACGTAAAACAGATTGGATGGTGACTGATTCATTAGAAGCATTCTTAGATCCTCTCGATCACACCAAAACCGTTGAAGGCTATCCAGCTCCTAAACGGGCAATTTTAATTGCGACTAAACCTTAATTAACCACGTGTCATTTCTATAAAAAGGGTATTTATCAATAATACCCTTTTTATAACCTGTTGGTTTTATTTTCTGTTTATATAAAATCCCCGTGTCTATAAACAATAAATTTTATATGAGTATTGATTAAGGTTTTTTTGTCATTATAATTCTCCATGATTTTATCTTTTTTCTCTCCAAGAGGTACTTCCCTACAATGAACTAAATTCTGCCAGAAAATTCTCTCAATACCGTTTTGGTATCCATTTTCTGTTACTGGCAGACACTCGTTTATTGCTCTATAAACTCAATTAAGATCATTGCTGTCTGCCACCTATTTTTTAGGAGGCTTAATTATGACGATCGCCTGTCAATTTTCTCAGCTTAATATTGAATTCAATCAAGAAGCGCTTTTCCCACCGCTGACTCATTCACTGACTTGCCAAAGAAATGCTTTAATTGGTCAGAACGGTAAAGGAAAATCGGTGCTGTTAAAATTGTTAGCACAAAAACTATTGCCTTCATCAGGCCATATCATGTGGCGTATGCCTTTTATTCATGTCGATCAGCTTACCCGCCTAACAGGTAATACCATTGCTGATGCTTTAGGTATAGAGACTTTTTTTCAAGCATTTAAGCGGGTTGATAACGGCAGTGCTTCATTAGAAGATTTTGAGTTACTTGAAGATAAGTGGCATTTGCCCATGACTTGGCAAAATTTACTTCATTCAGCACAACTGCCGGTTTCACTTGATACACCTATTGCCCACTTAAGTGGTGGTGAGCAAACGCGTTTAGCATTATGTCAGGCTTTTTTACATGACGATCATTTTCTATTATTAGATGAACCAGATAACCATCTTGATCATCAAGGTCAGCAATGGCTCGTTGAACAATTAATGCATCATAAATCAGGTGTATTATTTATTAGCCATAATCGACATTTATTATCTTATGCTGAAAATATATTTGAACTGAGTGAAAAAGGCTTACAAGAATATGGCGGTAATTATTCGCTTTATGAAACACAAAAAAATGCGCAAATAGCCTCAATCGAAGCTGCAAATGAGCGTATCAATAGTCAAATAAAACAGGAAAAACGCCAACAACATGTAACATTACAAAAAGCATTACAGCGACGTAAACAAGGTGAAAAGATAAGAAACAGCGGCTCTCAATCACTGTTACTTCTTGATATGCAAACCAATCGAGCTGAGAAAAAACAGTCATCAATAGCTAAACGACATCAGCGCGTTATGGATGATATGCAGTCACAAAAACAACAGTTAGAACAGGAGTTAACTCATATTCATCAGCAAAAATTAATATTAAACTATCAAAGTGATGGACATCGGTTAAATGTATTTGCCACAGAGCTTGTTTTACCTTTTGGCAAGCAAACTCCCTACTCCTTTTCCGCTTATGGTGGTGAACATTGGCATATACAAGGTAAAAATGGCAGCGGTAAGTCAACCTTATTAAAATGTTTAATGGGCAAGCTATCCCCGTTATCCGGCGAATATCGTCTCAACCCAAATTATTGCTATCTTGATCAACATTTAACTTTATTAGATAAATCATTACCCGTTGCTGAAGCGCTATATCAATATCAGCCATTAATGACCATTGAGCAGTGGCGCACAAAACTGGGTATGTTACGTATTCGAGGTAACAAGTCTTTATTTCCTTTAGAAACACTCAGTGGCGGTGAGCAATTAAAAGCAACACTATTAGCATTAATTTATAGTCCTCAACCCCCTGCCGTTTTATTATTAGATGAACCAGATAATTATTTAGATTTAGACTCTAAACAGTTATTGGAAAATTTATTATTTCAATATAAAGGAACATTATTATTAATCTCTCACGATGAAGATTTTGTTAAACAATGTGGTATAACAAATACATTATTACTCTAATAGCAACATACCAAACTAATTAGCCCCCACTTTAAAACAGTATAGACGCTAGAAGCAATAAAAAATTTTAGCGTCTTTACTACTAATAATCTTTTTATTTTTAATCTTAACGATAAATATTATTAGCAGCTTCTATTGTTTTATTTTATTTTTTGGATATTTATTTTTAACAGTCTGTTAATTATAAAACTTAACTCAATAAACACTATTTCAATATTATTCTCCACTGTGAGGAATTTTATAATATAAAAAGCAGTAAAACATTTGCTAACTTTAATCTTTAACTTATTCATTATTAATGAGGATCTATTTTAATTTTTATCAAATTATTGTTAGCCAAATGGAGAAAACTTTATGTTAAAACATTATTTATTAGCCATTATTATAGGGTGCAGTATATTTCCTGCCTTCTCTGCCACTGTGCCATCAAAGCAAGATAATAGTCCCGCGCCAGCAGCAAAATGGAATTGCTGGGGAAGAAAAGAAGTGAATATGTCTAATCGAAATATCAATAATAAATCGGTCAGTTTAAAGTTAAGTACTGATATTTGTGATAGAAAAGATCTAAGACCATTATTTATCGATGTTTATCTACACAAGATATCCTTTAAAGGGGCGAAATACGATGGGATAACTATTGATATTATCGCCAATGCCACTCATAAATTAACAGGGAAAACACAAGAAATAAGATCAACAGAAAATATTAATAACATAGATGAACATGTGCAGAGATTGCAGTTTAGCGCAGTGCGTTCGGGAGATTATAACGTAGATATAAAACAGATATGGCTTATTTTTAGGGAGCATGGTAAAGCAGTAGGTTCATTTCAGATAACAGGGGATAATGCTCGTAATGGCGAGGCTTATATCGAATCTCATATCACCTATAATGCAATGCTTTCTCTCATTGAGAACGCAAAATCAGAAACATTAACAACAGGAAAACCAAGTCATATCGTTTTTGGTGGTCATTATGAAATACCAATGAATGCAGGCTCAGGAACCTATACATTAGCCAATAACGGCAATCTACTGATTATTCCTAGGATCCATGAAAAAGAAAAATACCTTATTCCTCATCTATTAGGTGATACTCATCAAGGCGAGGCAGCCCGCTGCGAAGGTAATACAAATGCTAAAACACAGGATGGCACTTCACAGACTGCGGAGCTTTATACCCCAGAACAGGCATGGATAAAGCTGGGTAAACCGTTAGTGGCTTTAAATGCAAACTATTTTGATGTTCGTCCTCAACTCAATAACACCACTTGGCAGAGTAATCTTTGCTCAGTGCCATTAGGGATATATTACGATAATATCGCGCAAGGGCCCACTCATGGTACTCATAACGAGCCCAATCAGTTTTTTGCAGGGCCTAATTACTTTATCAATAACAATAATGAACAAATCGCATTAGATGCACTGTTTTGGGTGTTAGATCAAACATCTAGGATAGATATCTACTATAGCAAAAAAGTATCTGATCCTGCGATTGAACTGTATGCCAATGAACTCTCTTTATCAGGATATCACTTTATTGCTATATCAGGATCCGGTTTACCTGTTCGCGGATTAACACCACTCCCTACCCCTGATTCTGGCGATTCAGAGACAACCCGACTCGCAATGGGTGCTGATGATAACAATAGCCTTATTTATATTTTCCAAGGAGGTAGTTATAGAGAGGGAATAAGCCGCAATGATCTGCATCATTTATATTATGGTCTTAGCATTGCGCAATCTATGGAGTTAGATGGCGGTGGTTCAGCTGCGCTGGCTTTAAAGGCAGATGAATTCACAGTGAGAGGTGATACAAGGCCTGATTCATCTTGTAACGAAGCAGGTTTGTGGTGCTCTTTGATAACACAACCTGACGGAAAACATCGCCCCGTTCCATCTTGGATTGGTCTGGCTATTAATAATCTAGCTATTGGTCAATGAGTTTAATAAAGGGAGTGAAACACTATCACTCCCTTTCGATTTATAAAAGATTATATTAATTAACAGATGTTGTATAAATACTCATAATGTCCTTCATTGCTCCCACCACATCTTCATCCACACAATAATGGGTAAATTCATCCACTTCGCTGTCTGAACTCATGGTGACCCCCGCTTTACGATAATTCATTGTCGAGGGTGCCTGTTTTCCCGCTGAGCTATGGATCTCTTGTAATCCCGAGTCTAAAAATTTCTGAATATTACTTAAACGAACTCCCGCCCCCGCCATGATAATCGGCCCTTGGGTTTTTTCATTCAGTGTTCTTAATAGAGGTAAGCCTAATTCAGCATTAGCTTGCTGACCTGAGGTTAAAATACGAGCAACACCTAATTGAGTCAGCTGATCTAACGCTAGCAATGGATTAATACACATATCAAAAGCGCGATGAAACGTAATGGCTAAAGGCCCTGCTAATTCCATCAAAATCGCCATTTTAGGTAAATCAATGTGACCTTCTTCATTTAATATACCAACCACAGCACCGGAAAACCCCATATCACGGATCATACTGATATCGTTTTTCATCGCAGCAAAATCGGCTTGGCTATAACAAAAATCACCACCACGCGGACGAATAATAGGATGAACGGGGATACGAACGAGATCTATGACTTGTTTTAATATTCCATAACTCGGTGTTACACCCCCTTCTGACGGGCTTGTACACAGCTCAATTCTATCAGCCCCCGAACGTTCTGCGATCAGTGCGCATTCTGCACCAAAGCAGCAAATCTCCAGTTTTGCCATACCACCCCTCTCTATCCTTAATACAGAAAGCAATTAGAAAATAACGATATTTCTCAGCAACTACTATCAGTAATTGTTAATAATAGTTGTCGAATATCGTTACTCATTCAATTCCAATATCAGAATTTTGTGCTGATACAAGCAATTTATTTTCTAAAAATGTTGTTCAACACTCACTTTCTACAATTTTCAGTAAGGAATATGGGTGATACTTTATGGTAACGATACCATCGGTTATGGCAACGGTTGGATTAGGTAAACGTTCTTTTTCAGCTTTAGGTTCACTTATTTTAATTTTAATCCCTTCAGGTAAAGGATGGGGTAATAATGTCATCACCTTTTCAACTAATTTTTCAGGGGCAACATTTATTACCTGTTCAATATGTTCCCAACCTTGATATTGGTATTTCTTATCTGTTGGGTAAGGTAACTCAACAATAGATATTTGCTGGCCTAACAGTGTTAAAGGTGAGGCTAGCTTAAAGAGATAAATAGGTCGCCCATTAATCATATTATCTGAAATACACTCGCCACATTGACTTAAGCCATTACGCCACTGTTCTGCTAACGCCAAATCGTGACAACGTAACGATATATGATCGGTTTGATAAGCATCAAGGTCGAGGGATAGTTTATTCGCCAGTAGAGTTAAATTTTTTGCAAATAGAGGAAGCTCTTGCGTTAAGTTATTTAAGAAAGGAATTGCGGAAAAAAGCACCATGATAAGTAACCTAAGAGAAAAAACAGAGAAAAACCCTTAAAGATAAGGCGCAGATAGTAGCATGTTCTAGCTAGAATATGTTATAAATTCAAGGTTAAATTCATATTCTTTATAAAAACCTGTCTGGCTAATGTCGTCAGGTTTTATTTTCTCAATAATTTAAGGTAACCCGGTGAATATTCAGGCTTTTCTTTCAGAAAAAATCAGTATGGCGATGAGCGCTGCTGGCGCCCCTGCTGATAGCGAACCACTTGTCCGTCAGTCAGCTAAAGTGCAATTTGGTGACTATCAGGCGAATGGTGTCATGGGAGCGGCAAAAAAAATGGGTATCCCACCCCGACAACTCGCAGAAAAAATTCTGGAACACCTTGATATCACAGATATTGCAGATAAAGTTGAAATAGCAGGCCCTGGTTTTATCAATATCTTCTTATCACCCGTTTGGGTTGCACAACAAGCCGAATTCGCATTAGCGGATGAGCACCTTAATATTACCAAGGTAACCCCTGAAACGATTGTGATTGACTACTCATCACCTAACGTTGCAAAGCAAATGCATGTGGGTCACTTGCGTTCAACCATTATTGGTGATGCCAGCGCACGTACTCTCTCTTTTTTAGGTCATAATGTTATTCGCGCTAATCACCTTGGTGATTGGGGTACGCAATTCGGTATGCTGATTGCTTATTTAGAGAAAAAGCAAAATGAAAATGCCGCAGATATGGCATTAGCGGATCTCGAAGAGTTTTACCGTGAAGCTAAGAAATGTTATGACGAAGATGAAGTATTCGCTGAACGTGCCCGTAATTATGTCGTTAGGCTACAAGGTGGTGATGAATACTGCCGTACTATGTGGCGCAAGCTTGTCGATATCACAATGCAACAAAATCAGCTAACTTATCAACGCCTTAATGTCACTTTAACCGAAGATGATATTATGGGTGAAAGTCTTTATAACCCAATGTTGCCGGGTATTGTTGCTGATCTTAAAGCAAAAGGTCTTGCTGTTGAAAGTGAAGGCGCTACTGTTGTTTTCCTTGATGAATATAAAAACAAGGAAGGCGAACCAATGGGAGTCATTATCCAGAAAAAAGATGGTGGTTACCTTTATACAACAACGGATATTGCCTGTGCTAAATATCGCCATGAACAATTACATGCAAACCGCGTATTATATTACATCGACTCACGTCAACATCAGCATTTAATGCAAGCTTGGACTATTGTCCGTAAAGCAGGCTATATTCCTGATAGTATGTCACTCGAACACCATATGTTTGGCATGATGTTAGGTAAAGATGGGCGTCCATTTAAAACGCGCTCGGGTGGCACAGTACGTTTAACTGACTTACTCGATGAGGCTCATGAAAGAGCATTAACATTAATTCGCGAAAAAAATCCTGATATGGATGAAGAGGAATTAAATAATATTGCTCGTGTAGTGGGCATTGGTGCTGTTAAATACGCAGATTTATCAAAGAACAGAACCACCGATTATATTTTCGATTGGGATCTGATGTTAAGTTTTGAAGGTAATACTGCACCTTATATGCAATATGCCTATACTCGTGTTGCCTCTATCTTTAAACGTGCAGAAATAGATGAAAGCGCATTAACCCAGCCTATCTCATTAACACAGCCTCATGAAAAACAACTGGCACTACGTTTAGTACAGTTTGACGAGACTATCACGCAGGTTGCACGTGAAGGTACACCTCATGTGATGTGTGCATACTTATATGATTTAGCGCAGTCCTTCTCAGGTTTTTACGAGAACTGCCCTATTCTATCGGCCGAAGATGACAATGTACGCCAAAGCCGTCTTAAGCTAGCACGTTTAACAGCAAGAACCTTAAAGCAAGGCTTAGAGACTTTAGGTATTGAAACTGTCGATAGAATGTAATTAAGCCATTATATTTATCTAAAAAAACCGATGGTGAAATCACCATCGGTTTTTCATTATAGAAACTTAATAGATAGAAACTTAATAGCGAGTTGATTAACCGTTACTATCTTAACTAACAATAAACCATGCCTTGATGCTAATATCACTAGTCTTCATTAGCCGTGATCACATCCTCACAGAGAAGACCAGAAACATCTTTAACATCAATCCAACCATCAACACTGTCTATTGGCTTATCTGGGCTGTATAAGCGCTGATCAACATCTTTTGCCGTAAAGCTGACTTGTTCATTAGTTTTATTAAATACGCCGACACAGTTAACGGGTGTCAGTTGAGAGGTTTTGATTTTTCCATCTGCAGTACAACCAGCAAGAAATAATGTGGCTAATGATACCGAAAGGATAATGGCCTTTTTCATAATCGCTCCTAAAACACACTTTATTTTTTAGTGTGATAAAATACTCGTTAAATGATTATTTAGTAGTTTTTATTCTACATATTCAACGGTTATAACGCTTGATAGCTTAGTTAATTATAATAAATTAGATAGAAAATAATTTGCGTTATAGAGCTATTAATAGAAAAAATAAAGAAAGGTATTCAAGAATAAGAAAAGAGAGGGAAAAACAGAAAACAAAGACGGGAGAAATGAAAAAACCACTATAAGGTTTTAGACCTAAAATGAGTAGTTATAACTACTTACCAATCACAGATCCAAAATAAATTTCATTATTAACACAATCTACTGTTCACTGCTTATCCCTAGCAATCGCATTATCTATCCGAAGCGCAGACAAAATAGATATGATTGCTTTCAGTAGTACTGAACGATAACAAGCAAATAACTTTACAGTCACTGTTAATCTACCTGAATGAAAAAATAATAATATGTCTCAAATCAAAGAATTCAAATGTTTTAAAATATAGCTCAACATTTTGAAATATTCGTAATATCTCATCATTTAGTAAGAAATATTTAACAGATGTGTCAATTTTTAAACCTAAACAACACAAGAGAGTTTATCTAAAAAAAGATAATTTGTCAAAGCGTAAGTTGCTAGAAAATAGCGTCTATTTTTTTACTTTATGTAAAATATCACTTAAAGTACACAATTTGTCTAAACCCGTCATCTTTAAAATATGTTAAGTTTTTCTTATTAATTAACGGTTAAATATGGGCTAATATAAGCAAAAAATGGAAAATTTATTTATTTGACAGAAAAAAAATTAATAAAAAAATAAACATTTATCTCTTGTTTTCCTTCACGACTATTCGCTAGAAAGTTTAATTATGTATTTTATTGCGTAAATTACATGGTATAAATGTGATCTAGATAACAATATTTTTTGTCTAAAATAAGAGAAAAGTACTAACTATAGGTGATGTTAAATAGCGGTAATAAATAGACAACGCCCCACTTTGTTACACTCAGTGAGGCGCCAGTTTGACAATAAAATTATAATGCTCGTAGAGAAAAATGTTTCGGTCTAAATCCAACAGCATATAAAGTGACAAAATAACTTGCGGCACCAGCTACAACAACAAGTAATAAACGTAAAATACGCATTAGCATATTCCCTTGTTGCCAATCAGGCATCACCCATAGCATGCCGACTAATACAGCACTCATCACAGCTAACGCAATAGCAAGTTTTAATAAAAAGATAGGCCAACCCGCTAATGGTTGATAAATATCTTGTTTACGGATTTGCCAAAATAGCATTCCTGCATTAAAACAAGCGGCTAATCCAATCGAAAGAGCCAGTCCCACATGCTTTAAACTCCCAACAAAAGCAAGGTTCATTAATTGAGTCAAAATAAGCGTTGCAATGGCAATTTTAACCGGGGTTTTAATATCTTGGCGAGAATAAAAGCCCGGTGCTAATATTTTTATAATAATTAACCCCATTAACCCAATGCAATACGCCACTAATGCTTGTTGAGTCATTAGCGCATCGTGCCCATTAAAATTACCATATTGAAATAACGAAATGGTTAAAGGGCCTGATAATAAAGCCAAACCCAAGGTACAAGGTAAAGCCAATAAAAAACAAAGCCTTAATCCCCAATCCATTAATTTCTGATATTCTTGTGTGTTGCCGCTGGCAAAACTTTTAGATAATGAAGGTAATAGAATTGTTCCTAATGCCACCCCTAACACACCAGTAGGAAGTTCCATTAGGCGATCAGCGTAATACATCCAAGAGACTGAGCCAGACACCAAGAATGAGGCAAAAATAGTATTGATGATCAGCGAAATTTGGCTGACAGAAACCCCTAAAATAGCGGGTCCCATCAATTTAATAACACGCCACACTCCGCTATTTTTAAACGAGATCCGCGGTAATACCAACATCCCTATTTTTTTCAGATGCGGAAGTTGATACCCCAACTGTAAAATTCCTCCCGCTAAAACAGCCCAAGCAAGCGCCATAATAGGTGGATCACAATAAGGAGCAACAACGAGAGCAAAAAAGATCATACTCACGTTTAACAACGTAGGTGCAAAAGCTGGAACAGAAAAGCGATTCCAAGTATTTAAAATAGACCCTGTTAATGATGCTAATGAAATTAATAAAATATAGGGAAAGGTGATTTTCAATAGATCCGTTGTGAGTTGGAATTTATCCGCTGAATCCGCAAAACCGGGGGCCGTAATATAAATAACCCACGGTGCGGCAACTATCCCTATTACTGTGACAATCGCTAAGATCAACGTCAGCATTCCCGATACATAAGCAATAAAGGTACGAGTTGCCTCTTCTCCCTGTTGACTTTTATACTCCGCTAAAATAGGAACAAAAGCCTGTGAAAATGCGCCTTCGGCAAAAATGCGTCGCAATAGATTAGGTAGTTTAAATGCAACAAAAAAGGCATCGGTTGCCATACCTGCGCCAAAAATACGCGCAATAATCGCATCACGAATAAAGCCCAGTACTCGTGAAAACATCGTCATCGAACTCACTGCAGCCAGTGATTTAAGTAAATTCATAGTTCATTCTAGTGTTTGTTGTGGTAAGGAATAAAAAGAAAGAGACTATACTCCGTCTCTCACACTGAAAAATCAATCATCAACTTGCTAGGAATACACTTAACTGTTTTTTTGATCAAAAAATAGTTCGCCTTAGTCAAAAAACTCAATATTTTAATGTATATTCGCCATTATCCTTTGGGAAAAGGACGAGTTGTTAATGCGGTAAGCACATGATCACGCCATTCTTGATTTATCTGCAGATAATTTTTAGCGTAACCTTCTCGTTCAAAGCCATGTTTAGCCAATAAATTACCACTGCGTAAATTATGAGGCATATAATTTGCCATAATACGATGCATTCCTTGTTGACGTTGCATAAAGCGTAATGTTTCATGCAATGCTTCTGACATATAGCCTTGCCCTTGCCACTTCTCACCGACTGAATAACCTAAAAAGCAGGCATTAAAAGCACCACGCATGACATTGCTGTAATTAGCAACCCCTATGACTTCATCTTCTTTTGGCGTCAATAATAGAAAATGAAAAGCACTCTCTTGGCGGTGCAATTCATTTATATAAAGTAAGCGGTGCTCCCACCCTGAAGGTAAATAGTGCGATTTATCTCTTACTGGCTCCCAAGGGATCAAGAAATGGCGGTTTAGTGTATAGTAATTAGCTAACTTCTCTGCATCTCTTTCATAAGCTAAGCGAACGATCATTCTTTTCGTTTCAAAACGAACTTTAGGGATCCCACTACGATAACCAAACATATCAGTCCTGTTGTATTTTTGATTAATCTTATTCTGAAGTAATCCTACTATTTCTAGCATTATCATCAATAAAAAAATATCATCTATAATAAGCTATCAATTAATAAAATTAACAGACAGAATAGATAAACAAAGCTCTGTCTTTGCCCTCCCTTTTATTTATTTTAAATCATTTGTTTAACTTATGGTGAATAATGGCACTGGTAACACAAGCTCGCACCTTGGGGAAATACTTTCTCCTCCTTGACAATATGCTGGTTGTTTTAGGATTTTTTGTCGTATTCCCTTTAATATCAATTCGGTTTGTTGAGCAATTAGGCTGGGCGGGTGTGATTGTCGGCTTTGCCCTTGGGTTAAGACAACTTGTTCAGCAAGGCTTAGGCATTTTTGGCGGTGCCATCGCCGACCGATTTGGTGCTAAACCGATGATTATTACCGGTATGCTATTACGTGCTCTTGGCTTTGCATTAATGGCTTTAGCGGATGAACCTTGGATCCTTTGGTTATCTTGTATTTTATCTGCACTCGGTGGCACTTTATTTGATCCACCAAGAACTGCCCTCGTGATAAAATTAACTCGCCCTTATGAACGCGGTCGGTTTTATTCTTTATTATTAATGCAAGATAGTGCGGGTGCCGTTATTGGGGCTTTAATTGGCAGTTGGTTACTCCTTTATGATTTCCATTTAGTTTGTTGGGTTGGCGCTGGCGTATTCGTTTTTGCGGCTATTTTTAATGCTTGGTTACTACCTGCCTATCGTATATCAACCACGAGAACACCGATAAAAGAAGGGCTAAAACGCGTTATTCTTGATAAACGTTTTGTTCAATATGTTCTTACTCTTACGGGATATTTTGTACTGTCGGTACAAGTTATGCTGATGTTTCCGATTGTTGTTAATGAAATTGCCGGCACCCCTAGCGCAGTAAAATGGATGTATGCGATTGAAGCTTTATTATCATTAACACTGCTTTACCCTATTGCCCGTTGGAGTGAAAAACATTTTCGCCTAGAACAACGCTTAATGGCAGGTTTATTTCTGATGAGTATCAGTATGTTTCCTGTGGGGATCACCCACTCATTACATGCCATATTTCTTATTATCACCCTATTTTACCTAGGCACTATTACCGCAGAGCCTGCTCGAGAAACATTAAGTGCCTCTTTAGCAGATCCTCGTGCTCGAGGCAGTTATATGGGTTTTAGTCGATTAGGGTTAGCTTTTGGTGGCGCGATTGGCTATACCGGAGGGGGATGGATGTATGATATTGGCAAACAACTTGAACTGCCTGAACTACCTTGGTTTTTATTAGGCACAATAGGGTTTATCACCCTTTACGCACTACATCGACAATTTAATCGTAAAAAAATTGAAACAGCCATGCTTACCCCATAGAGATCAGGTACACTTAGCGTGTTTACCATCAAGGAGTGTGTATGAAAGCTATTTTTTTGACTGCTTTATTTGTATTAACTAGTTTAGTGACTGGCTGTGATCAAATCAGACAATTTGATGTCAGTGAAAAAGTAATTAATGACTATCTGAGTCAAAAATCGGGATTACAAAAACACATTGGGGAAGACGGTGTTGTTTCTGCCGATATCACATTAAGTGATTTAGCGATCCAAATTGGTCGTACTGAGCCTGGAAAAGTGAGCTTTTCTGGTAGTGCTTCTCTTAAAATTGATTCTTTGTTTGGCAAAACTGGCGCGAATGTGAATTTAACTTTATCAGGCCAGCCCTTTTATCAAGCAGAGCTTGGGGCGATATATATCAAGTCAATGAAAATTGATAGCTATAAAGTGTCTCCTGAAAAAATGGAGCCGGTTGTAATGGCATTAAAACCTTACTTAGATACGACTATTGCGACTTATTTTGATAATCAGCCTGTTTATGTGCTCAACCCTGAAAAAAATAGTGCAGAAGCGGCTGCCTTTAAATTAGCAAAAGGGATTGAAGTTAAACCGGGTAAGTTTGTGATCCAACTTTAATCACAAAATGGTTAATTAAATATTTTTATCGTAATAAGGGCATTGGTTTTTATAAATATAAATAATTATAATGTATATTGAATATTAATCATGATGATGAGTCATAGGATTAATACTGATATAAATTAATTATTTTCTAGCCATAACATGCGCAATAAGCGAAACGGCACCCAAATAAGATAGCTATTTTAGGGTGCCGTTGAAAACATCAACGTTTTTATTATAGGATTTAATTATTTATTTTTCGTCTTCTTCATCTGATAATTCTTCTCGTAATGCAGAAAGTGCACCACGCGTAATTGCTGCTAAAGTACGATAAAAATTTGTTTTAGCATGCGCTTCAACCTTACCTAAAAAAGTTCCCGCCCAAGGTAATAGATAGTTGTCAAATAACTGTGTTTGTGCTAATACTTCATCTTGTGCGGCATTATCTTCAAGCCAAGAAGCGGCAAGTAACAACGCACCAAAGCTATCTGTCGCTGATCCGGTGACAGGCATACCTCGAGTGACTAAGAATTGACGAATATCTTGCTCTTTTATATCACCGTAATCATGTGCATAAAGAGATACTGCGGGTATTGGGTCAGCAAAAAGCGATTGGTAGTCAGCTTCTACTGCCGCTAAATCAGCTACGCTACTTTTTAACGTTTTGAACAGCTCATCTTGCTCTAATGGCCATAATTGGCTTAGTTTATCTTCCGCTATCATGGTTATGATCGGTGCTAAAATAGCATCACTCGGTGCACGTTGAAATAATGTACCTAATAGACGGCAGACAATCGAAAATTCATTCATTCTATTTTTACCCCATAAAGTTTGGTTTTATTGTCCTGTTAACCACCAGAAAATCAACAATTTTCTTTATTCTCTTTTCACTCTATTCCATTAATTACACATTATTTTCAGTCATTAATAACAGAAAAAGCGCGCTCTTATCATTAAGCTATATAGCCTAATATAAGAAACGCGCCTAATCCCATGTTATTTCTATTACGACAATAACACTTTATTGCATCATTTAGCTGGCGATATCGAGAAAATTATCTCTGACACCATTAACTCGAAACCACCCTGCAATACTGATCCTCTCTTTATGAGTAGGTAATACTTCATGTGGAAATTGTTCTGAAAGAAAAACCACTAAACGGCCACCTTGAGGGGCAACTGTCGCTAATTGATTATCATCCAGATCATAAATAACTAGTTCTCCACCATCTTGTTGTGTCCATTCATCATTAAGATATAACACTGTCGTTAAACGTCTTGTGACATTTTCTTTAAATGCATCAAGATGTTTTTTATAGAAAGCACCTTTTTCATAACAAGCGAAATGCGCTTCATATTCAAACAGCCCTAAAAAGAACTCACGATTAACTGCTCGTTGAATGCTTTCCATTTGCATAAGATAATGTTGAACTGGCTCTCCCATTTGCGGCTCTAGCCAACGAATTTTATCACTGCGTATCGTGGTTTCTGCTAATAGGTTTTCATGACGTCCTATACGTGCTTGTTGTGCATCATCACCAAAACAAGCACGTAATTGTTTAACCGCCTCTGGTGTAAGGAAGTCATCCCATACACACCAACCTTTATCTGCAATTTGTTCAAGAAGACTTGCTATATTCATTAGTCATATTGTCTGATTAACAGGGGAAACTATCTTATAGCACCATATTAAGCCAAATGACAATCTAATAAACTTATCCTTTCGATTACATGAATTTATTAGAACTAAATTCTATAAAAAAGAAAAACACATTGAAATATAAGATATTATTCCATAGAGAGCTATTATAAAAAACTAAAAAACATTGAATAATAATATATTAAGTTACACATCACCCCAAAATAAAGATAAGAAAAACAAATGGTTTAGTGAAAATAATAATTGGTGGTTATTTTCTCCAATTGCTTTTCATATTTATCATATAAAAAATTAATTTCACCTTTAACTTGGTGATGCATAATAGACTTTTTGCTTTCTAATCGTAAAAAAGCAAGAGGAAATGATTTTGCTTTATCAGCAAGTTCACTTATAGACATCACATCTATTGAATTAAGCTGGTATTCAATATTATTTAACTCTTGTTTCGCGTTATTATAGAAATTATCTAATTTATCTTTTATATCATTGACTGTTAGATTTTCATCTGTTTTCACCTCATTGATAAGCTCTTTCAGTTGAGTTTCAAGCACCGTATAACGCGTTCTCCCCTCACTATTTAGCTGATATTTAGAAATAAAATATGGCGTAAATTTTTCATTCATATTATTTTTTTGCTGTGAAGAAAGTATTTTTTTCTTTTCTGTTAAATCAGCTAAGAATTGTTGTACTCTGTTATTATTGTGTACTAGATCTATTAAGTTATCTATAACATCACTATTGAGAGCAAGATCATTCTCCATCAATTGTGGATTTAGTTTGTTTTTTAATTTCTTATTTGCATCCAACTGCAAATAAACATGATCAAGTTTATTTATGCTTCTTTTAACATCGTATTGAATAGGATATTTATCAAATAGCTTATTTATTTTAAGTACTCTTTTATAAAGTCCTTTTAAGTTATTTTTATGTGCTTCAAAATCTTTTTTATCTTGTTTGATTTTGTCATCATAAATTCTATGTTTAAATAGTGAATTAACTTTTTTTTCTAAAATGACTTCAAAATTTTTCAATGATGTCAATGGATACCAGTGAATGTTATGCGATGCTTTTGTCGCTGAAGGTGTAAATTTTAAATCTCGGTATAATTCAAAACTTCCACTAAAATACTCAACATCAATATTTCTTTCCAACTGTTTTGCTTTAGTCTCTCCATGACCAATAAATTTATTTATATTGTGAATAACATTTATTATTTTTAAAGAGAGATTAGCACCAACCGCATTTCTCGGTAAATTAAATTCTATTTTTTCATTAGCAGAAACTCCCACATCAAAACTGACTTCACTTCTAAGTTCAACACCTAATGACGCGTTTTGTGTTCTATTAAATTCCAGCGTTGCATTATCCTTAAGTTCACTCTCTGTAAGAGATACCCCTTGATTAATAAATTCGACTAAATCTTTTGGTTGAATTTTAAATGAAAAATTAGATTTTTTTTCATAATGATAATCGAGTATCACAGTGGCCATTAACGGTGTTACAAAACCATAATTAAACGCCCCTTCTCTCCATTTTTGTTCATTGTTCATAATCCCAGCAGATAAGCCCGTAGCAATCCCTGCATCCATTTTATTTACAAATGAGAATACAACTTCATCTTGCTTATTTTTTGAAATTGTTAGGGCATGTGTTTTCGCAAAATTAGCTAAAAGAAACGCACTCACACCAATATTTTGAGATAAATGAAATGCACTAATACCAAAGAATGCACGAATATCATTATACTGGCTAATTGTAATGCTCTCTTTATCATTTAATTGTTCTACTAAAGAATAAACAACCTCACCTTGAGATTTACCATTGTTAATTCCAGTAATATATTTATTAAGCAGATGATAATCATGTTTAATCGCCTTTTTTACACCATTTAGAGCATCTGTTTTAATTGTCCTCGGTAATGTAGCAGAATTAACTATAGCTTTTATAGTAGAAAACATCCCCCTAATACCAGGATCAAGACTTTTTGCGATATCTTTTACCATTGCACCATATTTTTTTAATGCATATTGTTGTTTTGCCCTATCAAAGTGAACCCTTGCATTATCAATAGCCGACGAAAAAAAGGGAATATTTTTAGCACTAAAATTACCTATTTTTTGAGTAGAAAATGGCTGTCCTGAATGATAGTTTTTATAATTATTTTCTCCAACCATTGAATAAAAAGATAACGGTGGCTCTTGAGTTAGACGAGTGATTTCATAATGATAATCTTTTAATGCAAAAATATGCAGAGGATCAAAGTAATATATTTTTATTTTATTACCTTTATCAACCACAAGTTGGATTTTATTTAACACCGGTTTTATGGCTAATATTTTATCTTTTGATTTTAATGGCAATTTTATTTGATTTTTTTTACTCTCACCATCTACGACATCCCCTTTAAACATTAGCGTTGGTGGTAAGCCATATGTAAAAAGTTTATTATCTTTTAAAGTTATAGTAATAGGCATCCCTTCTCTATTTATTTTTAATACATTTCCTTCTTCTTTTTCTATAATATTATTAATATTAGATAAATCATGTTTTAAACTATCTTCTATTTCATATTTTTCATATTCAATAATAAAATTAATATTAGTATTATCGGTGGCGTCATCGCTTAAATTATATTCACCTTCAATCTTTTTAAATTTTATTTTATAAAGTTCATTATTATTTCCTGAACTATCTCTCTTACTCCCAATTAAAAAACCATTATAATCGACATATAGTTCTTTAAATTTTATATCATCACCATGTTGAGAGTTGATATGAAATACATTATATTTAAAACCTCCATTAAAGTACTTTTGAATTAATCCGGTAAATAAATCATATGTTTTCCCTTTTATTAACATTAAAGTTCCATCATCATCAAGGGTAATTCCCATATTATTAAGTAGTGGACTATTTGTTGATCCAAGATAAACATAATTATTGGCATTATTTAAGCTAAACTGTTTAATATTTTTATTTTTATTATATACAGCAGGGGTATTAGACACATCAGAAATATAATCTGTTGATTTATAATTATTAAAAACACCAACCTCTGTTAACTTATTAACATATGTCATTATTTTATCAATCATAAACACCTCAACATTTCAAGCAGATGAGGTATCATCGATAAGACATATTATAAGAGATATCTTTTATAGCCTATTTTTTATTACATTATCTAAAATTTAGAAAAAGTTTTTTTTTTGAAAATTTAGGCAAAAAAAATAGACAATAAAATAAAATTTATTGTCTATTTATATATATATTATATCTATATTATTTAATAGCCACTTTTCATATCCACAACACCAAAAGGTGTTTCGCCCTTTTCAATACGTTGAATATTTTCAACAATTGTATCCATTGCAATATCTGGAATAGTAAAAGCAGCAATATGCGGTGTAATAGAGATACGAGGATGAGTCCAAAACGGATGCATACCCGGTAATGGCTCTTGGCTAAATACATCTAAAGAGGCATCAGCAATATAACCTTGATCGATAGCTTCTAGCAGATCTTGATCAACAAGATGTGCTCCCCTTGCCAAATTAATTAAATAAGAAGAAGGTTTAAGCTGTTCAAAAAGCGAGAAATTTAAAATACCATGAGTTTGTGGTGTATAAGGTAATAGATTGATTAACAACTGACACTCTTTAACAAAATCGCTCAGTTGCTCGTTACCATAAAAACTCTCTACCTGATTAATTTGCTTTTTACTACGACTCCAGCAACGCACGTTAAAGCCTAGTTCAGCAAGCTTAGTCGCTACGCTTGCGCCTAATGCACCTGCACCCAAAACACCAATAATAAAATTATCATAAGTATGTGCGGGGAGTTGTTTCCATAAGCGTTGTGATTGTTGACGTTTATAATCATCCATACGGCGAAAATAATACATCACTTTAGCAATGGCATACTCTTGCATTTGCAAACCCATACCCGTGTCTTCTAAGCGCATTACCGGAACCCCAGCGGGTAATGTGCCTGGTTTTTGTTGCTCTTGCTTTAAAATGGCATCAACACCCGCACCAAGTGCAAAAATACCTTTTAATTGGTTACGGCTTGCTAACATTTCATAGGGAGGAAGCCAGACCATTGCATAATCAGCAGGCTTATCATCACCATGCTCCCAAACACGAATATGCGCGTCAGGAAGTCGTGCTTTCATTCCACTTATCCATGTATTTGCATCAAAAAAAGGATGATAAAAAATAATATTCATTTTTGCCTTCCTCCAGCATTTTTACCATAGGGTGCGAGGGTTATGCTTTTATTTCAAGTCTGTTTGAAAAAGTTGTTAAGAAAAATGTTGATAATGTTAACCAGCTAACGAAATTTAGCTAAAAAATGGATGTTACATCTCAAAAGAGATCACATTATTTGCTTAAGCCTTGTTCATATTGTTTTTTATTTGACTGGTTGGCACAAAAGTTAAGGAAAAAACGCATTTAGCTGTTGACGCTTATCACTCTTTTCCCTATAGTAGCGCCCCGTTGAGCATGAATGCCATGTTTAACCACAATACGGTGAGATGTCCGAGAGGCTGAAGGAGCACGCCTGGAAAGTGTGTATACGGCAACGTATCGAGGGTTCGAATCCCTCTCTCACCGCCATCTTCTAAGAAAGCGCCTAGTTAAAAAACTAGGCGTTTTTTTTTTGTCTTGCTGTCCTTAATCTATACAGCTACAAAGTTCTGCTTGCTACCAGTACTAAAATTGTAATAATAAATTTATTGTGATTGTTTTTATATACGTTGCTATTAACCGATTCTAGATACTTAATTAGTCTATTTAATAAAAATGCTCTTTTTCATATACACTAATTAGCTTTATTTATAGAATTGTTTTTTCCTTTATTTTATAAAATACTTTTTAGCTATTTTTATGCATTACTATTTTTAATGACAATTATTCTAAAATAAAACGCTTTATATAATTTATAGAATAACGTCAAACTTCTTTTTCATGAAAGTAACAGAATAAATACAATACGTTACATAACGTTATCTCTTTTGCTTAAGTTTTTCAATTAATTGCTTTAATTTTCGCTAAGTATTAAGATAGTGTTTAATAATTTGATATATCACATTATTATTAGCAAATAAAAGCGATATCCTTTCTGCTCTTTTTTATCGCCTTTATTCGGCATTTGACTTCTTATTTTGGTTTAAGCCTAAATGAAAACGCATAAAGTTAACCGGGTTCGCCCCTTTAGTGCATTTATTGATGCATGTGTAAAAGAGCCTTACTCTTTTGCCCGTTTATTAAAAGATATTATTGCAGGGATCACCGTCGGCATTATCGCAATACCACTGGCAATGGCATTGGCTATTGGTAGCGGTGTTCCCCCGCAATACGGTCTTTATACCGCAGCTATTGCCGGTATTATTATCGCTGTAACAGGTGGCTCTCGCTACAGTGTTTCAGGGCCTACTGCCGCCTTTGTGGTGATACTTTATCCTGTTTCACAACAATTTGGTTTAAGTGGGCTATTAATTGCCACTTTGATGTCTGGGATTATTTTAGTGGTTATGGGGTTAGCTCGTTTTGGTAAGCTCATTGAATATATTCCCGTTTCTGTCACATTAGGATTTACTTCGGGGATTGCCATCACTATCGCCACCATGCAAATCAAAGATTTCTTTGGCTTAGAAATGTCGCATGTCCCAGAAACCTATATTGATAAAGTGATTGCTCTAGGTGCCGCTCTACCGACAATCCATCTTGGAGATACATTAATAGGCGTAACCACTCTCTTAGTATTAATTTATTGGCCTAAATTGAATTTACGCCTTCCCGGCCATTTACCAGCATTAATTGCCGGTACAGCTGTTATGGGGATAGTTAATTTATTTGGCCATGATGTTGCCACCATTGGTTCACAATTTAGCTATCTATTGCCTGATGGTTCAACAGGACAAGGCATTCCGCCGATCCTGCCACAATTTGTGCTACCGTGGAATTTACCCAGTAGTGGTGAGTCTATTGCATTAAATTGGAGCTCGGTCAGTGCGTTATTACCCGCCGCTTTTTCAATGGCAATGTTAGGTGCGATTGAATCACTCCTCTGTGCTGTGGTGCTTGATGGTATGACGGGGAAAAAACATCACTCTAATGGTGAGTTAGTCGGTCAAGGTATTGGTAATATTGTAGCGCCTTTCTTTGGTGGGATCACCGCAACTGCGGCTATTGCCCGCTCAGCGGCAAACGTACGTGCCGGTGCAACGTCCCCTGTATCTGCGATTGTGCACTCTTTATTAGTTTTAGTAACTTTACTGGTTTTAGCACCTTTTCTCTCTTATTTACCATTAGCAGCAATGTCTGCATTGTTATTAATTGTTGCATGGAATATGAGTGAAGCTCGTAAAGTTATCGATCTTATTCGTCATGCACCAAAAGACGATATTATCGTTTTAGTATTATGTTTATCGCTTACCGTGCTGTTTGATATGGTTATTGCGATCACTATCGGCATTGTATTAGCCTCTTTATTATTTATGCGTCGTATTGCTAATATGACGAAAATAACAGAATCAACTTATACTGATGATGATAAACAATTATTAGTTGTGCGTGTTAATGGTCCGCTATTCTTTGCTGCCGCCGAGCGTATTTTTAATGAATTACGTGAACGTAGTAAAGGATATAAAACTCTTATTATGCAATGGGATGCAGTACCTGTATTAGATGCTGGGGGATTACATGCTTTCCAACACTTTGTGGCGGATGTGCAACATGATACTCATATTATTGTTTGTGATATTCCCTTCCAGCCATTAAAGACATTAGCAAGAGCACGAGTAACGCCAATTGATGGCACACTTAATTTTTATCCTTCGCTACAAAAAGCGCTGGATGATATGGAATTAATTCAGTAGTTTTTTAATTATTAATTATAAAAATCTTTAAGCCCTTAATTTACACTATTTAATTAAGGGCTTAATTATTAAGTTATTATTTATATTTTATTTGCCATTGAAAGTGCAGTATAAATGGTTTTAAAGGAAATTAATAAAGAAAGAGGGGTATCTAATAATGGTATTGCCCCGTAGCTAATATACCAATTAGCGACTCGTTCATTTTTAGCATCTATAAGTAAAGCAACGCCTCCCAATTCACTAGCAACGGAAAGACAACGCCTTCCTGCTGCAAGCAATAATTGCCCACCCAAACCTTTTCCTTGAACGGATAGATCCGTAGCTAGTCGTGCAAGTTTAAAAACAGGGATATCATGACGCGCTAAGCCATGTTTGATCAATTCGGGCGTTCTTTCGAACTCAATAGAAGCAGGACATAAGCTGTAATAACCTAATATAATATTATTACTATTATTGATAGCTAAATATGTTTTCGCACTACCATTCTCATGATTTTGTCTTGCATGGCGATACAGAAATTGGTTTAGTACTGCATCGCCACAATTAAATCCATTTCTATTATGTTTTTTACTGATCGCTTCTTCGTGCCAATTTGGTATTGTCATGCATTGTCCGGTAGAGCAAAAGCCGCTGCAAGTAGTTTAGCATTAGGCTTTGGTGGATTATCTAAAAGTTCCATAACACGTAATGTGTCTTTTTCTGATAATTTTAAACGCTCATTATTTTCAATAACTTGCCGAGCTACAGGTACAATATTACGAAGTACAAACTCTGTTAAGTTTGTATTTTCCAAACTAGCAGCACGAACCAGCAGTGATTTATCTTCTGTAGTGATACGAATTGACACTCGTTCACTGTTTTCTACTAGTGCTTGAGCCATAGCAACCTCCTTTGTACAGCTTCAAAGCGTACAGTATGATTAAAAAAGTTACAAGTGATTTTATGTTGAGTGGATAATTATTTACAATTAGCCACAAAAGGCTTATTTATCCCACTACCTTGTACGCCTTTTTCTAATAAGTATTGATAGAGTGCATTCATACCCAACCAGTGATTTTCACACCATTCAGGGGCTAATAAAGTAGGTTTTCTGGCACTGGCACAAACACGATGATAAACAACTTCTGCAGGAGTATGACGGATTATTTCACCAGCAGTATAAACATATTGTTGTTGTGTTAATGCACTAATACGCCCTGCTTTCCATGCTTTGGCTATCGTACTCCCCTCAACTATGTGTAAAGGGTGTAATTTTAGTCCATCAACACCGGTTTCTACTACCTGCTCTAAGGTTTGCATATTTAACTGATGATCTTCACGAGGTAAACCGATAATAAGATGCGTACACACCTTTAAACCTCGGCGACGCGCTTCTTTTGTGGTTGCTTGATAACATTGAAAATCATGACCACGATTAATATGCTTTAATGTCTTATTATGTGCAGTTTGTAATCCTAACTCTAACCATACTTCATAACCTTGTTCGCAATAGCCTTGCAGTAGATCTAACACACTGACGGGCACACAATCAGGGCGTGTTCCCACACATAATCCAACCATATTGGCTTGTAATAATGCACTTTCATACATTTTTCGTAGATGTTCTACTTCTGCATAGGTACTAGTATAGGCTTGAAAATAAGCTAAATAACGGCGAGCACGGGTAATATGCTTAGCTTGGTAGGCGATTTGCTCTTCAATAGAGTGATATTGCGTTTGCTCATCAGCAAAAGAAGAGACATTGCAAAATGTACACCCTCCTCGTCCTAATGTGCCATCTCGATTAGGACAACTAAAACCACCATGAAGGGTTATTTTGTGGATTTTTTCATGATAACGGCGCTGGAGATCAGCGCCGAACATATTCACTACAGTGTGTAGTTGCATAACAAGTTTATTTACTGGTATCTAACTCAGGGAAGCTTTTTACCAGAGAGTCAATCGCTTTAATTTGAGCTAAGAAAGGTTCTAATTTAGCTAATGGTAAAGCTGATGGACCATCACAGCGGGCATGATCAGGATCGGGATGAGCTTCAAGAAATAACCCTGCCAGACCCACAGCCATACCTGCACGAGCTAACTCAGCGACTTGTCCACGACGACCACCAGAAGCCGCACCGAATGGATCACGGCATTGTAGTGAGTGGGTAACATCAAAAATCACTGGAGCCCCTTCTGAGGCTTGCATCATGACATGAAAACCTAGCATATCGACCACTAAATTATCGTAACCAAAATTACTACCACGATCACATAAAATCACTTGGTCGTTACCGCCTTCTTTAAATTTCTCGACGATATTTCCCATTTGACCAGGGCTAACAAACTGTGGCTTTTTCACGTTAATTACCGCACCGGTTTTGGCCATTGCCTCAACCAAATCGGTTTGACGCGCTAAGAATGCCGGTAGCTGAATAACATCAACGACTTCAGATACAGGCTGAGCTTGTGAAGGTTCATGAACATCCGTGATAATTTTTACCCCAAAAGTCTCTTTTAGCTCTTGGAAAATTTTCATTCCTTCATCAAGACCCGGTCCACGATAAGAGTGGATAGATGAGCGGTTTGCTTTATCAAAAGAGGCCTTAAATACATAAGGAATATCTAATTTTTGAGTAACCGTAACGTAATGCTCACAAATACGCATGGCTAAATCGCGCGATTCCAATACATTCATGCCACCAAAGAGCACAAAGGGTAGATTATTTGCTACCTTGATATCACCAATACTCACCACTTTATGTTGCATATCTATTCCTATCTTATTTTGCCATGTACCGTTATATACCCAGTACGGGATTAAATTTTAATGTAAAACAACAGGATGCTGTTCTATTGAATGAATTTGAATTTTAATCATCTCTGAAATGGGATCTTCCGGACACTGTTCAACAAAATAGTTAAGATCAGACAATGCCACATGATTACACTCTAATTGAGCATAAATCAGCCCACGATCACGTATTTCATAGGGATCTTCTGGATCAAACAATAACACCGTTTCACTGGTCTTAAGTGCCTGCTCCATCTTCTTTTCTTCCATTAAAGAGACTTTGAGTGTATCTAATAACTTGCGAATAATAGAACTGTGTTCTGACTCTTCTAGATCGGATGCTGATAGCTCAGATGTACTGCCTACATTACCTTTTAGCCAAACGTCTAAAGTATGACGAGAAAGATATTCACCATTAATGGGATTTAAGAAAAGTGGTTTTTCATCCGGAATATCTATTCTGATAATTAACTGTGTAGGAAAAATAACTGGCGCTAACGGTAAATTTATTGCCTGTGCGATATAAATTAAAATGGAACCTAATGACACAGGTGAACCAATATGAGTGGCCAATACTTTATCTAACCATAACGTATCAGAAAGACAATATTTGCCACTTGCACCACTGAAATGCCATTGTTTATAAAATAGCTTCAGCAGTGCATCAATTCTCTCTTGTATACTGGCTTGCTGGGGAATTTCCGCTTCTGCTTGCTCCACCAGCTGTGCCAATTGATAGCCAACTGAAGTGACCGGAAAATCTGGGCGAATTGCCTGAGAGATAAGGATCATACCCTTAACCAAAGGGGCTTTGTTAAATTCGTAATCAGCTATGGTTTCTATCATCATTCCAACGACCTACTGTCACTCGCTCATTACCGCCGTAATCACGGAAAGTTTCCACGCAGCAGTAACCCTTATCAATAAAAATATTACGTACTCTTTCACCTTGCTGCCAACCATGCTCTATTAATACCCAACCGTTATTAGCTAAAAACTGACGGGCATTTGTAATAATAAGCTCAATATCAGCAAAACCATGATCTGCCGCGACCAATGCGGTTAATGGCTCAAAGCGAACGTCTCCTTGATAAAGATGTTCATCTTCTTCATCAATATAAGGAGGATTGCTGATTATCATATCAAATTGATAACCAGAGAGTGAACTAAACCAGCAACTTTCCATAAATTCTACGTTGCTAAGTGCCAAATGTTGTGCATTTTCTATCGCTAATGCTACCGCTTCTGGTTGAAAATCAACACCCAGGACACGACTGTCAGAACGTTCCGAAGCTATCGCTAAGGCAATAGCCCCTGTCCCCGTACCTAAATCTAAAATTCGGCTTGCTTGTACAGAGAGTTTCTCTAATGCTTTTTCAACTAGACATTCGGTATCAGGCCGAGGGATAAGTGTTGCAGGAGAGACTTTTAAAGGTAGTGACCAAAATTCTCTCTCTCCTACTAAATAAGCGATAGGCTCGCCCTTTATACGTCGAGCAAGGAGGGATGACAATTGCACTAGTTCATCTTCTAAAAGTACAGTTTCACTAAAAGCAATCAAATAAGTACGAGCACGTTTTGTTACGTGCCCTAATAGAATTTCTGCGTCCCGCTTTGGGCTGTCACTATCAATTAATTGCAAGGCTGCTTGATGCAGCCATTGTTTATAATTCATTAATCTTGCTCAGATAAAGCGGATAGCTGATCGGCTTGATATTCAGTGACAATAGGTTGAATAAGTGCATCTAGTTTACCTTCCATCACCTCATCTAACCGGTAAAGAGTAAGGTTGATGCGATGATCCGTCACGCGACCTTGTGGGAAATTATAAGTTCTAATACGATCAGAACGATCTCCTGAACCTAATAAGTTACGGCGTTCAGATGCTTCGGCTTCTTGACGTTTTTGTACTTCGGCAGCACGAATACGCGCACCTAATACTGACATTGCTTTCGCTTTGTTTTTATGTTGAGAACGCTCATCCTGACACTCTACCACAATGCCCGTCGGGATATGCGTAATACGGATGGCCGAATCCGTGGTATTTACGTGCTGACCACCCGCCCCTGATGAGCGAAAAGTATCAATACGTAAATCACTTGGGCTAATTTCGGGTAATTCCGCTTCTGGCACTTCAGGCAATACCGCAACAGTACAAGCAGAAGTATGAATGCGTCCTTGAGATTCTGTTTCAGGCACGCGTTGTACACGATGTCCGCCTGATTCAAATTTCAGTACCCCATAAGCACCATCACCAATGACTTTGGCAATGATCTCTTTATAACCGCCATGTTCGCCTTCGTTTGCATTCATCACTTCAATACGCCAACGACGTGCTTCGGCATAACGGCTATACATACGGAACAGGTCACCGGCGAAAAGTGCGGCTTCATCCCCCCCTGTTCCGGCACGAATTTCAAGGAAACAGTTGAACTCATCATCAGGATCTTTAGGTAATAACAGTACTTGAAGTTGCTGTTCTAGCTCCTCATTGACGCTTTGTGCTTCTTTTAGCTCTTCTTGAGCCATCTCTTTCATTTCAGGATCATCAAGCATCATTTCTGCCGCTTCCATATCATCTTGCACTTTTCGCCATTGACGATAACAAGATGTGACATCCGTTAATTGAGCATACTCTTTTGAAAGCGCACGAAAACGCTCCTGAGAGGCAATAACATCAGCTTCTGCTAGAAGTGCTTGAATTTCTTCATAACGCTCTTGTAGAGCTTCCAACTTAGCGACAATAGAAGGCTTCATTCGTAGATTAAGATCCTGTTAGATAAAGTTAATTATGGGTAATACCCAAACTTTCACGTAAGAGATTCAGGCGTTCAATATCACCATCACTGGCAGCCTGTTGAAGAGATTTGGTTGGTGTATGAATAAGGCGATTCATCAACTGATGAGAAAGCTGTTGGATCACTTTTTCTGCATCAGCGCCATTTTGTATCAATGTAATCGCTTTTTCTGCCATTTCTGCACGTAACATTTCTGCACTATCGCGATATTCTCTAATCGCCCCGACAGCACCTTGAGCACGTAACCAATCCATAAATTGGCCACTCTCTTGTTGCACGATATGTTCAGCTTCAATGGCTGCGGCTTGGCGCTGTTCACGGTTATGCTGAATGATAGCTTCTAAATCATCAACACTATAAAGATAAACGTTACTCAGTTTTTCAATATCTTGTTCAATATCACGAGGCACAGCAATATCAACGAGTAGCATTGGTTGATTACGACGTTTCTTTAACGCCCTTTCTACCATGCCTTTGCCAATAATAGGCAACGGACTTGCTGTTGAACTGATCACAATATCCGCTTGAGAAAGTGACTCATCAATATCAGATAAAGTGATAACCTCAGCGTCAACTTCATTCGCTAAACGTTGCGCTCGCTCTTTGGTGCGATTAGCAATAATGATTTTTTTGACTTGATGTTCACGTAAGTGACGCGCCACTAATTCAATCGTTTCACCCGCACCGACCAATAAGATAGTCAATGATGATAATGACTCAAAGATTTGGCGCGCTAAAGTACAGGCAGCAAAAGCGACAGAAACAGCATTAGCACCAATTTGGGTCTCTGTTCTCACTCTTTTCGCAACTGAAAAGGATTTCTGAAACAGACGTTCCAGCTCTGAAGAGAGCGAGTGATAGTTTTGAGAATCGGCAAACGCTTTTTTGACTTGCCCTAAAATTTGCGGTTCACCTAATACCAAGGAATCTAAACCACTAGCAACGCGCATCAGGTGGCTCACTGCCTGATTATCTTGATGCCAATAAACACTATTTTTAAGCTCATGAGGCTCAATTTGGTGATACTGACATAACCAACTGATCAGTTGTTCATGGCTATTTTCTTTATCTTCTAGACTCAGATAAAGCTCAGTACGGTTACAAGTAGACAGCACTACACCACCTCTTACAGCAGGTTGCTGTAACAAGTTATTTAAGGCGTCACCCATGGTATCAGGAGAAAAAGAGACTTTCTCACGTAACGCTACGGGGGCTGTTTTGTGATTAATACCTAATGCTAATAACGTCATATCTTATAATTGAGTTATGAATAAATACCGACTCGCGACTTGACTTAGTATAAACCTAAAACAGCGCATTTAGTATGGACTCTTCATTGCCGCCATTCTACTTGATGAACTCTTTCAATAAAAGTGCTTACTTGTATGATAGGCAAATTCAATCGACTATTTAACGAAATATCGTTATATCTTCGCGTTTATGATACGCTTTTTTGCAACAAAGAACGAATGTAAGGAATATCTCAGCTATGCGCTCACGCATTTTTCCAACCAAATCACTTTTGCGTCTCCTTCCGCTAGCTGCGCTGCTACTAAGTGCATGTAATTTAAATAATATACAAACACAAGGTTCAGCGTCAGATAACGATGTTCAATGGCAATCGCGTCAACAAGCATTAAATAAGATTTCACAATATGAAACACGTGGCGCCTTCGCTTACATTGAAGGCACCTATAAAACTTACGCACGTTTCTATTGGCAAGATAAAGATACCGATCGCTATCGCTTACTTTTAACCAATCCATTGGGGACGACAGAGCTAGACTTAAATGTGATGCCTGGTGTGATTGAAGTGACTGATAATGGTGGTAAAAAGTATTATAGTGACAATCCAACTGAAATGATTTATCAGCTCACCGGCATGGTGATCCCTTTAAAAAATTTACGCGCTTGGTTAATTGGTTTACCGGGTGATGCCACGGATTTTGAACTCGATGCAAATCATCTTTTAAAATCGGTTACATGGCCAACCCTAGAAGGTGATTGGGTGGTAACCTACCAATCCTATGACACCGCAATAACACCGAACTTGCCACAGCGCCTTGAATTAAAACAAGGTGAACGTACGATAAAATTAAAAATGGATAACTGGGATATACAGCAATGACACTAAGTTGGCCCTCTCCTGCCAAATTAAATCTTTTTCTCTACATTACCGGGAAACGCCCCGATGGTTACCATAATCTACAAACCTTATTTCAATTTTTAGATTATGGCGATACGCTGACTTTTACACCCCGTAATGATACTCAGTTAACCATCTTAACCCCCGTCGAAGGGGTTGCAGATGAAGATAATCTGATTATTAAAGCAGCCAAATTATTACGTCAATACTGCCATCAGCACCATATTCCCCTACGCTATCAAGGGGCAGATATTAGTATTGATAAAAAACTGCCTATGGGAGGAGGTTTAGGGGGAGGCTCTTCCAATGCTGCGACAACACTGATAGCCCTTAATTACCATTGGCAAGCAGGCCTAAGCGATGAAACATTAGCCACACTCGGCGTGACGTTAGGCGCAGATGTGCCGGTATTTGTTAAAGGGCATGCCGCTTTTGCTGAGGGTGTTGGTGAAATATTAACCCCAGCATCACCCAAAGAGTGTTGGTATTTAGTTGCTCACCCCGGAATTTCTATCCCAACCCCGACAATCTTCACAGATCCAGAATTAAAACGTAATTCGCCTATTCGCTCTCTGGGCGCATTATTACAGGCTCCGTTTGCAAATGACTGTGAAATGATCGCAAGAAAACGTTTTCGTGAGGTTGAATATCTGCTTTCGTGGCTGTTAGAATATGCACCGTCACGCTTAACTGGGACAGGTGCTTGTGTATTCGGTGAGTTTGAATCGCAAGAGGCCGCTAGTGAAGTGTTAATTAACGCCCCTGAGTGGGTGCACGGATTTGTGGCGCAAGGCGTTAACATTTCCCCTGTGCATTTATTCCGCTCAAGGATACCTGTGTTATTGCACCCGTAACTATGATGTTTACAAACCCTATGTTGATAAACACGTTCTTTACAGGTCAACAATATCTCTCTCTGGACGCAAGCCTGAGGTTTTTCTCGTGCCCGATATGAAGCTTTTTGCTGGTAACGCAACCCCGGAACTGGCTCAACGTGTTGCCAATCGACTCTATACTAGCTTAGGAGACGCTGCTGTAGGTCGTTTTAGCGACGGTGAAGTCAGTGTGCAAATCAACGAAAACGTACGTGGTGGTGATGTTTTTATCATTCAATCAACCTGCGCACCAACTAATGATAACTTAATGGAATTAGTGGTCATGGTTGATGCATTACGTCGAGCTTCCGCTGGTCGTATCACTGCTGTTATTCCTTACTTCGGCTATGCCCGTCAGGATCGCCGTGTTCGTTCAGCCCGTGTTCCTATCACGGCTAAAGTTGTTGCGGATTTCTTATCTAGTGTAGGCGTAGACCGTGTTTTAACCTGCGACTTACATGCAGAACAAATCCAAGGGTTCTTTGATGTACCGGTTGACAATGTCTTCGGCAGCCCGATCCTTTTAGAAGATATGCTTCAAAAAGAATTGGACAACCCTATTGTTGTTTCTCCAGATATTGGCGGTGTTGTTCGCGCTCGTGCTATCGCTAAACTTCTGAATGATACTGATATGGCAATTATTGATAAACGTCGCCCTCGTGCTAACGTTTCTCAAGTTATGCATATTATCGGTGACGTTGCTAATCGCGACTGTATCCTTGTTGACGATATGATCGATACAGGTGGTACATTATGTAAAGCAGCAGAAGCGCTGAAAGAACGTGGTGCTAAACGTGTATTTGCTTACGCGACTCACCCTATTTTCTCTGGTAATGCTGTTGAGAACATCAGAAGCTCTGTTATTGATGAAGTGGTTGTCTGCGATACAATTCCATTGTCAGCAGAAATCAAAGCATTAAATAAAGTCCGCTCATTGACCTTGTCTGGTATGTTGGCTGAAGCCATTCGTCGTATCAGTAATGAAGAGTCAATTTCTGCGATGTTCGAACATTAATTTGTCGATTTAATATCGTACTTTGAGATAATTAAACCCGCTATAGCCTATGTTATAGCGGGTTTTTTGTTATCTTTTTAAGATAAAATATTTAGACAATAAAAAACCCGCGATCACTTTATCAGCGGGTCTTTAGATATGTATTATCTGCATATTAACGACAATGAGTTACTTATTATCTATTCTTACTTTATTATGAATTATGATTTTATCTATATTTTATTGATGCCCACACTGTTATGGATAACGATGATTATCATGGCGACGATAACGTTCGTCATGATTACGCAACCACCAATATCTTTCTGCAACGGTTTCTCTACCACCAATACGAGCCCCTGCTAACCAAACAAGTGCACCAATAAAGATCCCCATTAGCGAAGCATCAGATAAAATATCAGGTAGTCCTAATGGAAAAATATGGCTAAGAAGATTATAACCAAGACTACCGAGCATAAGCACCATACCGATAGCCATCAATAAATTGCCAACGGCAAAAGCATGTTTATATTTCATGTTGCACCTCCAAGCGCGTCGTCAGACGATTCAACACCAAAATACATCGAATAACCTTTTATTCATTGTAGTTATTATAGCCATAAAGACTAAAAAGGTATTGTCGCAGTGATCACATGCTCTGAAAATTATTGACAATTCTTTGCAAAAAATGTGTTTTATTGCTTTTATAAATCATTTATCGGTGCTAATACGCCTGTTTCGCTCTTTTTGCCCTATCAAATAATAAGTATTCTCTCCTAGAAAGATTTCAACAAAATAATCATGACAATCTATTTTGTGCTTCTTGACAGAGAAAGGTAAACTAGATGCTTTCTTTTAAGACGATAACAGTGAAAGGCAATTGTGAGTAAAATTAAACTTATCGTCGGGTTAGCCAACCCCGGTGCTGATTATGCCCAGACTCGCCATAATGCGGGTGCTTGGTATGTTGATTTATTGGCTCAACGTCATCAACAATCTCTAAAAGAAGAGAGCAAATTCTTCGGTTATACCGCTCGTATTAATTTAAATGGTAATGATGTTCGTTTATTAGTCCCTACCACTTTTATGAATTTAAGTGGTAAAGCGGTATTAGCGATGGCAAATTTTTATCGTATTCAACCCGATGAAATATTGGTTGCACATGATGAACTGGATTTACCACCAGGTGTGGTAAAAATGAAATTGGGTGGCGGTAATGGTGGCCATAACGGACTAAAAGATATTCAGAGTAAATTTAGCAATAACCCCAATTTTTATCGATTACGTATTGGGATTGGTCATCCCGGTGATAAAAACAAAGTGGTCGGTTTTGTGTTAGGTAAACCACCAACAAGTGAGCAAAAACTTATTGATGATGCAATTGATGAAGCCCTTGCTTGTACAGATATTCTGATGCGTGATGGTTACGAAAAAGCTATTAATCGTTTACATAGCTTTAAAGCTTAACCCCTATCAATAAAGCTATTAGTGTATCAAATAAGTTAACTGGGCAATGCCATGCCCTTTTCTTTTGCGCAATTAATCCCTGATGATTTAATCAAACAGGGATTTGTTCTATAATAGCGCCAATTTTTTTAACAGCACACAACAGGAGCTCCCCTTTTCCTGTTGTTTTTTATGTGACAAGGTGAACGTTTATGGGATTTAAATGTGGTATCGTCGGTCTGCCTAACGTAGGGAAATCTACACTGTTTAATGCCTTAACTAAGGCAGGTATTGAGGCAGCCAACTTCCCATTCTGTACTATTGAGCCAAATACAGGTGTTGTACCCATGCCTGATCCTCGCTTAGATAAGTTAGCAGAAATTGTAAAACCACAACGAGTGTTACCTACAACAATGGAGTTTGTTGATATTGCAGGTTTGGTTAAAGGCGCATCTAAAGGTGAAGGCTTAGGTAACCAATTCCTTACCAATATCCGCGAAACTGAAGCTATCGGCCATGTCGTGCGTTGTTTTGAAAATGACAATATTGTGCATGTGGCGGGTAAAGTCGATCCTGCAGAAGATATTGAAACTATTAATACCGAATTAGCGCTTTCTGATTTAGATACCTGTGAACGAGCAATGCATCGTAATCAGAAAAAAGCCAAAGGTGGTGATAAAGTTGCTAAAGCAGAGATGGAAGTTTTAGAGAAATGTTTACCGCACTTAGAAAAAGCCGGTATGTTGCGTGCATTAGATTTAAGTGATGAAGAAAAAGCGATTATCCGTTATTTAAGCTTTTTAACCCTGAAACCAACCATGTATATTGCCAACGTCAATGAAGATGGTTTCGAAAATAATCCTTATCTTGATACGGTACGTAAAATCGCTGAAGCCGAAGGCTCTGTTGTTGTTCCTGTTTGTGCTGCTATCGAAGCAGATATTGCAGAGCTAGACGATGAAGAGCGCGAAGAGTTTATGCAAGATTTAGGCATCGAAGAGCCGGGCTTAAACCGTGTTATCCGTGCAGGTTATGCGTTACTCAATTTACAAACTTACTTTACCGCTGGTGTAAAAGAAGTCCGTGCTTGGACAATCCCTGTAGGTGCAACTGCCCCACAAGCTGCAGGTAAGATCCATACTGACTTTGAAAAAGGTTTTATCCGCGCCCAAACCATCTCATATAATGACTTTATCACTTATGGTGGTGAACAAGGTGCGAAAGAAGCAGGTAAAATGCGCGCAGAAGGTAAAGATTATATCGTGCAAGATGGCGATGTGATGAACTTCTTGTTTAATGTGTAATAAATAGCTTTATCATTATTTAGTATTATTCGGTTTTCTTCACGTTTAAATACTAACAAAAGCAGCATAAACTCTACGAGACTTATCGAAAGTTTATGCTGTTTTATTTTATAAAAAATAACTTTAATATAATTTAATATCTAATTTATGCATTAAATTTGCACCCCACTCATTTAATGAGTTTTTACTTAAAAATAAAATAGATTATATATTGATAATCAAAAAATAATAAAATGCGTATATTTCAATAAAAACAATTTATTACATTTTAATCATTATAATTTCCCATTAAATAGTTTCATTGCAATTTTTTACAACGAAAATGCCCAATTAATACGTGTTGAGCAACAGACAGATCACCCTTATCGCCAATTTGGGTGGACTGATGCCGGTGTTATGGTGTGGCATAGCGATAAATATGGCTTACGCAGTGAATACCACTGGGCACTTTCAGAAGATAATCTTTGGCGAGTGATTGAAAACAAAACCAGCGAAGGCGAAAGCTATCGTCTTGAATATGATGATATCAACCTCACACGAACCGCTTATTGGCACGATGGTTCAACCTCATTTTGGCAACTTAATCATGATCACCAAATTATTCATTATACCGATCGTACAGGCATTAAAACGGCGCTAATTTGGGATGAGTTTGGATTACCTTGCGGTTGTCGCAATGCGTTGGGTCATACACATATTAGTGAATGGGACGCATTGGGCCGACTACTCAGCATAACGGATGGTAATGGTAACCAAACGCGTTGGCAATATCAGAATGAACGCGAGCGCCTTATCACTGTATTTTGGCCGGATAACACAGAGTCGCGTTTAGCGTATGACAGTTTGGGGCGACTGATTAAGGAAATATCTCCCCTTCATCAGATCACCGAATACCGCTATGACTTTAAAACCACATTGTGCCCCACTATACGCATTGATGCCAAGCAAGGACGCAGTGAGTTTCTCTGGAACAAACGTGGGCAATTACTGCGCCATACTGATTGCTCAGGCAAACAACATATTTGGTGTTATGATGACGAAGGCCGTGTTGTTTCTCAAACTAACGCCTTGCAGGAAGCCACCGAGTACCAGTACGATGAGGTGGGACACCTCACACGCATCATATTGCCCGATAATTCTACCGTGCAACTGGCATGGATGCCGCAGGATTACTTACTCATCATCAACGCAATGATAATATTACAGCAATTGCTCTGTAATATATAAAGGAAACATAATATGGCGTTCCCTTTTTGAATAAGATTAAAATAAATTACTTATATAATGCATTAATAATTATGCTACTTTTTAGTGAACCTTTTTCAACAATTTGAGATTGAGCATATGGTTTTGCAAAAAAACTAATATCAAATTGATTATTAAGATCTGCACTAAAACTTTTATTCACTCCAGATAGATTTATTGGGCTTGAGTCTGCCCATGATAAATAAATTCCTACACCAGATAAATTGGTTTTAAGTTCACCACCAATACCATTATTTAATGCACCTTGGCTACCAGGCTTAACTTTGATATCAATATGCTCAGGTTTAAAACCACTTTTTTGGCAATCAACAATAAACTGTGTTTTTACGGCTGGTTGATTACCAGCTAATAAATTACTTTCGTTGATAACATCAAAATCTACTATTTTATTAAATCCTTTTCCATTATTAATATCACAAGTGATTCTAACTACATCCAAAGAAATTGTTAATTGAGCATCAGGTAAGATTTCATCTGATAAACTTGGTTGAGGAAAATTACTTAAACAAGTAATAATAAAATACATATATATTTTTTTATTCATACAAAAACTCATATCAGATATATTTTATTTTGATAGTTATATGGGTATTTCCATTACCCAAATGAACGGACTTTCCTCCTAATGGAAGTACAACTGGTTTTATTTTAAGTTTAACTTTCATCAATGAAGCATCCGTTTTTTTAAAAAAAAGTGCCTTCCCCATTGGTACCCCTTCACCAATAGCACCTAT
The DNA here is from genome assembly GCF_009915195.1 of Proteus sp. G2674. Lineage (NCBI taxonomy): Bacteria > Pseudomonadati > Pseudomonadota > Gammaproteobacteria > Enterobacterales > Morganellaceae > Proteus > Proteus sp. G2674. The sequence goes on from NZ_JAABLS010000024.1 coordinate 83,023, forward strand.
TTGTTCATCTTCCCACGACACAAAATAGCCAAGTGTGGTATTTTTTGAACCAATATAACCCACACTACCCATGGTTAAATGAGGATTAGCAGGTTCAAAAAGTATTGTAACTCTTTGTGGCTTAATTGTGCCCGTACAATCCAAAAAGAGTGTTGAGTGCCCTTCAACTTCACCCGATAAAATAGTCGCTGTATCAACTGCTCCAAAAGTAACATTGTCAACAGTAGCGGGTAAGCATGTGGCTATTTTTACATTCATACTAAATTGCGATTGAACAGCACCGCCAATGATTGAGGTTGCATTTAACTCAGAGCCATAACAACTTCTTGTGATAAAGATTAACAGGCTGGTAAGCAATATAGATTTGCACATAGTCCCTCAACTAATTGAAAGTTAGTTTAATGTTTAACGCCGTATTTGCTGCACCAGGAGAAACAGTCTCCCCAAGAGCAACAGGTTTAACTTTGATTGGAATAGTAAAACTTTCTTGCGTTGGCTTGTTTGTTGGGGTAATTGTACTGCCATTAATAGTAATTGCTGTATCCACAGGTTTAACGGTCGAATCTCCCCACTTAAGTTGATAACCCACCGTTGAATTTAATTTAGTATTAATAATGCCATTTGCTACATCTTTAACACCATCAGCCGCCGTAAATGCTAATGTGTAATTAGTCATTTTTGTATCGCATACAATAGCCAATGATATTACCTTCTCTGCGACAGCTCCTTTTTTAATATCACCCGCGCTTTGGTCACCAAATGTCACATCACCAACCGTTGTACTGCAAGAGGCTTTCACTGTCATACTTAAATTTGAAGTGACTGTTCCACCAGTAACATTAGAGGTGAAACTTGTTGCTCCAACATAAATAGGAAATAAAATAACGCTAAACATAAAACAAGATTTTTTTACCATCGTTAACTCCATTTAATTTAACTTTATATTAATCGTTAATGCAGTATTAGCCGGCCCAGGGATTGGCTGAGTGGATAACGCAACAGGTTTTACCCTTATCGGAATAGTAAAATTATTGGTTTTTGGCTTTGTATTCGGAGCTATTGCCACATTATTAATAACTACAGCACTATTAATGGGTTTAACCGTGCTATCTGCCCAAGAAAGTTGATACCCCACTGAACTATTATCTTTAACCTTAATGATCCCTGTTGTGGCATTATTCACACCATCTTTACCAGAAAAACTGAGTGTGTATGCAGGTAATACAGCATTACACGTAAAAGAAATATTTATATTTTTTCCTGCAATAGTATTCATTTTTACGTCACTAGCGGTTTGTTCACCAAATGCGACGTCATTAACAGACACTGCACAAGAAGCATTATTTATCAACGTCATCGATGTTGGTGCACTAAGAGCAACGCTTTCCTTTTGTAACGTATTGCCCATTTGACCAATTCGAGAATAATAATTACGTTTCAACATATAGACAGGATTAATAACCGTTTTTCCTACAGGTGGCTTTTTTTGTAAATAAACAACGCCTGAATCAGTACCACCACCGGGACCTGTTAAATTGGTCCAGCCAACCCCAGATATTTTATAATCAAGAACTAGCAGCCAAGAAGAATTAGCACAACTTCCCGTTGAACGAAAACGCAAGTATCCATCTGGTGAATTTTTATCAACTGTACCAGTAGTCGGGCATAATGTTGGTGATGATCCATATTGATCAACAATATAAATATAATTTCCATTTGTATTTCCCGCCCCACTATTAGCACGTAGACATTGACCAGCAACGTTTATAGGGGCGTCTGGCGCACCAAAAGAATAAAGCTTATCTCCCACTTTTTTATTTGTAATATCTATTTGGGCTGGAAAATTATATTTGATTGACACATTCCGACATCGAGCAGCAGAAGTATCCATAGCAATAAAAAATAATAATAGCGTGAAATAAAATGATTTATTTTTCATTTTTACTTCCTTAATTAAGCTCAATAACACGTCTAGCACCATAATCATCAATAGCTTCAACGGTTACTTTACCTAACAATGGGCGCTGCACATTTACCTCACTGAAAGGTGGAAATAAACTAATAGATTGCTCAATGTCTTTTGACAAGACCAAAGGATTATTATTGACTGACACTTGAGTTAATGCAAAATAGTAAGGTGTAGGATTCTTTAAAACTGAACCACTATATGTCAGACTTTTTTCTGCATCCTCGCGTTTTTCAGCTAAAATCTTAGGGCGATAAATCAGTTTAACTTGTGTGTTTAATGCAACAGCAAGCACATTACTGTCATCGACAGAAGAAATTGGCGGGATTTCCTGAATATTGAGCCAAAACAATGATTCCCTATCTTTAGGTAAAATATCATTTACATATAGCAAGCGGATTAATTGTTTTTCTCCTCCAGTTATTTTGAATAAATTAGGTGCAGGAATAAAGAACACTTCATTCCCATTAAGATTATCAATCCAAACTTGGCCACCATAGGTTTTATCACTATTATTCTTAACTTCTATCGCGATATTCTTGCGACCTTCATCATAAATAAAGCGAGTACCATTAAGCGTAAACGCTGAATATGCTTTAAAACAGGTTAATGACGATATGATTAAAGCAAAAACAAATACTATTCTATTCATTACATTCAATTTCCATAATTTTATGATCATTAGATTCTACTTTCTCCAAATTTAAAGTACATTTTTCACCATTAGGTGATATAACGAATAGCTTATTAGGCTTATCTAATAAATTTAATAAAAGAACCCCAGAATTTGAAACAAATCCTATATATTCATCATTTTTATTTCTAACAGCACTTCCAGCAGAAATAAAATCACCATTTTTATTTTTTATTCTTAATATATACCTTTGAATTGTTGAATATTTAAACTCGCGATAAATAATAGCTTTATCTACTGGAGTAAAATTTTGAACAGAATCAAGTAATTCAACATTATTCGGAATTTCTTCTGTATTTATTTTTAAATTATTTTCAATGTATGGTGATACCCCAACAATAGTGTTTCCTTCTTTGTCAGTTGGCGGTGAGTCATTGAATGTTATACCCTCTATATTTTTAATTTTTGCAATTGCGACAGTATCTCTTCTGACATTACTGAATAATAATCCTGTATCTGGGGTGGCTAATAAACTTCCTGAAGCATTAATAGAACTGGTAGTTTGATGGCCATTTTGAGAAATCGCATATCCCGTATTAATAATACTATGATCAATACCAAAATAAGCAGAATTAGACCAGTTATCACGATCTTTACTTGTATTGATACTATAGTTTATTTTTTCATTAATACTTCCAGAAACACCAGAATTAAAACTAGCTTTATTTTTCCTATCGTAGCTAACAGAATTTGCCCAAAAATGATTTTTATCATATAAGCTAAAGGGAATATTTATTCCAACAGAAATAATATAATTATCATGCTCATAATCGTTTAATTTTTGATAATCCGCTGATAATGAGAAATCGACAGATTTAATCGTTGTATTGTAAGTAATATTTGCGCCAACTTCATTACTAATACTATTTCTATATGTTTGCATCCAAGCAGATAAGCTAACAAAGCTACCATCAAAACTTTGGGACAATATCGTTTCATAACGCTCTTTACGATTACTGCGATGATATAAAGCATTTGAATTAAATTCATTAAAATCAACATAATCTTTACCAGTATAGCGATATGCGAGTAGCTGTAAATTAGTATTATCAGTCAATGAATTTGCATATTGTAACGAATAGCTGATACCAGACTGCCTAACTTCGGGTGCTGTTGGTGTCTGTTTTTGAAATACACTTACAGCAGTATTAGCAGTAAATGACATTGCACCAAATCGTCCAAAATCTTTACTCATTCCTAATGCTGCACTTTTATAATTATTATGCAAAATTCCCGCAGCATGAACCGTAACATTAGTTAATCCGTAGTCAAATGCACCTAGAAAAAATAAACTATTTTCTCTTTTACCTACTGTTTCTTTTTCTCCGATAGCAATGTTGTAATTTATTTCATCTGTGCGTAATAAGGAAGAAAGTGTGGCAACAGGATAATAGCGAACTGTTTTTGTCCCATCACTTTCTTCTACTGTCACTGTTATATTTCCATTACTTACTGGTGCTATATTTTTTAATTGATAAGCCCCTGCGGGAACAACTTGTGAACTTAATACATATCCATTTTGAGATATAGTAATTTTAGCATTAGAGTTTGCAACACCAGAAATAACCGGTGCATAACCTCGTTTTTCCCATGGGCGCATATCCCTTTCTGAGCGCAGTGACATTCCATAAAAAGCAAAGTTAGGTAATATTGATAAAGAAGTTATTGTTTTACCTACGGTAAAACTTCCTTGTATTGATTTAATTGCTGTGGAAACTGTTGCCTCCGATGTTTCTGTACCCGAGTTCCTTTGGTAACTACTACGAACATAAGCGACCCAACGACCTAAATTAGCATATAAATCAAAATCACCATAAATTTGTGCTTGTGAAGAACTGGTTTTAGAAATATAGCCCGAATAGTTTAATTTAATACCTGTTATCCCATAATCCCATTCCTGCCGGCGCAGAGATTCATCTAATGCAATTTGAGGAATACTAAATGTTAAAGTTTGCTTCGAATTATCAAAAATAACCTGAGCCCCAGGATAACGGCTAATATCATAACAATCGCGCTCAGGATGATAATATAATTCAAATAAATTTAATTTTATTGGAAGCGATAACTCATTAATCCAATCTTTTTTTAAACATAAATTTTCATTATCTTCTGGTGAGATAATTAATTCTTTTTTACTAATTAATTTTCGATTGAAAATAACCTCAACAATATAATGCCCAGCAGGATAATTGGTATTTTTATCAAATACACCAGCAGCTTGCAGTTGAACTCCTCCATGTAAGAAGTCCATATTTAAATCTGCGCAAACATAAAATGGACTTACTAACAAGGATAACACAAAAGCATTAATTGATTTTAAACGCATTGATATTATCCATTAATATTTTCAAATGAAATAAAGGATCAATGACCCTTTATTCCAGTCATAATGCTTATATTAAACTTTATTTATATTCACAAAAATAGAATAAATTAAAAGCACCTTAAATAGAGCATAATAATAACTATTATTAGAATAATTAAATAAAAGTAACTACATTGATAATAGACATTATAAAATTAAATAATGAAACATTATTTATAAGCTACTGCATAAGTTGCGCTTGAAATTACAGTACCCTCTGTAACAGTTTGACCTGCCGTTGCTGTCATTCTTGCTTTAAATTTCATATTACCAATTGGATCATTACCATTACCAAAATCAACACTTTGGTTATTATAAGTTACATCCTGATTAGGTGTGGTTGAATTAATCGCTGTTAATTGAATAGATACACCACCGGCAGTACCTTTCATATTAGCAAGACCTGAATTAGTAAAACCTGCACTTTGCCAACCAACTTGGCCACTGGTTTTTTTCAGGCATTCATCCGTACGAGGGACTAATTCAAATTCAACATATTTACCATTGGTATCTGCAGTGGTCATTTTACCCAAATCGATTGTTGATTTAACTAAACCACCAATTTCTGTATCAATATCACACGTTTCCGACGTAACCGCACCAATAAATTGAACTTCACCGGTATTAGCTAATGTATATCCACTAAATAATGCACTGCTCATGACTAAAGGTAATAATAATTTTTTCATTTAAACTTCCCCATATATTAAATATTAATTAACAACAATTAAATCAGAATTAATACCTATCAGTTAATTCATTAAATGTTAAAAACTCACTCCATGATGAGTCCAATATCATCAGTATTTTATTAAGTAAGGTAACAGTAATATTTGTAGTTCCATTTTCATATCGAGAAATTTGTTGCTGACTAACATTCAATATGATCGCTAAATCCTGTCCTGTTAAACCTAACTCTTTCCTTTTATACTTTATAAACAACCCTGTTTTTTTATTAAAAAAATCCGACATACTAACGCTATTATTATCATCTTTTTTCATTTGTGAAAGCATTCCTTTTTCTTACTTTACCCTCTACTTAACTAAAATTTTTATTACTATATTGTCATAATTAGACTTAGTAAAAACGTTTTAATCGATCAATTAAGTGAAATGCAATAGGTAAAACCTATCATAATCAGACCATTGATCGGAGATACCGATCATAAATGTAAAAAAATCAACATAATCTGTTGATATATAATGACAAATGAAAATTAACAACTTACATAATAACAACAGCAATCTTACATATATAGATACATTTCTGTTTACCTGGAATTAAAAGTTACATTTTGTAACACTTTTATCCTTCTTGATAACTCTAACTTCCTCCTAAATAATAATTATTAAAATTAATCTTTTTTTAAATTTTAAGAAAATTAATTTTATTATTTATAACTAAAAATATATTTCTAATAAATCACAATGAAAATAAAAAACTATTAATATCCATTTTCTTTAAATCCTTCTTTAATTTCCTTGTGATTACTCATAATCGCTCAAAATAATTACATTAATTTATAGTTTCCAAAAGAAACAAACAAAGCAACCTCATCAATAACATTGATATTTTTTTAATTTTTTTTTAATAAAGTTACACGTAAAATTAAATTTATAAAAAACAATAAAATAGCTTTAACCTCACTCTCTATGATTATCACATCTTTTTTAATATCAATTAAAACATTTGAAAATCTTACCTATAGGGCTAATAATGAAATTGATAGTTGATGAATGTCTATCTAAATAAATAAGGATCTGCTTCATTATGAAAACTAGCTTTAACCATATCGAGCGAGATAATAGTGATATCACCCATAACCATAAAAATACTCATAGTTCCTGCAACTGCACCCAAGAAATAATAACTTCTTTAAATCATTATATTAATAAACATCCAGAATGTACTATCTACCAAAATTCTTTAATGAGTAGTCTTATTGCTGGTGTTTATGATAGTGATGTTACTATTGCTGATTTATTAAAGCATGGTGATTTTGGTTTAGGTACTTTTAATCATCTTGATGGCGAATTGGTCGCCTTTGATAGTAACGTTTTTCAATTACGTTCAGATGGCAGTGCGCGAGAAGCCCGTCCAGATCAAGGCTCGCCCTTTGCTGTAATGACATTCTTTAAACCTGATATTACACATCAGTTTTCAGATCCTGTCTCCCAACAACAGGTTCACAATATTATTAACCAATATGTCCCTTCCGATAATCTATTTTGTGCCATCAAAATTGAAGGCGAATTTGAATTAGTTAAAACACGTACAGTGCCACGTCAAGAGCCTCCTTATGTGCCCATGCTAGAAGCCATTGAAAATCAGCCTATTTTTACCTTTCACGATGAAATGGGTATTATTGCCGGCTTTCGTTCCCCGCAATTTACTCAAGGCCTTAATGTTGCTGGATTTCATGAGCATTATATTAATCACCAACGTGAAGGTGGTGGCCATGTACTTGATTATCAATTAAAAAAAGGCACCCTACAAATCGGTGTTATCTCTCGTTTTACTATTGACTTACCTCATCAATCAACATTCTTAGAAGCTAATTTAATGCCCGATGACCTTCATCAGGCAATAGAACAAGCCGAAAACTGAAAGTAATCATTCCTAAAGGTCATTCTGTTTTTATTCATTCACTTGCAAACTTAAAGAAGGTTTTATGAACTCTCATCATTGGAATTGCGGTGCTGACTTGGTGGTTAAGCAATTAGAACAACATGGTGTTAAACAAGTTTTTGGGATCCCCGGAGCCAAAATTGACCGTGTTTTTGATTCTTTGGTTGATTCAACAATTAAAACTATTGTTGTGCGTCACGAAGCCAATGCGGCTTTTATGGCGGGTGCGGTAGGACGTTTAACCGGTAAAGCGGGTGTGGCGATAGCCACTTCTGGTCCCGGTTGTTCTAATCTAGCAACAGGCATTGCGACAGCTACATCAGAAGGTGATCCTCTAGTTGCCTTAGGAGGCTCAGTTAAATCTACGGATAGACTTAAACTGGTTCATCAAAGTATGGACACAGTAACAATGTTTAACCCAATCACTAAGTTTTGTGCTGAAGTTGATTCTTCACAATCAATTTCAGAGACGTTAGCCAATGCTTTTCGTCATGCGGAGTCAGGTCGTCCCGGCTCGGCTTTTTTAACCTTTCCAATGGATATACTCAATAATGAGGTAGATAGCCCGTTATTAACACCTAAATCCAAACCTAATTTAGGTGCGGCGAGTGATGATGCTATTCAAGAAGCGATCAGCTTATTATTACAAGCGAAAAACCCTGTGATATTAATAGGGCTTCAAGCCAGCGATCCGGAAAATGCTCTTGCCTTACAGAATTTTCTTGATATTTTTCCTGTTCCTATTGTAGGTACTTATCAATCTGCCGGGGCTATTGCTCATCGCCATTTTCCACTCTTTGCCGGACGAATTGGTTTATTTAATAATCAGCCAGGGGATGAATTACTGGCACACGCTGATTTAGTTATCACTTTAGGTTATAGCCCGATTGAATATGAGCCTGCCTTATGGAACAGTCATAATGCCAATATTATCCATATTGATGAGATCCAAGCTGAAATCGATTTAGCTTACTGCCCTGCCTTAGAATTAACAGGTAATATTAAATTAACACTGGATAAGTTAACTCAACAATTAACTCACCAACCTAATTCAAAATTACAATTGTCTAATCAGAGCCAAGGAATACTAGAGAAAATACGTCAGCAAAGGGAAATTTTGCAACAAAATAGTTATTTTAGACAAGGCACACCTATTCATCCTTTAACTATCATACATGAAATGCAAGATATCATTGATAACGATGTCACCCTTTGTATTGATATGGGGAGTTTTCATATTTGGCTTGCACGTTACCTTTATAGTTTTAGAGCGAGACAAATGCTAATTTCTAATGGCCAACAAACCATGGGAGTTGCATTACCTTGGGGAATAGGCGCTTCTTTTGTACGTCCTTGCGATAAAATTATCTCTGTTTCTGGTGATGGGGGATTTATGCAATCTTCAATGGAGCTAGAAACCGCAGTTCGTCTTAATACCAATATATTACATATTATCTGGGTTGATAATGCTTATAATATGGTGGAGATGCAAGAAGAGGTAAAATATGGCCGTCCTTCTGGCGTAAAATTTGGCCCCATTGATTTTAAACGCTATGCAGAATCTTTTGGGGCTAAAGGATTTTCTGTTGAGTGCGCATCTCAACTTCGTAATACATTACGTGAAGCGATAGCTGTTGATGGTCCTGCTGTGTTAGCCATTCCCGTTGATTATCGTGATAATGCTAAATTAATGAAACACATTAATTATAATTTAATTATTTAGTAATAAGCCCCTCCTGTTAACGAATTAGACATTAAAATGGAGGGGCATTTTATTTACAAGCTCTTGACTTACTTTTTCTGACCATTAAATTTTGCTAGGCTAACGGACAGTCTGGTATAAAGATGCACTCTATACTAAAGGGGCAAAATATTATCAAAGGAGAATAAAATGGAGATACTCCATTCAATGCTTGACACATTAAGTCATGTTTCTCCTATCGCTTTATTTTCTACTATTACCCTACTCACTGCGGGAAAATCCACTATTGGTATTTCATCCTTTTTACCTCCCGCATCTTTAATGCTGATCTTAATATTTGGGGTTTGCTTGCCCTTCCATTCGCCTATTTTACTTTGGTTAGCAACTAGTTTAGGTGCCTTATTAGGATCTATAGCAAGTTATCAGTTAGGACGTTCCATTTATTATTTCCCTCGCTTAAATAAATGGGTTACCCGCTATCAAACAAAGATCTTACGTATACAACAACTGTTAAAAAATAAAGCATTCTTTATTCTTTTTATTTCACGCTTTTTAGCTGTGTTTCGCTACCTTACGCCTTTTAGCGCAGGTTTATTAAAACTCCCCATTTATGGTATTTATCTAACAAGTGCTGTTTCAGCCTTAGTGTGGTCGGGAGTATTTATTTTAATAGCCAATGGCGTACTCTCCATCTCATTATAAAATAATAATTTTTAATTATTATCTTTAATTGACTAATTTTGATATTTATTCGTTAGCCATACCCGTTAATTATTATTTCCTTGCCCCTCTCTGCTCTTATTTATTCCTTTAATGTAAATGGTTATTTATTTTAGAAAATCTATTATTAATTTATTTTTTAGTGAATTATTTTTCAAATAACCCAAGTTATCGATATTTTCTCTGTCTTCTTGATAAAAACCCCTTAATTATGGATATAATTTACATAATCACCATCATGATCACAATTTGTTACATTCACGTATCAAATTAATCAACCCAGTTCACAATTTCGTAACCTTCCTTTACCTATAAAAGTTGTCATGTTGTATACAAGTTGATGTGAAATATTCACCTGCGTTTTTATGTACAGGAACAACATCATGAGAATAAGAAAAACAAAGCTTGCCATCGGTATTGTTGCTGTTATTGCTGTTGTATCACTAGCAATGATCGGCAAAAAAGAGAATGCCAATAAGCAATTTCTCTCTGTAGCAACGGCCTCAACAGGAGGAACTTATTACCCGATGGGAGTCGGTTTAGCCAATGTTTGGAGCACCCACCTCAAGGATAGAGGAATACAAGTCACAGGGCAGTCCTCTGCTGGCTCAATTGAAAATATCTATTTAATGCAACAAAACGAAGCTCAGCTTTCTATTCTACAAAGTCTATTAGCTGTGGAAGCTTACGAAGGTGTGCGTAATTTTGAAGGCAAACCTGAAAAAAATCTACGTTCCATATCAATGCTTTGGCCAAATGTAGAGCACTTTGTCTTAATGAATGACAAAGTAAAAACAGGAACATTGGATGATATTCGTGCCACCAGCTTCTCTGTCGGGCCACAAGCAAGTGGCACTGAACAATCGACCATTATCATTCTTAAAGGTGTGAATTTAACTAAAAAAGAGATCACTCCTGAATATCTTGGTTATGGAGATACCGTTTCAGCAATGCGTGATGGACGCCTTGATGGAGGGGCATTACCTGCGGGTGTTCCCGCCTCTGCGGTTACCGATATGTATGCCAGTGGTGTTAATGCCAAATTACTTGAAGTGACTGATAAGCAACTTGATGATATTAATCATATTGCTAACTCTTGGTTTCGCTTCGAAATACCAGCAAATACCTACCCTCGCCAAGCAGAAAAAGTAAACACCATTGCACAACCTAATATCTTAATGACAACCACAAGTATTGATGACCAGTTAGTTTATGAATTGACTAAAACCATGTTTGAAAACTTACCAGAAGTTCATCAAGTACATAGTGCTGCAAAATACATCACCACCGAAAATGCGTTAAAAGGTGTTTCTGTGCCATTACACCTTGGAGCTTATCGTTATTACAAAGAAATTGGATTAGATATCCCTGACTATTTAATTCCACCTGAAGCTCAAACGCAAACTAATAATAAATAACAGGAGTGAGTTATGACTAATAATGACCACCTAACTCCGGTAGAGCCACCAGCATTAGATAAAGAAGCTAGCTCAGGCACTCGTCACCTTACCGGTATCTATTTAAAAATCACCACCACACTGGCGATATTCATTTCGTTGTATGCTATTTACTCTAATGCCTTATCCAACACCCAAGAGTTTTATCGTAATACTATTTTTCTTAGTGGTATTTTGATCCTTGGTTTTATTTTATTTCCATTCTCTAAACGATTTTCTACCGCGAAATTTAATGGCTGGGATTATCTGTTTATCGCTTTAACATTAATCAGCTATGGCTATTTTTTCTTTAACTATGTTGATCTCCATGTGGTAAGAAAAAGTATTCCCAACACAATGGATTATGCGATGGCAATTCTTGGCATTATTGTTCTTTTTGAAGCAGCAAGAAGAACAACGGGCTATTTTATTCCTAGCCTAGCCACATTCGCCATTATCTATGCCCTATTTGGCCAATACTTTATGGGTATTTTTGGTCATGCAGGATTTTCTGTAGAGAGACTGTTATATCGTTTATTTATGACCAGTGAAGGTATTTTTGGTATTACACTCTCTACTGCCTCTACCGCTATCGTGGTATTTATTTTATTCGGTTCGTTTTTAAGTGTTAGTGGTGCCACAGCACTATTTAATGATTTAGCGCTAGCCATGGCGGGACGTCGCCGTGGGGGGCCTGCTCAAGTTGCCGTCATTTCATCAGCATTAACAGGTTCATTAAGTGGTAGCGCGGTCGCCAACGTAGCCACTACGGGAACCTTTACCATTCCATTAATGAAAAACATTGGCTTAACATCACGTTTTGCGGGTGCCGTTGAAGCTACTGCATCTACAGGTGGAATGATCATGCCACCGATTATGGGTGCGGCTGCTTTTATTATGGCGGGCTTTTTGGGAATTTCTTATACCACGATTGTTATTGCCGCGATTATTCCTGCGTTGCTCTATTACGCGGCCTTGATCATGGCAATTGATATTGAAGCGAAAAAACAAGGTTTAAAAGGACTTAGCAAAGAGAATATTCCACAAGTTAAAGCGGTATTAAAAGCACGCGGTTTATTACTATTACCTTTAATTATTGTAATTGGCACGTTATTAATGGGTAAAACCCCTATTTATGCGGGTTTTCTTGGTATCTTAACCATTATTGTTGCCAGCTGGCTAACACCTGATAAAACGGTACGAATGACATTAACTAAAGTGGCTGATGCTTTAGCAGAAGCGGCTCGTGGCTCGGTACAAGTGACTATCGCTTGTGCTGCTATTGGTGTGATTATTTGTGTTGTTACCATGACCGGTATCGGTGCGACCTTAGCATTTAATATTGTCTCTATGACTGACAATACATTATGGATGATCTTACTGGTTGTGATGTTAGTCTGTATTGTATTAAGTATGGGCTTACCATCGACTGCTCTATATATCGTGGTTGCCGTTACAGTGTCACCTATCTTAATTAAAGCCGGTGTGATGCCTTTAGCGGCTCATTTCTTTGTCTTCTGGTTTGGCGCGTTATCCAATATTACTCCTCCGGTCGCCCTAGCAAGCTATACGGCAGCAAGTATTGCGAGAGCCGATCCGATGCAAACTTCATGGGATGCGGTACGTTTAGCACTCCCTGGTTTTATTATTCCTTTTATTTTGGTTTATAACCCTGCATTACTGATGCAAGGTGATAATTTAAGTGTTATCTCTATCGGGTTAATGGTCATCAGTGCATTAGTGGGAATTTATGCACTAAGTATTGCCACTGCGAATTTTTGGATAATCAAAACAACATGGTTTGAACGTATCGCCTTTGCAGCGGCCGCTATTTTAATGATTAAGCCCGGACTATATACCGATTTATTAGGTATGGCGTTGATCTTACTTACTGGCGCTTTCCATCTGTTGCGCTCTAAAAAACAGCTGGTCAATGTAGGGCAAGTATCTGGAGAAAACTAGATGATAAAAAAGATCTCACGCCAAAAAGCGTCGCAACAAATTCTTGATCAAATTAAGCAAAATATTTATGACGGGACCTATCCTATTGGTGAAAAACTACCGTCTGAAAATGTACTCGCTGACGCCTTTGGCGTTAGCAGAGTTCCCATCAGAGAAGCATTAGGGGTATTAGAAGCGAGTGGCATTATTACGTCACGCCAAGGGGGTGGTAGACGCGTTATTGACCACTCTATCTTGAGTAAATACGAACCTATTGTGATGGAAATTGCTTGTCCTCAAGAAATTGAATCACTGCTTGAAATGCGTGAGGTCATTGAACATGAAGCGGCAGCCATTGCCGCTTTACGCCGAACACCAGAAGAATTGCTGACGATAGAGCAAGCACATCAGGCCTTTATCTTAGCCACGCAGAAAAACAACAACATTGGTCATCAAGAAGACTATCAATTTCATCGTGCCATTATGGTTGCTTCACATAATCCTTTTTTCGTGCGCATCCTCGATAACTTACATGAGCTTTATCTTGGCGTATTGATGTATTCCTTAAGCCAAAATAAAGGACGTATTGCCGAAACTGAGCGTGTTATTGCAGAGCATGAAGCTATTGTTGAAGCAATAAGGCAACAAGATAGTGATGAAACTAGCCACAAAATGCGTCTTCATTTAGCCAATGTACGTGGAAAATTAAAGCGCTTACAACAAGAAAAAAATTAACTCTTATACTGGATTATATGGGTAGTATTATGACTTATGACGTAATTATCATCGGTGCAGGATTAGTAGGATTAGGGGTTGCCAGTGCATTACAAGAAAGCCAACCTGAGCTTAAAGTACTGGTGATTGATAAGGAGTCTGGCCCCGCCGTTCATCAAAGTGGCCATAACAGCAATGTTGTTCATTCGGGGATTTACTATACACCAGGAAGCCTAAAGGCAAGACTCGCTAAGCAAGGTAACATCACGACTTACAATTTTTGTAAACAGCATCATCTCTATTACGATCGTTGTGGCAAGGTGATTGTGGCAACTGATGAAAAAGAGCTACCAGCATTAGAAAATATCTATCAACGTGGAATACAAAATGGCCTTGAAGTAATTAAAATGACCGAGAGCGAGCTAAAAGCCAGGGAGCCTTATGTTAATGGTATTGCTGCTTTGCTTGTTCCTGATGCCGGTATTGTCAATTATCCGGAAATTGCCGCCAAACACGTTGAAATCATTCAAGCTCGAGGTGGAGTATTTGCCTTTAACCAAGCAGTAAATGCGATTAATGAAACGGACGAAACGGTAACAGTCACCACATCCACAACACAATTTACCGCAAAGTGGCTGATTAATTGTGCTGGATTATTTAGTGATCGGGTAGCAAAAATGGCGGGCTACGATACCGGCATGAAGATAGTTCCCTTTCGTGGCGAATATTTTATGCTCAACTCAAATAAAAATTATTTAGTTAATCATCTTATTTATCCTGTGCCGAATCCTGATTTCCCATTTTTAGGTGTCCATTTTACACGTATGTATAACGGGCATCGTGACGTAGGCCCTAATGCCGTATTAGCCTTTAAACGTGAAGGCTACAAGAAAAGTGATATTGACTTAAAAGATCTCACTGAAGTACTAACCTATAAAGGATTTTGGAAAATAGCCGGAAATTATTTAGGTGAAGGGATGGCCGAATTACGTCGTTCCTATTCACGTAAGCTGTTTGCCCAAAATGCACAAAAGCTTATTCCTGCTCTACGTGAAGCAGATATTCACCCAGGTCCGGCAGGTGTACGCGCCCAAGCTTTAACTCGCGAAGGAAAATTAGTTGATGATTTTCACTTTGTTAAAGGCAAACGTTCATTACATGTATGTAATGCCCCTTCTCCTGCCGCAACAGCATCGATTGAAATTGGTCGTGAAATTGTAAGAGAGCATTTTTTATTATAAAAAATCTTTCGTCTCACTCGCAGAGTGTCTCCCATTGTCTGCGAGTGAGCTTATTTAGCATATCTGCTTTTATCTTCTGCTCCTGTCTACAATTCCCCCTATGCAATAACCGTTTTTTGACAGATTTATGTTAGCCTTTATATATTGATAAAAGCACTGTAAACAACCTAGTATCAATACCTATTTTAATTAGAAATATTAATCATTAAAAAAACGATTTCAACCAATAAAATTGGATTTAAAATACATCTTCATCAATGATTTAATTGATTTTTTATCAAAAAATATAACAGTCTGCAAAACAACAGCTATAACAAATTTTAGCGATTGCTAAATAATAGAGTAAATTCAATAAAATAAAATTCGCCAATTTTATAAAACTTATTACTTTCTTTTTGATAGACTATCTATCAATCATTGTTTATTACTTACTCCTATTGCTTTGATAATGATTATCAATAATAAAAAGCACTTTTTGCCTACCTATTATTTCCTCTATGCTTAAAATAGATTACAAATAACATACGTTACTATTCTATTTAATTGGGCACTATGTCCCCACCTATTGTGGGAGGTTTTTATGGCTGAAAATGTCGTTAATGATATTCTGAAATGGTTAGAAACTCAGTTACAACGTAATGAGGGTATAAAGATTGATACGATTGCAAATAAAAGTGGCTACTCGAAGTGGCATTTGCAACGTATTTTTAAAGATTTTAAAGGTTGCACATTAGGCGAATATGTACGTAAACGTCGCTTATTGGAAGCAGCAAAGTCTTTACAAGAAAAAGACATGTCCATTTTAGATATTGCTTTGATGTATGGCTTTAGTTCCCAAGCAACATTTACTCGTATCTTTAAAAAACACTTCAACACTACACCAGCTAAATTTAGAGAACATGGTGAGTTACCAGATACACGTCGTTTTATGTCATGTGAAAATAGCTAATATAGCCAGAAGTATTGACTGACAAAACAAAGCGGCAAAACATCATGTTTTGCCGCTTTGTTATTATACAAACCATTTTATTGTCAGTCGTTTTCTTAGATAGATAATAATCAATTAAGAAAGCGCATGAACAAGCCACTGTTGCAGCTCTTCAAGCTCTGATTGGTTATTTGGGTACTGCTCTATTAATTGTGCTAATAGTCTTTTCATCGTTCCAGAAGCATAACGCTGTCCAACTAACATCTGCGATAACTTTTCTAATGGTGCGGGATCTAAACTGTCGGTATAAATTTGGCTTCTAATAATCGTACCGCGTTCAATATCAAAGTGCAGCTCAACACCACCCCATTTAAAGCGATTATCTAATAGATGTGAAAACGCAGGCGCTTGACCAAAATTCCACTCCCAACTACTTTGTTTTGCAAATGTTTCTGCAAAACCCGGTAAATCAGGTAATTTTTGTGGTGAAATAATTTCAGCTTCAACACGCTCACCATAATAGTCAAAAAAACTGTCAGTAATCGCTTGGCATAACTTTTCATGAGTTATATCGGGTTTTAATTCCACTAAATTAGTGACACGAGAGCGCACCGAGGTGATCCCTTTCGCCTGTAGTTTTTTCGGATCTGGATTTAAATAGTTAGCTAAACGAGATAAATCAGCATTAATTAATAAAGTACCATGATGAAAACCACGATCTTTTGTCTCTTTATAGGCAGAGCCAGAAATTTTTCTTTCACCATCAGCCAATGGTACGACTAAATCATTTCGTCCTGATGCCGTTGCTTGTATGCCGGCTTTCGATAACCCATCTAAAATAATTTGCGTCGAAATGGTTTTATTATATTCGGGTTTGCCTGCCATAAAGGTAAAACAGGTATTACCTAGATCATGAAATACTGCACCGCCACCACTTGAGCGACGCGCCAATTTCACACCATCTTCTTCCATTTTTCGGGTATTACACTCTTTCCATGGGTTTTGTGCTCGACCAATCACCACAGTATTATCATTACGCCATAAAAAAAGGACTCGTTGATCAGCTGGCATCTGTTTAAAAATGCACTCTTCAACCGCGAGGTTAAACCATGGATCATAAGACTCAGAAAGAAGTAGACGCAATTTGCCTGACATAAGATATCCCTATATGAAAAAAGTTAGCTATAAGATAGCATAACACTCAGTAGGTTAGCGCCTTCAATGGCACAAAATTACAATCGACGAGCCTGCCAGAAAGTTTTTTTCCAATACGCATTATCTAATGATGAACGAATAACGCCTTTACTGGTAGAAGCATGAATAAAGGTATTGTCAGTATCATAAATACCAACATGAAGCCCGTTATCCCCTCCTCCGGTTTTGAAAAACACTAAATCACCAGGCATCAAATCACTTTTACTAATTTGTGTACCATATTTAGTTTGATCGATAGTCATTCTTGGCAGTTGTATATCAAAACGATCACTATAAGTCCTATACACAAACCCTGAGCAATCAATACCTGATGGGCTCATGCCACCATAGCGATAAGGCGTACCATACCATTGCTCTAGCTGAGATTTTAATTGCACAATGACCATAATAGGATCAGAAAGTTGCGTTTTTAACGGGGGCGCGGGTGGGAGACGCTTAGAGGGACTCGATGAGCATCCAGCTAGCAGAATAATACAGAGTAAGAAAGAATAAAAAGTAGGCTTTCTCATTGCATCCACCCAATTATTGACAATAGATTTAAAATCTATCTGCTTTTTTACGTAAAAACAAGTGATTGAAGGTGAATACACAAGCATTGATAGTGTCAATCGCACAATAGCTCACTTTAAAGAGAAAATAACACTCTCTAAGTTAAGCTAATGCGATGTTGTTTGCTCCGTTTTTTGGCTTATTAACCAAACACCTAGCATAATAAAAATGATACCTATTGTTTTAGACCACGACAGTGTTTCTTGAAACCAAGGTAAAACCACCGCGAGAATATAAACAAAGACATAGCTAAGGCTGATGAGTGGATAAGCTTTGTTTAGGGGGATTGTACGTAAAGTCAATAACCAACAAACCATTGACAGTACGTAGCCAATCAGTCCCACGAAAACAACGCTGATAGGTATTATGTTTGCCCATAACCAATGAAGATCAAACCACTGTTTTTCTAATTGCAGATCAGGTAATTCTGACATACCTATTTTTAACAGTAGTTGTGCAACTGTGACTAATAATGCGCTGGCGATGGCCCATAAGTAACCGGTTTTCATGACTGCATACTCATTAACACAATACCTAACATAATCGAGGCAATACCAATCCAATGTTTCACATTAACCGTCTCTTTATAGATAAATTGGCCTATCAAAGTGACGACAATAAAGTTAATACTCAACATCGGATAAGCAATACTAAGTGGGAGGATTTGCAGTAAACGTAACCAAAATAACATGCCAAAGCCTAGCATAGCGATGGCAGTAATAAGCCAGAAAATCGTCTTTCTGGCTTTAGTAGTTGAATTATTTTGCCAACTCACCACTGCTTGTTTCTGACAAACTTGGCCAATACAGGTTAGCAAACTAACAATAAGTAATAAAAAAAAGGCCATTACTTACGTTTCTCATAGGTCAAAATAGCCATACGACGATTAGTCACTAACTCTTCAGGTCGTGGCATCTGCGCCAGTTTCTTCGGATCTTTATAAGTGATCACCACAGAGACATTACCTTCTTTTCTGGCATTTTCTAACCATTGCTCAAAACTTTCAGGTTTTAGTAATCTATGTTGAGAATCTGGATATTCAATTCCATAGGTTAATTCCCCTGTTCTCTCATAAAGGTAGATATCGCTACGTTGCAATTCCCAAGCTAATCCAGCCCCCACACCAACGCTGTTACTGACTATATATTTGCTCGCATTGAGGGTATCGATATTTTGGCGAATAAACTCTTGCGGTAATTTACCATCAATAGAGCTATTGGGAATGGCTTGCCCAATACATAAGCTTACCCCTAAAGAGCAAGAGGCTGCCCATAGCCAATGTTTACCATTTAATGTAGAGCAGAGATAACCAATGATGCCCCATAATGAGAAAGCGACAATCGCTAATACCCATTTTGACCATTCATAAGGCATATAGATAGGTTTAGAAGAAACCAATTGAATAATTAATATCGCAACAACAGCAGCGACACCAATAAAAATATTAATATAGCCATTAATGCGCAGTGCTTTCATTTTAAATTTTCTAGCACAGTCTACACCGTATTTGGCCATTAACATCGCCAACGGTCCCATAAATGGCAACATGTAAGTAGGTAACTTACCTTTCGCGATACTAAAAAATAGGAAAGGTACTACAAACCAACATAGTAAGAAAAAGAGTTCAGGACGCTTACGGCGCTTCTTCCATGCACTAGTTAGTGCCCCTGGTAATAATCCAAGCCAAGGAATAACACCCAGTAAAATTATAGGGATGTAATACCAGAAAGGAGAACTATGCTGAGCATCATCACCAGAAAAACGTTGGATATGCTCAACCCAAAAGAAATAGTGCCAATAATCAGGCTCAGCCTTCGCCACCGCTAAAACCCATGGCAAGCTAATTAACGCCGCACTTAAAACAGCAAGCACACCATAGAGTAACATCCGAGTGAACTGTTTTTGGTAAAGGGTTACAGGGATCATCACAATAACAGGGATAGCTAATGCCAAAAAGCCTTTGGTCATAAAGGCCATACCACAAGCTAAACCTAGCGTTATCCATGCCAATATACGCGTTTTTACCGTGGTTGCTTTCAACGCCCAAAAACAACACACCATACTTGCAGTAACCCAAAGCGCTAACATCGGATCAAGTACGCTATAAGTTCCGACGCTAAACACCAAAAACATGGATAAATAAATTAAGCTAGCCACAAAAGCGACTTGGCGATTACGCCACATCATTCGTGCTAATAAATAAATAAGTAGCGCACTTAATAGGATAGAAATAACTGAACCAAAGCGTACGGCAAAATTAGTGTGACCAAATATTAACTGGCTAATATTATTAATCCAGTAACCTGCTATTGGTTTTTCAAAATAGCGGATATCAAGCATATGGGGAACAATCCAGTTCCCGCTCACCACCATTTCACGGCTAATTTCCGCATAACGTGTTTCATCAGGTTGCCATAATAACCGGCTGTTCAATGGAAATAAGTAGGTAAGAACAAAAAAAAGAGCCAAGAGGATGGCCCCGATTTTACTCGCCCGGTTATTCAACATAGTTTTGTTAGACCTCTTGTTGGCACCCTAACCAGCCTTCTCGACCTGGAAAGTCAGATCGGACAACTTTACCCATCGGAAGCATGTCTATATCTTGTGGTAGTAGATGGCTTAATGGACAGAATTCGATGCCTTCGTTTGCAATCATTGCCAATAACTGCTCAAATTGAGCCGCTTTTGACATTCCCTCAACTTCGGTATGAATAGTATAAACAGGTATACCCTGATCTTTTTTGATTTCATCAATAATAAATTGATTAAAATCTTCGTCCTTTACCTTAGTACCGACCACTTCATCATAAGTTGGTAATGTTACTGGAATTTGCACTGTACCGATAGAACCATTTTCTAGAACTGGCCTAAATGGATGCGTTCCCCGACAATCACTATTGTAGTCAAATTGGAAAGCTTCTTTAACCATTAGAACACGTTCATCAGCACGCCACCCAGCAACCGCAGAACATTTTACAGGTTTTTCAAGTGCTTTTTCCAGTGCTTCTACACCTAAACGAACCTGTTGCATTAATTCTTCTGTTGACCAACGGCCTACTTTAGCTTGCCAACCTTGATGATCCCATGAGTGTAATCCGACTTCATGCCCCGCATCTTGGGTTTGTTTCATCAAATAGCCTAAATTTTTGGCAATTTTTTTACCTGGCCACGCCGTACCGGCTAATAGAATATCCAGTCCATATAATGAAGCAGCATTCGACCTTAGCATTTTCCACAGAAATTTCGGTTTTAAAAGGCGCCATAAATGGCGCCCCATATTATCTGGACCGACACTGAAGAAAAAGCTGGCCTGAATGTTATGCTTGTTAAAGACATCCAGCAATTGTGGAATACCTTCTTTTGTACCTCGATAAGTATCCACATCGACTCTCAAGCCAACTTTCTTCATTACTTATTACCTAACTCTTCAACTGCACCACGTAAGAAGAAGTCTAACGTCTCTTCTACCGTTTGGCGTGTTTCGATAGTTGGTTTCCAATCTAATAGACGCTCAGCATTTTTGATGCTTGGTTTGCGGTGTTCAACATCTTGATAGCCTTTACCGTAGTAGCTGCTACTTTCGATTTTCTTGAAGCCAGCAAATGGAGGGAAGTGACCGCGT
This sequence comes from Proteus sp. G2674, assembly GCF_009915195.1. NCBI lineage: Bacteria > Pseudomonadati > Pseudomonadota > Gammaproteobacteria > Enterobacterales > Morganellaceae > Proteus > Proteus sp. G2674. The sequence goes on from NZ_JAABLS010000024.1 coordinate 104,745, forward strand.
AACTCATGTTTTTCAAAGCAATCTAACAGCATTTCTGCTAGCTCACGAATACTTGCTTCGTTAGTTGGGTTACCGATATTGATGATCTGACCATCACATTTGTTATCACGATTTTCAATAATGCGGAATAATGCTTCAATACCATCATTAATATCAGTGAAACAACGTTTTTGCTCACCACCATCAACCAGTTTAATCGGTGAACCTTCCACTAGGTTCAAAATTAACTGAGTAATTGCACGAGAGCTACCAATACGCGCTGAATTTAAGTTATCAAGACGTGGCCCCATCCAGTTAAATGGACGGAATAAAGTGAATTTCAGCCCTTCTTTAGCACCATAAGCCCAAATAACTCGGTCTAATAACTGTTTAGAAACAGAGTAAATCCAACGTTGTTTATTAATAGGACCGACGATTAAGCGTGAATTATCTTCATCGAACTCTTTATCATCGCACATACCGTATACTTCTGATGTGGATGGGAAAATAATACGTTTATTGTATTTAACACAATAACGAACAATTTTTAAGTTCTCTTCAAAGTCTAATTCAAATACACGTAATGGATTACGGGTATATTCAATCGGTGTTGCAATCGCTACTAATGGCAAGATCACATCACATTTCTTGATGTGATATTCAATCCATTCTGTATGAATGCTGACATCACCTTCAATAAAGTGGAAACGAGGGTTACCAATAAAGCGTTCAATTGCTGATGAACCGATATCCATACCGTAGATATCATAGTTACCATCTTTTAATAAACGCTCGGTTAGGTGGTTACCAATAAAGCCATTGACACCTAAAATCAGTACACGTTGACGACGTTTGACTTGTGCTGTTGCTTTTGGTCCAACGCGTACATCTGTCACGATCCCCATTTCAGTGGCTAAACGGCTGCCTTGAACATAAAGACCATTTTCACTTTGACCTGTGATAACTTCAATTGCACCTTTCGCACATGCGATAACTAAAGGCTCAGTTGAAATAACAGTACCCGGACGTTTACCTTGGTTATATGCCACTGGACGTGCGCGCCAGATAATCATTTTGCGCTCACCTAAGAAAGTGAAAGCACCTGGGTATGGTTCAGTAACGGCGCGAACTAAATTATGAACCGTTTTAGCATCTGCATTCCAGTCAATTAAACCATCATCAGCACAACGACGACCATAATAAGTTGCTTGGCTTTCATCTTGCGCTGTTGTTGAATAGTTACCTGAGGCGATATGCGGTAACGTATGAGCCATTAATTTCGCCGCAGCTTCTCTGACTTTTTCATGTAAAATTAATGAAGTATCAGTATCTTCAATCGTTACTTTTTCTTGTGCAACGATATCACCAGCATCTGCTTTAGCCGTCATTTTATGTAAAGTGACACCTGTTTCAGTTTCACCATTGACAATGGCCCAATTGATAGGTGCACGACCGCGATATTTAGGTAATAAAGAGCCATGTAAATTAAATGCACCTTTAGGTGCTAAATTCAGGATCTCATCGCTTAGCATATGGCGATAATAGAAAGAGAAAATGACATCTGGCTTCATCTCACGAATACGCTCAATCCATAATGGATGATTAACGTTTTCTGGAGCAAACACAGTTAATCCCATTTCTGCGCTAACACGCGCTACGGATGAGAAGAAATGATTTTCGTTAGGATCGTCAGTATGGGTAAATACAGCTTGAATATCGAAACCCGCTTTTTCAAGTGCTTTTAAACCAACACAGCCAATATCATGATAGGCAAATACTATTGCTTTCATTAGTCTTCTTCCTGATTTTTGTTGGGTTTTTTAACACCAACCACTTTTTGGATAAAATACCGAGGACGCGCTCTTACATCATTATAAATTCGGCCTATATATTCACCTAATAGACCCATTGCAACGAACTGCGCACCGATAAACATGAATAAGATAGCAAAGAGTGTAAACACTCCGTCTGCCGCCCAAATTGCACCGAAAATAAGTCGTAGTACAATCAGTAATACGGCAAGTAAAAAGCCGGCAACAGCAATCACACTACCTACGACACTTAATAAACGTAATGGTGCAGTTGTCAGACAGGTTAATAAGTCGTACATCAAATTGATGAGTTTTAAGAAACTGTATTTTGAATCACCATATTCACGCTCAGCGTGAGCAACTTCAATTTCAATCGTACGGCGAGCGAAGGTATTCGCTAAAATTGGGATAAAAGTACTACGCTCATGGCATTGCAACATCGCATCAATAATATGACGACGATATGCTCTTAACATACAACCATAATCCCCCATTGAACGACCTGTTGCCTTGGTTATCATGGCATTAATCATTTTAGAGGCCGTTTTACGAAACCACGAATCTTGACGGTTACGGCGTCGAGTTCCGACAACATCATACCCCTCTTCTGCGGTTGCCACTAAACGGGGGATCTCCTCTGGTGGGTTTTGTAAATCAGCATCTAAGGTAATGACTAAATCCCCATCAGCTTGGTTAAAACCCGCCATAATAGCGGAGTGTTGACCATAGTTGCGATTTAAAATAATCGCAATAACATGGTTATCTTCAATGTTGGCAGCTTCTTCTAGCATTTTTGCTGAATTATCGCTGCTTCCGTCATCAACAAGGATCAGCTCATACTCTTGTTCTAACTGTTTACAGCTTTTGATTGTTCGCTCTAAAAGCTGTGGGAGACTCTCTTCCTCGTTATAAACGGGAATAACGACTGATACTTTATTGATTTTTTCAAATGTTGACACTAGATATGCTCCGAAAGAATTTCATTGATCGCATCGACAACGCGAATAACATCTTTATTGCTCATATCAGGAAACAGCGGCAGCGAGCATAACGTTGCAGAGTTCCATTCTGATTGAGGAAGGGATAACGAAGGGTAGCGCTCACGATAGTATTTTTGTGTATGCGCAGCACGGAAATGAAGCCCTGTACCAATCTCTTTTTGTTTGAGTTTTTCCATAAATGTATCACGATCGATACCACAGGCATTTTTATCAACTCTGACCATAAAGAGATGGTTAGCATGTAAGTGTGGATACTCCGGCACACTTAACATTTCCAATGGTGAATCTTGAAGTTTTTCACGATAAAGGGCAACTAACTCAGCACGTTTAGCATTCATTTCTTCTAAGCGACTTAATTGCACTACCGCGATAGCAGCATGAATATCCGAGAGATTATATTTATAACCAGGCTCAACGACTTCCGCTTGAGGTTTACGTCCTTGGATTTGACGATCAAAAGCATCAACACCCAAACCATGAAATTTTAAGCAACGGACTCGATTGGCTAATTCATCATCGTCCGTAACAACTAATCCACCTTCGGCACAAGTGACATTTTTAATGGCATGAAAAGAAAAAATAGAAGTTCCCTTCTCACCTATCCATTCATCTTTATATCGAGTACCTATCGCATGTGCTGCATCTTCAATCAGAGGAATGCCCGCTTCATCAGCAACCGCTCTGAGTGCATCAAGATCACAAGGCGCTCCGGCATAATGCACAGGGATAATTGCTTTGGTTCTTGGGGTAATCGCTTTTTTTACCGATTCAGCGCTGACCATTAATGTGTCACGATCAATATCGACCATTACTGGCTCTGCGCCTAATAATGTAATGATATTGATAGTTGATACCCAAGTTTGGGAAGGTGTAATAACTTCATCACCAGGCCCTATTCCCATCGCCATCAAAACAACATGCATACCCGCTGTTGCAGAACAAACCGCAATAGCATGTTTGCTACCAAATTTTTCACAAAAATCTTGTTCTAGCTGATGATTTTGGGGACCTGTTGTGATCCAGCCGGAGCGTAAAACGCTTTCAACTGCTTTAATCTCTTCATCCCCGATAGCAGGACGGGAGAATGGAAGAAAGTGACTCATAAAGATGTAGCCTAATTAATGAATGAATAAAAACTAATTATATACAATTTGCTGTTTCACAGCACCCGTTGTTATTAAGAAAGCCTTAAAGAAGGCTTAATAATTTCCGATGCGCAGACTCTGACTCAATAACATCACTCTATTACTTGCCAAATTACACTATTTGCTGATCTATTACATCTAATCTTAGTATTAAATGTAGTAGATAATAAATTTTCATCCAACAAAAGTGCTGAGTCACCTGAGTTGATTATTTTTCCCTCTAACATAAACCATAACTTATCTGCTTTTAGATAAGAATGATTCAAATCATGAGTACTCATAATAATACTGCCACCTTGTAGACAAAATTTATCTAGCCATTTATCCAATAAAGTAAGTTGTACAATATCTAAATTATTTGCCGGCTCATCAAGCATCATTAATTTTCCTGTTAAATCATCGCTTGACCATAATTGTATAAAAGTGGCAACAATCCGAACGCGTTGCCATTCCCCACCAGATAAATGATGAATATTTTTTGACAATAATTTATTGATTTGAAAATCGCTTAATAGTGCATTCAATTCTTGAATATCCATTTTTGATAACTGATAGGATAAAGAAAGATAATGAAACACTGGCATAAATGGCAAAGCTAACGATTGTTGTCTAACAACGCTTTGTATTCTAGAAAGTTCGGCAATTTTATAATCTCTCATTGAAGTTTTGTTTAAAAATATATTTCCAACGTATGAAACTTCACCAGCAATGGCCATTAACAACGTACTTTTACCCGCCCCATTCGCGCCAATTAAATGAATGCGTTCGCCATCATTAACTTGTTCAGTAATACCATATAGTCTTTTATTGACAGCTAATTTATATAGTTTTAATTGTGCCATATTATAAGCGCTCCATCTGTTTAGTGGCTAATAACCAAATAAAAAGAGGTGCGCCTAAGGTGGCAGTTATCACGCCAATAGGGACTTCTGCGCCATTTAACATCAGCCTTGATATTAAATCAGCGAATATCAGTAAACTCGCTCCCGTTAAAGCACAGCCCGGTAACAAGGTTTTATAATGTGTGATACCAGACAATCGTAATAAATGCGGTACAATCAACCCGACAAAACTAATTGCGCCGGCTAGAGCAACGCTAAAACCAATTAATAAACCAACGGTTAAAATAAACCAATTACGCCATATAATCACAGAGATGCCGAGTTTTTTGGCTTCAAAACTCCCCAAAGAAAGGTAATTTAAAATATCGGCTTGCCAAATAAGAAGTGTGATGATTGGAAGTAATGCCCAAAATAATATTTGGTGACGCCAGTCAATGCCACTAAAGCTCCCCATAAGCCAGTACATTAATTGTCTTAAATCTAACGCAGAGCTAAAATAGACCAGCCAAGTCATAACAGCACTTGCTAATACCCCTAATGCTACGCCTATTAATAATAATTGAGCATTAGATAGTTTTTTTATTTGTGAGAAAAACATTAATAAGCAGGTGATCCCCAAAGCCCCTAATATCGCGGCACTGCTTATTAACCAGTATGCAGTTCCTAATTGGAAAACAATCAGTAACACAACACAAACACCCGCACCACTGCTTACACCTAAAAGTCCCGGCTCTGCTAACGGATTTTCAAAGATTGCCTGCATAATGGCACCAGCAATCGCTAAGCTTGCGCCAACCATCATCACAGCCAATATTCTTGGAAGCCTAATTTGCCAAATAAATAAACTAGCTTCTTCAGTGAGCCATTTATTGGGGAATAACCAAATTTCACCGGCTGAAAGTGAGATAACAATAAGAACAAATAAAACTAACACCAGCAAAGTGAGTTTTAGCTTATCACTAATTTGCTGTTTGTGTCGTAATTGATTAAGCGGATCATCATATTGATTATTCATATTGTTTAGGAAATAGCCCATAAATTACGCTATTTTTATAAATAAATTGCTAATAAATGTAGGGCAACATAACACAGTCCCTTTCAATGAAGAAAATTTAATTTTCTATCTTAAAGAAATAAACCTTCCAGTATGATTGATTTTAAACCAATGATTATTCCCCTCAAGCACATCTTATTTAAACAATAAAATAACTATTAGGCGCTATCACAGATAACCAAAAGAAAAATAGAAGGAGTAGATCGTAGAAGTAAGTCGAAAAAAAACGGCTTTCAATAGAAAGCCGTTTTGGTGTTTAAGTATTACTCTTTTGGTGTCGCATTTTCAACCCGGCTTTTTAACTTTTGTCCCGGGCGGAAAGTTACAACACGGCGGGCTGTAATAGGAATATCTTCCCCTGTTTTCGGGTTACGACCTGGGCGCTGATTTTTATCACGTAGGTCAAAGTTTCCGAATCCAGACAGCTTCACCTGTTCTCCATTTTCCAGAGAACGACGCACTTCCTCAAAAAAGGCTTCTACAAGGTCTTTTGCATCGCGTTTGCTAACGCCAAGTTTTTCAAACAGATTTTCTGCCATTTCAGCTTTTGTAAGCGCCATAGGTCTAGTCCCTCAAGGATGCTTGGAATCGCTGTTTCAATGCTGCAACACAGGTATTGACTGTGGCAGCAATCTCATCTTCTTCCAGAGTATGCTCGATATCCTGCAAGATTAAGCTAATAGCGAGGCTCTTATAACCCTCCGCTACTCCCTTACCACAATACACGTCAAATAAGTTTATGCCAACTATTTGATTTCCGCCAACTTTCTTACATTCAGCTAAAATATCTTCTGCAGCCACATCATTTGGAACAACTACAGCGATATCTCTACGATTCGAAGGGAAACGTGAAACAGCTTTCGCTTGCGGTAAATTGCGGTTTGCGATTGCGTCCCAACGTATTTCGAATACTACCGTACGGCCGTTTAAATCAAGTTTACGTTCAAGCTCTGGGTGAACAACACCAATACAGCCAATATATTCATTTCTCAGATAAATCTCAGCACTTTGTCCCGGATGGAGCGCTGAATGATTGGCTGGTTTAAATGTAATTTCATCTAACTGGCCTGTCAATTCCAGAATTGATTCAATATTACCTTTCAAATCAAAGAAATCAACAGTTTGCTTCTCTAAAGTCCAATGTTCTTCATAACGGTTGCCCGCGATCACACCAGCTAGCATAAGTTCCTGACGTATTCCATATTCTGCTTGATTATCAGGAACAAAACGCAGACCTGCTTCAAATAACCTAACTCTAGACTGTTGACGGTTCTGATTGTAAACCACTGTGGTTAATAATCCGGTCAACAATGACAAACGCATGGCTGACATATCAGCAGAAATTGGGTTAGGTAAGATCAACGCTTCTTCATTAGGATGCAGTAAGCTTTGGATCTTCGGATCAACAAAGCTATAAGTGATAGCTTCTTGGAATCCATTATCAACCAGCATGGTTTTTACACGTTTTAATGGCAGATCCGCTTCACGGTGGTCTGTCATAATCAGATCGGCACGTAAAGGTACATCTGGAATATTGTTATACCCGTAAATACGTGCAACTTCTTCAATTAAGTCTTCTTCAATTTCAACATCAAAACGCCATGAAGGCACAGTGGCTAACCACCCGTCATTTTCAACGGTGACGCCAAAACCTAAACGTGTTAACGAATCAACAACTTGTTCATCATCAATAACATGACCTAATAAACGGTCTAATTTTGCACGTGTTAATTTGATAGGAGCGACATGAGGTAAATAGCTGTCATTGGTGACATCAATAATTTCACCCACTTCACCACCACAAATTTCGAGTAATAATTTCGTTGCTCGCTCAATGGCCTGATATTGTAGCGTTGAATCAACACCACGCTCAAAACGATGAGATGCATCGGTATGTAAACCATAACGACGTGCACGGCCGGTGATCGCTAATGGAGAGAAGAATGCGCACTCTAAAAATACGTTTTTAGTTGCTTCATTAACACCAGAAGATCCACCACCGAAAATACCTGCCATTCCTAATGCTTGTTTTTCATCAGCAATAACCAGTACATCATCTTTTAAGGTGATTTCATTACCATCAAGTAAAGTTAGTTTTTCACCCTCTTTGCCCATACGAACAACCACAGCCCCATCGACATGGTCAAGATCAAACGCATGTAATGGTTGTCCCATTTCAAGTAAGACAAAGTTAGTGATATCAACGATAGGATCGATAGAGCGAATACCACCACGACGTAATTTTTCTTGCATCCATAATGGTGTGTTCGCTTTCACATTCACATTAGTGAAAACACGACCTAAATAGCGAGGACAAGCTTGTGGTGCTTCAACTCGCACAGGAAATGTCGCTGAAGAAGTGGCTGCAATTGGTGACATATCAGGGATTTTGCATGTCATTTTATTAATGACAGCGATATCGCGAGCAACACCCATAATACCTAAGCAATCTGCTCGGTTTGGTGTAATGCTGATTTCAATCGCATTATCATTTAATTTTAAGTATTCGCGAATATCGGTACCGATAGGTGCATCAGCAGGTAATTCGATAATGCCTTCATGGTTTTCTGAGATAGCTAATTCAGAAAAAGAGCACAGCATACCTTCTGAAGGCTCACCACGTAGTTTGGCTGCTTTAATTTTAAAGTTACCCGGTAATACCGCCCCAACCGTTGCTACAGCAACTTTTAAGCCTTGGCGACAATTTGGCGCACCACACACGATGTCCAATAAACGCTCACCACCGACATTGACTTTTGTCACTCGTAGTTTATCTGCATTTGGGTGTTGTCCACATTCAACCACTTCACCCACAACAACACCGTGAAAATCACCGGCAACAGGCTCTACACCATCAACTTCAAGGCCAGCCATGGTTAGCTGTTCAGAAAGCTCTTCGCTACTAATTGCTGGGTTTACCCACTCACGTAACCAAAGTTCACTGAATTTCATGAGATAATCCCACCTTATTTAAACTGTTTGAGGAAACGAAGATCATTTTCGAAGAATGAACGTAAATCGGTGACACCGTAACGTAACATAGTTAAGCGTTCCATACCCATCCCGAAAGCAAAACCAGAATAAACTTCAGGATCGATACCGACATTACGCAACACATTTGGATGCACCATACCGCAGCCCAAGACTTCTAACCATTTGCCATTTTTACCCATTACATCAACTTCAGCTGAAGGCTCTGTAAATGGAAAATAGGATGGGCGGAAGCGAATTTCCATATCTTCTTCAAAGAAGTTTTTCAGAAAATCGTGCAGTGTTCCTTTTAAATTAGTGAAGCTAATGTCTTTATCAACAATTAAGCCTTCAACTTGATGAAACATTGGAGTATGTGTTTGGTCATAGTCATTACGATAAACACGGCCAGGTGCAATAATGCGGATCGGTGGCTGTTTATTTTGCATAGTGCGAATTTGTACACCAGAGGTTTGAGTACGCAATAAACGTTTAGCATCAAACCAGAAAGTGTCATGATCAGCTCTTGCAGGGTGATGAGCAGGAATATTTAACGCATCAAAGTTATGATAGTCATCTTCAATTTCAGGGCCTGATTCCACAGAGAACCCTAATTCGCCAAAGAAAGTTTCAATACGTTCAATTGTGCGAGTAACAGGGTGCAGACCACCATTTTCAATACGACGTCCAGGCAAAGAGACATCAATTTTCTCAGCCGCTAAACGTTCGTTTAATAGCGCTGATTCCATTTGTTCTTTACGAGCGTTCAGTGCTTGCTGAACCTCTTGTTTTGCCTGATTAATGACCGCTCCAGCAGCTGGACGCTCTTCAGCGGGTAAGTCGCGCAGCGTGGACATCTGGAGCGTTAAATGACCTTTTTTCCCCAAGTATTCAACACGAACCGAATCCAGCGCAGCAACATCCTGTGCCTCTTCGATAGCTGCTTTAGCTTGAGCAACGAGTTCAGCGAGATGTGGCATCGTTTCCTCTTCCTTTGACCTGATGAGGTCTATTAGTTGTTATCAATGATGACGATTAAAAAATTGCCCTTTTGATTTCTGAACTCAAGTTTGAGTACTGAAAACAAAAAAGCCTCCAAAATGGAGGCTCCGGCGCTACTTTTCGTTTCTTTTCTTACGCGCAAAAGCCCCCAAAATTAGGCGCTAAAGTAAAAAAAGAAGCGGAAAAAAGCGATATTTAACATTGAGACATTCTCATTATGTGTAACTTATTGAATTTTACCATTAAGCCACAAATTTAGACAAAATAAAAGAGGGAGTTAACTCCCTCTTCCATTGACTTAATTAAGCCAGAGCACCTTTCGCTTTTTCAACTAAAGCAGCAAATGCAGCTTTGTCGAATACAGCGATATCCGCCAGGATCTTACGGTCGATTTCAATAGATGCTTTTCTTAATCCATTGATGAAACGGCTGTAAGACATGCCGTTCTGACGAGCTGCTGCGTTGATACGCGCAATCCACAGCTGACGGAACTGACGTTTTTTCTGACGACGGTCACGGTACGCATATTGACCAGCTTTGATAACAGCCTGGAAAGCTACACGATATACACGAGAACGTGCACCGTAATAACCTTTAGCTTGCTTTAAAATTTTCTTGTGACGAGCACGGGCGATAACACCACGTTTAGCGCGAGCCATATAACACTCCTAATGTCTATAATTCTGTTAAAAAAACTGATACTTATGCGTATGGTAGGCAAGCTACGACCAGGCCTAAATCTCCTTTAGAGATCATACCTTTTGGACGTAAATGACGTTTACGCTTAGTTGATTTTTTAGTCAGAATGTGACGGAGGTTAGCGTGCTTACGCTTAAAACCACCACCTGCAGTCTTTTTAAAGCGTTTAGCTGCACCGCGTACTGTTTTAATCTTTGGCATTTCTATAATCCACTTCGCATTGTTAATAACATAAAATAATAAGGCGAATAGCAGTCAGTCAATAAAGACTGACGCTATTACTTGAATTGCCTAACTATTTCTTCTTCGGCGCTAGCACCATGATCATCTGACGACCTTCAATCTTATTAGGGAAAGATTCAACAGAAGCCAGTTCATCCAAATCTTCACGGATGCGATTAAGCATTTCCATACCGATTTGTTGGTGTGCCATTTCACGACCACGAAAACGCAGTGTGACTTTGGCTTTATCGCCATCTTCAAGAAAACGAATCAGGTTGCGTAGTTTGACCTGATAGTCGCCTTCATCTGTACCAGGACGGAATTTAACTTCCTTGACCTGAATAACCTTTTGTTTCTTTTTCTGTTCTTTGAGAGTCTTACTTTTCTCATAGAGGAATTTGCCGTAGTCCATAATACGACAAACTGGCGGCTCGGCATTAGGACTGATTTCAACTAAATCAGCACCTGCTTCCTCGGCTTTCTCAAGAGCCTCTTTCAGACTAACAACTCCAATCTGTTCGCCGTCTAAACCTGTTAAACGAACTTCATGAGCGCGAATCTCACCATTGATACGATTCTGACGCGTTGATTGAATTCTTTTTCCGCCTTTAATACCTTATTCCTCCAACTGATGAAGACTTCTGCTTCTGATTTCTTGCAGAAGTTTTTCTTTAAAATCGTTAACGTCGATACTGCCAAGGTCTTTACCTCGACGAGTACGAACCGCTACTTTGCCTGATTCGACTTCTTTATCACCGCAAACAAGCATGTACGGAACACGACGTAAAGTATGTTCACGAATTTTAAAGCCAATCTTCTCATTTCTCAAGTCTGCTTTTGCACGAATTCCGGCATCTTGCAATTCTTTGACGAGTTTTTGTACATAATCAGCCTGTCCATCCGTGATATTCATCACGACAACCTGCTGTGGTGCTAACCAAGTCGGGAAGAATCCTGCGTATTCTTCAGTTAGAATACCGATAAAACGTTCTAATGATCCTAACACCGCTCGGTGAAGCATAACAGGTACTTTACGCTCATTATTTTCAGCAACATAAGAAGCGCCTAATCGACCTGGCAATGAGAAGTCCAGCTGTACTGTACCACACTGCCATGCACGATCTAAACAGTCGTAAAGTGTAAATTCAATTTTAGGGCCATAAAACGCCCCTTCACCCGGCTGATATTCAAATTCAATATTGTTATCAGTCAAGGCTTTTGCTAAGTCTGTTTCTGCAATATCCCATAAAGCATCTTCACCGATGCGTTTTTCTGGACGAGTAGACAGCTTAACAACGATTTTTTCAAATCCGAAAGTAGAATATACATCATAAATCAATTTGATGCAGTTATTTACTTCACTTAAAATTTGTTCTTCTGTACAGAAGATATGTGCGTCATCTTGTGTAAAGCCACGAACACGCATTAAACCGTGTAATGCACCAGAGGGTTCATTACGATGACAGCTACCAAATTCAGCCATACGTAATGGTAAATCACGGTAAGAACGTAGACCTTGTTTAAAAATCTGCACGTGGCCTGGGCAGTTCATAGGTTTGATACAATATTCACGGTTTTCCGAAGAAGTAGTGAACATATTCTCTTTGTAGTTTTCCCAGTGACCTGTTTTTTCCCAAAGAACACGATCCATCATAAATGGACCTTTTACTTCCTGATAATCATATTCTTTTAATTTGCAACGTACAAATGTTTCTAACTCACGGAAAATAGTCCAACCATCATTATGCCAGAAAGCCATACCCGGCGCTTCTTCTTGCATATGATATAAATCAAGTTGTTTACCTATTTTACGGTGATCACGTTTAGCGGCTTCTTCTAAACGTTCTAAATAAGCTTTTAACTGTTTCTTATCAGCCCAAGCGGTACCGTAAATGCGTTGTAGCATTTTGTTATCGCTATTACCGCGCCAGTATGCACCTGCGATTTTCTGTAATTTAAAGTGATGGCAGAAACGCATGTTTGGCACATGGGGGCCACGGCACATATCAATATACTCTTGATGATGATAAAGTGCTGGGTGTGCATCTTGACTGATATTTTCATCAAGGATAGCGACTTTATAATCTTCACCACGAGCAACAAAAGTTTCCCGTGCTTGTGCCCAAGTTACGCGTTTTTTAATGACATCGTAATCTGTTTTCGCCAACTCTAGCATACGTTTTTCTAACGTTTCTAAATCTTCCTGCGTCAGAGAATGATCTAAATCCACATCATAGTAGAAACCATTTTCGATAACAGGACCAATCGCCATTTTGGTTTGTGGCCATAACTGTTTAATTGCGTGTCCTAATAAGTGGGCACAAGAGTGACGAATAATTTCAAGACCTTCATCGTCTTTTGCGGTAATAATCGCCAGTTGTGAATCTTGCTCGATTAATTCGCAAGCGTCCACCAGCTCACCATTAACGCGCCCTGCAATGCAGGCTTTGGCAAGTCCAGGACCGATATCTGCAGCGACATCCATGACAGAGACTGCATTTTCAAATTGACGTTGGCTCCCGTCAGGAAGAGTAATAATTGGCATTTAAAATCCTTAGTTACAGTGGTGACCCATACGCAAGATCACATGCATTCTTAATTTTACTTTAAAATTTAATACGTTATTAGCAGTTACTTGCTTCACTCTGCAAGTTATGTACACCAAAGTTTTTACGACAATAAAAGTACTTTGGCATACTGCTATAACTCAAGCGTGATATTATCATAGCAACAACAAATTATATATGCTTTTAATTATGTGAATATGCTTACTCCCTACCGTCATATTCACTTATCATAATGACAGTCACTGATGACTAAACTAATATGATACAAAATAGGAAATACACGATAGGCTATAATTAATTTTTTAACGAACAAATAGAATAGATATTTTTATCTATTTTCATTATTATTATCATCATCAAGCGGAAACCGTGGCTTTAAAATACTACTTTTCTGGGGCGGACCAGTGACTTTATTTAACATTAAAGGTACAGCTTGTGTTTTATCTAGCCCCTCGCCTACGCAAATTAGTTTATGCCATTACCTTTGAACTATTGGCTATTTTATTAAGCACCTTATTATTAGCATTTTTAAGCCAAAGTGGCTCAAACAACTCTCTTCCCGTCGCCATCGCTGTATCAGTTATTGCGCTGATTTGGAATTATCTATTTAACTCTTTTTTTGAATTTATTGAATTAAAATTAAAACTTGTAAAGCGAACCGTCGTAGTACGGTTAACTCATGCTATTAGCTTTGAATTAGGTCTATTTTTTTTTACTATCCCATTATATATGTGGTGGTATAGTGTTGGCTTTACAAAAGCAATCAGTATGGAGGTGACCATATTAATTTTCTTTTTTATTTACACTTACTTATTTACCTTAGTATTTGATAAATTATTGCCTCGTACTTATTCGCTAGCCCCCAAAAAAGAAAAACAACCACATCAGTAAGTCGTTTACTGTCGATATTCACTGGGGGTTTTATGAAAGTATTGACGAAAAGCTTGGCTAAAAGCCGAATGTGAATCATACCCTACCGCTAAAGCAATATTTTCAATCGTTAATGATGTGTATTTGAGCAACTCTGCGGATTTAGCGAGTCGCTTTTGCATCACATACTGCATAATAGATATGCCTAATTCCGCTTTTACTTTGCGCTGTAGCGTACTGATTGATATGTTTAATGCACCAGCAATATCAGAAGCTGTTAATGGCATATGCAGTTTATCTTCTAGCCAGAGATCTAATTTATCCCCCCAGCTTGGTTGTACTTTCATTTGGGCTAATAGCAGACGTGCGAGAGTGGAATGATGTTCTGGCGCTTGAGGGTATTGATGTACCCACGCTAATAATCCTATTGCTGCGGGTGATAAGGCAAACATTCCCCCTCTTTCATTCAGTCGCCACTGTGATGTGACAGGAAGTTCTAAAATAAGATTTTTATTATTGAGATGACCAGCAAAAGCATGATCGATGGTAGGTGGGATAATTAAACAGTTTTGTTGAGAAATAAGAAAATCTTGCCGATTGAAATTAACTTCCATCGTTCCGGTTAAGCCAAAGATGATCTGCCAGATATTCTCATGCTGATGTGATACCGTATCTTGTGTATAACATCGCAAATGTAATTCAGGTAATAACAAAACATCCCCTTACACATTAACGCTCACAGTAAAATAAATACTATAACAAAATCGCTGCGAGCGTTAAAAGAAAAGGACTATTAGCTATAGATCATGCTAAACGAGCCCCATCAGGCACAGGTAAATTAAATTCTGCGAGAACGATAGCACCGTTTTCATCAGCAGCCCCGGTAATCAACACCTCAGACTTGATCCCTGCAATCCGCTTAATAGGAAAATTGCAAACACATAAAACTCGGCGACCAATTAGCTCCTCAGGAGTATAATTCACGGTAATTTGCGCACTAGAGCGTTTAGTCCCTAGCTCTCCCAAGCTGACTTCCATTACATAAGCGGGTTTCTTCGCTTTTTTATTTATTTCAGCACTTATAATTGTGCCAACCCGCATTTCTACCCGTAAAAAGTCATCCCATTCGATGGTGTTGGTGGTGTCTGTCATCTTGCTACCTATTATTTTATTGCTATGTCTTCATTAAGATTATCGAATAAGTATAGATTAGCATGACATCGGTATCCTGCCCTGTTGCTAAGCTGTCATTCTCTGTTGTTAAACACTCATGACGTTATTTTTCTCTTTATACAAAAACAAATTCTTAAGCTATTTTTAATCACCGTTAAAATAAGCGTACCAATTAATAAATTTGTTATGTATAAAAAGTATTCTTGCCTTGAAACTATTTAATACACCGACTTAGAGAATCGCCTATGAGAAAGATAACAGACTGGACTACCTTAGAAGGTAATTTAGTACGTTTAGTACCATTAAGCATGGAGCATGCATCACCATTACGTGAACTGATTGCTAAAGATAGGCCTGATGAACTTTGGTTTACCACAGTTCCTTCTGTCACTACATTAAAACAAGATATTGAGCATAAAAGACAATTACAAAAACAAGGAGTAATGCTTCCTTTTGCCGTTATTGATAAACGCCGTGAACGTGTGGTGGGAGTGACGACCTATATGAACGTAGATAACCATACACCTAGAGTAGAGATTGGTTCAACATGGTATGCAAAAGAGGTACAAAGAACGGGTATTAATACCGAGGCGAAATATCTATTACTTAAATATGCATTAGAAGATCTGCAATGTATTGCTGTTGAATTCCGCACTCATATCTTAAATCAAACCAGTCGTAGAGCGATTGAGCGTTTAGGTGCAAAACTCGATGGCATATTACGTAATCATCGTTTGACCACCAACGGTCAACGCAGAGATACCTGTATCTATAGTATTACCGATTATGATTGGCAAGCGGTGAAAACACATCTTGAGTGGTTAATGAAAAAATACCCATAACCTTCTTATAAATATAAAAATATTTCTTGATATCAACACTATTATTACTATTTATTTGCTATGATCGGTAGCCTTAATTACCTGTTGTTAGGAGCCTTTACACTCTATGTACTCTGTTTACCAGTTTTTTCAGGCTATCGGTCTTGGTCTTATTTTACTTCTACCGCTAACTAACCCACTCACCACGGTCGCGCTTTGGCTTGGTCTGTCGGGGAATATGACCAAGGAACAGCGTAATCAACAATCCTTTATGGCATGTGTCTATATTTTTATTATTATGACCATCGCTTTTTATGCGGGTCGTGTAATAATGACGACCTTTGGTATCTCTATTCCAGGCCTTCGTATTGCTGGGGGGATGATCGTTGCTTTTATTGGTTTTAGTATGTTATTTCCCCATACTCCCAATGTGGACGATCCGCTTTCAGAAGAAAAAAATCCGCATCGAAATCCTCAGGCGCCCAATATTGCTTTTGTGCCCTTAGCCATGCCAAGTACCGCAGGGCCGGGAACAATTGCGATGATCATCAGTACAGCAGCATCAATTCCTTCACGTACAGATATTGCGCAATGGGTATTATACGTTGCACCTATTACCACTTTCTTTTTAATTAGCCTGATTGTTTGGCTTTCACTGCGCGGTTCAACCGGTATTATGCGCTATCTCGGCCATAGTGGTATCGATGCTATTTCTCGTGTTATGGGATTTTTATTAATTTGCATGGGAGTTCAGTTTATGATTAATGGTGTACTTGAAATCATTGCTGATCTCCCCGCTTTATTACAACAAGCTCAATCAGCGGCTGCTGCCAGCTTATCAGAAAAGTTATCCGCTAAATGATAGGCTGCTTTGACCTTCGCTAAATAGCGTGGTGCTTGAGATGCAGGATGATTTTTTTCAACGTAACGATAAAAATCATCCGCGCTCATGGCATTAATTTTGGCAATCGCCGTATCTCTATTTTTATCAAAAGTTCTGAGTAATGCACCCGCCCCATTCACATAAGCCAAAATAGTCGCGTAATAGAGTGTTTCAGGATTGGAGATCCCAGATAAATGTCGCTCTCTTAATAATTGAATATAAGCAGTGCCTAAATCAATATTAGTAGCCGGATCTTTTAGCTGAGCGGTGGTTGGTTGCCCTGCTTTTCCTCTATTTTGATAAATATCTCTCCCCGCTGTGGATGCCTTTATTTGCATTAATCCAACCGCATTCGATTTACTTATCACTTCTGGCCTAAAATTAGATTCTACCTGAATAATGGCTTTAATTAAGGTTTCATCAACACCATAACGGGCTGAAGCTTGTTTAATATGCTCATCAAAAGGGGTGTTTTTCCATTGAGCAGTAGAAATTGAGGCATTATTCACTCTGTGCTCTACAGGCTGGCTATTTAAAAATCGCGGTGTCTCTTTTTTCGCCGTTTGGTGATTGGGATCTGCACACCCTGCCAGCAGTAAAATTGCCAAAGGAAATATTATGTTGGTCTTCACACGTTATCCTCATCATTTCGCCCTATGCTTTATAGGAGATTATTAAAAAACACAAACCTAACGCTGTCCATTAAAAAAATGGACTAAGGATAAGCTTCTCTCATAAAAACAGATACCTTAACCAGCAGTAAGCCATGATTTGGCTGTAAATTTCATCAATTGTGAGTATTAAACAACCTTTCACACCAATAGTTACCATCGATTGTTAATTTTTATAAAGAAAGACGACAATTTACTTAACATTTATTGAAATACATGCTGTTATCTTAGTATCAGCTGTTATCAAATAGCTATTTTCACTTTCACACAGAGATAACTTGACTTTTTTGAAATGATATTGATAATCATTATCAGTTAGAGAATTCCACGAAAATTATAAGGCTATATAATATGGATATGTTCCGCTCTGTAAATAAAATTTCGCTTACGGCATTATGCTTAGTTGCCTCAATCTTCTTTATAACCCCTGCACAGGCAAAAGATAAGCTAAAAGTTGTCACGACTTTTACTATTATCCAAGATATCGCACAAAATGTTGCTGGCGATGCTGCCGTTGTTGAATCTATCACCAAACCCGGTGCAGAAATTCATGATTATCAACCAACACCAAAAGATATTGTCAAAGCGCAAAAAGCTGATCTTATTTTATGGAATGGGTTAAACCTTGAGCGTTGGTTTGAACGTTTTTTCAATGAATTACGTAATGTGCCTGCGGTCGTTGTCACTGAAGGTATTACCCCTATGCCTATTCGTGAAGGGGCTTACAAAAACAACCCAAACCCACATGCATGGATGTCGCCTAATAATGCATTAATTTATATCGAAAACATTCGTAAAGCGCTCGTTGAACACGATCCAGATAATGCCGCAATTTATAACCAAAATGCCGCGCGTTACGCTGAACAAATTAAACAACTTGATGCGCCATTAAGAGCAAGATTAGCGCGTATTCCTGAAGAAAAACGCTGGTTAGTAACGAGTGAAGGTGCCTTTAGCTATTTAACCAATGATTATGGTTTTAAAGAAGTGTATTTATGGCCAATTAATGCAGAAGAGCAAGGCACCCCACAACAAGTAAAATACGTGATTGATACCGTAAGAGAACACCATATTCCTGTCGTGTTTAGTGAAAGTACGATTTCCGATAAACCTGCTAAACAAGTGAGTAAAGAGACTGGTGCAAAATATGGTGGCGTTCTTTATGTAGACTCACTTTCTGCCCCAGGTGGAGAAGTGCCTACTTATATTGATCTACTTAATATTACTGTCGATACCATTGCGAAAGGATTTGGACAATGAATGATAAAAAAATAAATCCTACTCTTACTGTTGATAATGCAACGGTAACCTATAACAACGGTCACACTGCTATTTATGATGCAAGTTTCTCTATCACTGGTGGCACAATTTGTGCCCTAGTGGGCATCAACGGTAGTGGTAAATCCACACTTTTTAAAACCATTATGGGATTAGTCAAACCCTCAAAGGGTACCGTAACATTAAATAATCAACCTATTCAGCAAGCACTTAAACAGAATATGATTGCTTATGTGCCACAAACAGAGGAAGTTGACTGGAATTTTCCTGTACTGGTTTCTGATGTGGTGATGATGGGACGTTATGGAAAAATGGGTTTTTTTCGTATTCCATCGAAACAAGATCATGAAGTGGTTGAAGCTTGTTTAGAGCGTGTCGGCTTATCAGGGCTTGGACATCGCCAAATTGGTGAGCTATCTGGTGGGCAGAAAAAACGGGTATTCTTAGCACGAGCAATGGCACAAGAAGGCACCGTACTGTTATTAGATGAACCTTTTACTGGCGTGGACGTAAAAACAGAAAATGCCATTATTGAATTATTACGTAACTTGCGTAAAGAAGGTCACCTAGTATTAGTATCAACTCATAACTTAGGTAGTGTACCCGAGTTTTGTGATCACGTTATTTTAATTAATAGAACAGTGCTTGATAGCGGGCCAACAGAAACCACCTTTACCCAAAAGAATTTAGAGCATGCTTTTGGTGGCGTATTGCGTCATATCAGCTTATCAGGCCCTGATCTTCACGACGACGACGATCCACGTTCACTTACCGTTATTACCGATGATGAACGCGCTGCCGTTTTCTATGGCCACCATGAACAACATACTCCCGCTCATCAAAGTAAGCGTAAACAAGGAGATTAGCGATGCTAGAGTTACTCCTACAACCTTTTGAGTATAACTATATGGTAAAGGCTATCTGGGTAAGTGCCTTAGTTGGTGCTGTCTGTGCCTTTTTATCTTCTTACCTTATTCTTAAAGGTTGGTCATTAATGGGAGATGCCCTCTCCCACTCCGTCGTTCCCGGCGTTGCCGGTGCTTATATTTTAGGGTTGCCATACGCAGTGGGTGCTTTTTTTACGGGTCTACTTGCTGCTTTATCAATGACTTTTATTCGTCACATTACACGATTACGTGAAGATGCGGTGATTGGCTTTATTTTTTCTACTTTTTTTGCTTTTGGTCTGTTGCTGGTTTCATTAAACCCTACTGCCGTCAACGTTCAGACCATTATTTTAGGGAATATTCTCGGCATTGCTGATGAAGATGTCTGGCAAGTCGTTATCATTACTGGTGTCTCTTTTCTTATTCTATTTTGTATGTGGAAAGATTTATTAGTTGTATTTTTTGATGAAGTACATGCTCGCTCTATTGGTTTATCCCCTTTAAAACTAAAAATCATCTTCTTTACCTTGCTCAGTGCATGTACCGTTGCTGCGCTACAAACGGTCGGCGCTATCTTAGTTATTGCTATGGTAGTTACTCCCGGCGCTACCGCTTATTTACTCACTGACCAATTTAAACGACTCGCTATTATCGCTATTTGTATTGGTACAGTAACCAGTGCTGTTGGTGCTTATCTAAGTTATTTCTTTAATGGTGCTACGGGGGGCGTTATCGTCACAATGCAAACCGCCCTTTTCTTATTAGCCTTCTTATTTGCGCCTAAACATGGCATGTTGGCAGCCCGTCGCCGCGCACGTCAAAGTTCACAAGCACTTATTTCACAATCCCAGCATCCAAAAGACGTTACTCAACAAGAAGAGGTGCAACTATGAATGAATTAATGGAATTTTTCATTGAACCTTTTCAATATCCTTTTATGCAACGTGCAATTATTGCCGCGGTTATCATTGGTATCGCCTGCGCTATTTTATCTTGCTATATGGTGTTAAAAGGTTGGTCACTAATGGGAGATGCTATTTCTCACGCTGTTTTACCTGGCGTGGTATTAGCTTATGTCACTGCAATTCCTTTAACGATAGGGGCTTTTCTTTCGGGTCTATTTTGCTCATTTGCAACAGGTTATTTAAAAGAGCATAGCCGAATAAAAGAAGATACGGTAATGGGAATTGTCTTTTCTGGTATGTTTGCTGTCGGTTTGGTGATCTTCGCTAGTGTAGATACTGACCAACATTTAATGCATATATTATTTGGTAATATCTTAGGTATCACCCCTGATGTGCTTATACAGATTAGTGCTATTTGTTTAATTACTATTACTATTATGCTGGTTAAACAAAAAGACTTTATGTTGTATTGTTTCGACCCTAATCAAGCAAGAATTGTCGGTCTCCCGGTCGCTTTATTACATTATGGCTTACTCTCTATTTTGGCGTTAACGATTGTCGCCTCGATGCAAGCCGTTGGGATTATTTTAGTGGTCGCCATGCTGATTTCTCCGGGGATCACCGCTTATCTATTAACGCGAAGCTTCTCTCGAATGATCACACTCGCTATCCTTTTTTCTGTTATATCGAGTGTTATTGGTACATTTATCAGTTTTCATATTGACGGTGCCACAGGCCCTTCTATTGTACTCACGCAAGCGGTGTTCTTTATTATTGCATTACTCTGTAATCAGATTAAATTGGCAAAAATAAAACGGCAAACTAAACCCGCCAATGCCTAATAAAAATCTTTATTGCTATAAAAACGGGATAATCATCCCGTTTTTTAGTTTTATACTGTATTGATTTAATTAAAGTGTTATTGTCATAGTATAAACATCGCTCGTTACTATTTGGGTCTACTAAGTAAACAACTTTGCGAGGTGTAATCTATGTGGCAGAATATTGGTCGTTTGCTTGAATCAAATTTAGGATTTTCAGCAAAGATCAGCGAAAAACACCACCTTTCAAGCGGTGATATACACCACACTTGGAAAATTCAATATGGTGAGATCCCTGTCTTTGTAAAATCTAACCTACGGGAATTTTTGCCCACCTTTAAAAATGAAGCAGAACAGCTTGAAATGTTGGCAAAAAGCCAAACGATCCGTATTCCTCGCGTATTAGGCATTGGCAATAGTAAAGATACTAGCTTCTTACTGTTAGAATTTCTGCCTGTGCAACCTTTTACACCTCACAGCGCGTATTGTTTTGGTCAACAGTTAGCTAAATTGCATCAATGGGAAGAACAACCCCGTTATGGTTTTGATTTCGATACCCATATAGATACCACACCTCAAGCAAATGGTTGGGAGAAGCGCTGGAATTACTTCTATTCGGAAAAGCGTATCGGTATCCAGTTGCAACTCGCTTCAGAGAAAGGGATGGTTTTCGGTGATATAGAAGAAATCATTCAAATCATTAATCACCGTTTAGCCGATCATCATCCACAACCCTCGCTATTACATGGTAACTTATGGCCTAAAAATTGTGCTGCTATAGGTCAATCTGAAGGAACGATGTTCGATCCTGCTTGTTATTGGGGTGATCGCGAATGTGATATTGCCATGTTACCGCTATGCTCTTCTGTGCCAGCCAATATTTTTGATGGTTACCAAAGCATCTGGCCTTTATCTGAAAAATTCCTATCACGCCAGCCTATCTACCAACTCTACTATTTCCTTAATCGCTGTCATTTATTCGGTGAAGAAAAAGATTACCTAGCAGCCAGAAAAATCATTGATGATTTGCTCGGCACACACTAAAACAATCTGATTTTATTTACCGATAGATAAAAATAAACCTCGCAAAATGTTACCCTGCGAGGTTTATTTTAATTAAGTCAATGTGATAGATAACTACCAGCCTAAAAATTTCAGCAGAAAATAACCAATTGCGATCACAATAATAGGTGAAATATACAGCACCATGACTTGAGTAAATAGTGTATGTCTCGGCAATTTTATATTCTGCTCTAGCTCTTGCGCTGTAATACCACTTTTTAGTGCTCGTTCAATAATTAGTTGATCTTGAATATTTTCTTTTAAATATTTCACTTGGCGATACATTCTTAACCCTGATGCACTCAGTGCTAAGCCAATAAACATTAAAAAGAAGATCACAAAGAAGATAATATTCTGTTGGCTAAAACCTATTTGAGTGTTGGGTACTGGAGAATGACGCCAAAAAAAGTCTAGCCACGGGGTATTAAATTGTACCATTTCTGCTAATACTCGAAAAAAATCATTAATCACAGCATTAACACCCTCGCCATTTGCTCTTGGCATCGCAGCTAACTCAATCAACGAAACTGTCGTTGAAATAAAGGCAGGAATAAAAATAAGCCAACCAATAACACGTTTTACAATGGCATATATTCCTGCATGTTGATAACTCATTTTGTCCTCACTCATAGAATTCGGCAATATGCACCTAAATATCCTAATCTAATTAACGGCTAATATGTCAATAATTTAATAGCTATCATTTTCTCTATTTATTTTTTAAAAGAAATAAGAAACTGATTAAAAAAGATTTTCCAATCAACTCTTGCTACAATCATTTTTCATCAACATAGACCTTATTATGGAGAGTAAACATGTCTTTTAAATTGCCCATTGAAGCCGCTATTTTTGATATGGATGGTTTGCTAATCGACTCAGAGCCGTTTTGGGCACAAGCAGAACATGAGGTCTTTGCACAATTAGGTGTCGATTTATCACTTGCTGACAGCATGCCCGACACCGTCGGCTTAAGAATAGATCAAGTTATCGAACTTTGGTATCAAGTATCACCTTGGCAAGGCGTAACACAACAAGAAGCTAAAGAGAAAATGATTGCTCGCGTTGTACAACTTATTGAAGATAAAAAACCGCTGCTCCCTGGTGTTGAACATGCCCTATCTTTATGTCAATCATTAGGTTTAAAGATAGCCTTAGCCTCAGCATCACCGCATTTTATGCTAGAGCGTGTACTTGAGTTGTTTAATATTCGTCATTACTTCTCTGCCGTTGTCTCTGCAGCTGATTTAGCGCACAGTAAACCTCACCCAGAAGTCTATCTCAATGCTGCTAAGGCACTTAATGTTGCACCCATTAATTGTGTCTCTTTAGAGGACTCACGCAATGGTATGATTGCTTGCAAAGCCGCAAGAATGCGCTCAATTGTTGTGCCTGCAGCGGAGCAGTTTAATGACAAATGCTGGGGATTAGCCGATGTTAAACTTGCCTCTCTCAACGAATTAACCAAATCTCAATTATTAGGCTAACGACTTTAGTTATAGCCTATAAAAATTTATAAAAGGGTATCATTTATTGTCGATATCCTTTTTCTATATTAATTCTTATCCCTTATCTAAAATTTGGTTATTTTTAACACATCCGAATAAAATATTTCTGTTATTGCTTAATAATTAAGGCAATTTTTATCTTTTATGTCTGTTAGTTGCTGTAAAAACCTTTTATACTTAAGCACTGTATAAATGAACAGCAAGCGGTAAAAACCGCATATAGGCATAGATAAGGAATGACAGCCGAAGGACATTTACTTTTTTCTGTTGCAACACTCGTCTTAGCACAGAAATTAGAAATAACCCCCGTTCTTGCTCAAGGTGATTGGTTTCACATGATCCCTGCTGTCTTATTAGGTTCACTACTACCAGATTTAGATCATCCTGGCTCTATATTAGGACGCCTCTTTCGGATAATCTCATTACCGCTATCAAAACTCTGTGGTCATCGTGGATTCACACATAGCCTACTCGCCTTTTGTGGTTTAGCCATTTTATGGGAAACACAAGTTGCGCCTTATATAGCGATTTCGGCTGATTTTTTTCACGCCCTTTTGCTAGGTTACTTAAGTCACCTACTGGCAGATATGCTAACACCATCAGGTGTACCTTTTTTATGGCCACTAAAAATGCGTTTTGCCTTACCGATTTTAGCGAAAAAAAATAGCAAAAAAGGAGAACGATTTATTTCTGTCATCATCTTAGTTGGTGCACTATTTCTGCCCCCACACCTAACTTTTTCTCTTCCCACACAAATAAATCACTGGTTACAAATGTACCACGATAAACGTACACCTTTTTAACTCTCCTTGACAGTTCTCTACTTTCCTCTATCTATTTATAGTTAATTAGTCTTTTTTATACCAATCTTCCTTGTTTTTATAACTAAACGACTATATAAAAGAATAATTGATTATAAAAAGTTATTAACAATACTGTTACCATATAGCGAGTTGATGCTGTTATATCCTTTCTTATTACCTAAGAACTCATATCGCATACAATCGCCAAATTTATATATAAAAATCTCGTTGGAGAGTTAAGATGAATTTTCCGTTAATTATTAACGTACTCGTCTTTGTTGTGCTATTACTCATCTTGGCTAAATTAAGCCAACGTCAGTGGAGCCTGTCAAAGAAAGTTCTTGTCGGTTTGGTCTTTGGGGTGGTGTTTGGGCTGGCGTTACATGCATTCTATGACGCACACGATCCTATTATTAAAGAATCTATCCTTTGGTTTAACATCGTTGGTAACGGTTACGTGCAACTGTTACAAATGATTATTATGCCATTGGTATTTGCTTCTATTTTAAGTGCAGTATCACGTTTACACCAAGCATCATCATTGGGAAAAATTAGTGCACTAACCATTGGTACACTTCTATTTACAACGGCAATTGCTGCTCTTATTGGTATTGTTATAGCCAATATCTTTGGTTTAACAGCGGAAGGTCTTGTTCAAGGGGAACAGGAAGCACAGCGTTTAGCCGCTATTCAACATAATTATATAGGTAAAGTGTCTGACTTATCTGTACCTCAGTTAATTTTATCTTTTATTCCTAAAAATCCATTTGCCGATTTAACTGGTGCAAGCTCAACCTCGATTATTAGTGTAGTTATCTTTGCGGTATTCCTAGGAATGGCTGCAATAAAACTGCTTAAAGAAGATAAACCTCGCGGTGAAAAAGTATTAGCAGCGATTGATAGCTTACAAGCGTGGATCATGAAGTTAGTCCGTATCGTTATGGCATTAACACCTTACGGTGTAATGGCACTGATGACTAAAGTTGTGGCAAGCTCCAATCTGCATGACATTATTCAACTCGGTAGCTTCGTTGTTGCCTCTTATGTTGCGCTGGGCTTAATGTTTGTCGTTCATGGTTTATTAGTTGGATTTACTGGCTTAAGCCCAATT
Organism: Proteus sp. G2674; assembly: GCF_009915195.1. Taxonomy (NCBI): domain Bacteria; kingdom Pseudomonadati; phylum Pseudomonadota; class Gammaproteobacteria; order Enterobacterales; family Morganellaceae; genus Proteus; species Proteus sp. G2674. Next base: position 130,827 of record NZ_JAABLS010000024.1, read on the forward strand.
AAATTCTTCAAAAAAGCAGGACCATTATTAGCATTTGCATTTACAAGTCGTTCGAGTGCAGCCAGTATTCCATTAAATATCGAAACACAAACTCGTCGCATTGGTGTTCCTGAATCGATTGCCAGTTTCTCATCGTCTTTTGGTGCGACAATTGGTCAGAATGGTTGTGCCGGTATTTATCCTGCTATGTTAGCCGTTATGGTGGCACCAACAGTCGGTATTAATCCTTTCGATCCTCTTTGGATTGCCACTTTGGTAGGTATCGTAACCATTAGCTCAGCAGGTGTTGCGGGTGTCGGTGGTGGTGCAACCTTTGCAGCCCTGATCGTTTTACCAGCAATGGGATTACCTGTAACACTGGTTGCCCTACTGATTTCTGTGGAGCCTCTTATCGATATGGGTCGTACTGCATTAAATGTCAGTGGCTCTATGACCGCAGGTACTATTACTAGCCAAATGATGCGCCAAACAGATAAAGAGATCTTTAATCAGGAAGAAGAAGCTGAACTTAATGTGAAATAAACCACATGAACAATTAAGTTAAATCTCTTAAAGCCAGTTTAATTTTAAACTGGCTTTTTTATTTTTATATTAATTTAACTGCCTTTTATCAATCAATAGATATGATGAAATGCATCACTAGCTCTGAGGCTTAACTTAATACCTATAAAAATATTAAGAGATGAGGATATTTGGCTGAACCAGAACGGTCTGTTAAATAAAACGAAAAGCGATTGTAGGAATTAATTAAAGCTAATGAATCACCAACAAAAATGCCAGAAACATTTCTGTCTCTGGCATTTGTAAACTGATAATTAAAAATTATTTATCGCTAATAGTTTCTTTTACTTGAGATATTCGCCACTACGTAGTGCTTCAATACGTTTATCTAATGGTGGGTGTGATAAAAATAACTCACTAAATGACTTATTACGGCCATTAATACAGAAAGCCATCATACTGCTCTCTTCTTGTGGCTCATAGCTGGTTTTTAAGCGTTGTAATGCCGCTATCATCTTCTCACGGCCAACCAGTTTTGCAGAGCCTGCATCCGCATGGAATTCACGGTAGCGAGAGAACCACATCGTAATAATACTTGCCAAAATGCCAAAGACAATTTCAAGCACCATAGAAACGCCCATATATACCCATGGGTTTCCGTTACTGTTTTCACTCTCTTCATCGCTCGAAATAAAATTCGCCACAAATTGAGCAATGATACGGGAGATAAAGATCACGAAAGTATTCACAACACCTTGTAATAAGGTCATCGTTACCATATCACCGTTGGCAACATGGCTAATTTCGTGTGCAATAACAGCTTCCGCTTCGTCACGGCTCATACTGGCTAATAATCCGGTACTCACCGCCACCAGCGAAGCATCACGACGAGCTCCAGTTGCAAACGCATTAATATCTGGTGCATCGTAGATTGCAACTTGAGGCATTTTAATCCCCACTTGCTCAGACTGACGTCTTACAGTATCAAGTAACCAACGTTCTACTTCAGAGGTTGGATTTTCAATCACTTGACCACCAACGGATCGTAATGCCATCCATTTTGACATAAGTAAAGAAACAAATGCACCACCAAAACCAAATAGGCCAGCCATGATCATTAAACCCTGAACACTGCGGCCTTGAATACCTGTTAAAGATAAGATGATCCCGAACACAAACATGACAGCTAAGTTTGTTAACAGGAATAAGGCAATCCTCATCATATTGATACTGTTCCTATTTTATCTAATTACCACATTGCAAAAACTATCTTATAAATAAGGCTTTTTTTTATTTTATCAAGTCTTTTAACTTGTTTGCTACTAAAAACGATATAACTTTACATTTTAATAAAAGAAAATGTAATTAATAGCTAAATTATGGAGGATTATTTTCACATAGAGGAGGAATAACAGTCTAGGCAAGATAGGCCCAAAAATAAATGCCTAGTGATGAAATTTTAACAAAATAAATTAATTGAAGGCGTTTTGTTAGATTAAAGGCTTGGATGCCAGCTTTATCTATTTTTGTACATGGCTTACCATCAGGCAAGCCATGCACCTATACAGGGATGAATTCTGTTATCCCTTACCCTATAAACAATTACATTTTAAAACGATATGTCGTTGTCATAGAGCCTGATAATGAGTGAGCACGTCGTGAGTGACCATCATACAGTTTTGGTGTGGTGTAATCATTTTCTTGTTGATGGTGCCAACCAATACCGCCACTTAAAGAAATAGAAAGATTAGCCGTTGGCTTCCAGTAGCTAAATAAGCCAAACTGCCCTTGTTTTAATCTTTCGCCGGAGTAACTAAATTCACTATAGTTAGTCCGTGCACCAACAGACAACTCATTGTTAACTTTGTATGCAGCTTCTAATGCACCCATCACTTCACCATCACGCACATAGTCAATATCTGCATAAGCTGGTGAGTTAAAGCGTCCACGAGTATTCCCAATTGGGTTACGCGCAAATTGACCAACACCATTGGCTTTTTTCGCATCGGTATAAGTCACACCAGTACGAATGGTCCACGCTGATTCAGGAATACGCCATTCCATAGTACCAGCAAAGTGCCATGCATCCTTATCAAAGTTACGTTTACCTGCATTAGCATTGGTTAATGTGCGTTTTCCTTCACTGCCATAATCGTGGTAATAAACAACACCACCTAGAGTAACGTCTGATGTTAACTTATATTTTGTTTCTAAACCGTGTTGACGGAATACATCATCCGCCTGACCATAGAAATAATAGACTTTTAATGGTTTGGAATTATAGTTAACTCCCCCAGTAATAACATGGTCAATATTATGTCTAACACCATTACCATCACTGAAATACATTCTATCGATATTTGGGCTATCACGACGCATAACTTTTCCGTCGAGATACAGCAAATCTAAACTCCAATCACCCATCGCCGTATTAGTGTAATAACCGTTATAACTGTTTAATGATAAGCGCTGTGAGTTAGTAAAAATACCTGTATTCTTCAAGGTAAACCAACCCGCTTTACCATTAATTAAAACAGGATCTAAATCGAATCTCACTTTTGCAAAACGTTGACCAATTTTGTTATAGCCTTTTGCTTCACCATCATCATTATATAATATGGCACGAGAAGCGAAGTCTTTACTTGCTCCTAATTTAATACCACCATAATAAGAAACATCGAATCCAAGAATGCCACCTAAATAACCAGATCTGAAATCAGCTTGGAAGTTTTGCCCCCAAGCATTAGCAACTTGTTTTCTATAACGTTGCTCTTGTTTATCAAAACGGTTTTCTGTTTTTAGGTATTTCCACATATTAATGGTAGTCAGCTCAAGTTCAGAATCAGAAATAAATGAGCTTTCTTTAATTGTATTTTCCCAATTCCCAGCATTAGCAGCGCTCACAGCTAAAAAACAAGGGGAAAACATAAACAACACCATTCTTTTTAGTTTCATTTTAAATTCAACCTGGTTAATAACTATTTAAATTTATTTATATTCAATAAGTTAAACAAAGTACTATTTTTATATTTAGCTAAAAGTAACGCTCGCTTAAATTGTATAAACTTAAGCCAAATCGCTATTTTTTTAGCATCAATAATGCTAGGTAGTCATCTCACCACATTGTTATTTACTTTTTTGAGCAATAAAATGCTTAAGCAAATTATAAATAACTTACCTTCTAGTCATTAGTCCTTAATGAGAAAATCTATTCTAAAATTAGCGCATCTAGCGTTTATATAACTGCGCCGATGAGAAGAGATTTTGCACTTAGCATTTGGGTGAGATTTTTAATCTGTTACTATTACCTTAGTATGTCAGAATGATACAAAATTTTATGATCTGTATGCTATCGTAATTTTATGTCAACTAGAGCGATCATTGTCACAACATGTTACATTTATTGCAATAAGTAAACCATTAAATGTGAATTTAATCACATTTAATAAGGCATTTATTTTTTTATCTTATTTAATAGATAAAAATCTAGCTTTTATTTACCTTATAAAAGATTTTTTATCTAAAACCCCTTGTATTCCATTTGGTTATATTTTTCAAAGCTAGCATCAAATAGATTTTAAATAAAAACTTAGATTACATGATATTAAGAATATTTTTATATAAAAGCAGTTAAATATCTTAACGAATCCTTATGTTACTGGTAACTAAATATAACTACTGAGAAAAATAGCGAAATAATAGTATGAGACGATTTTCTCACTAAAGATATAACTAAGGTTATTATAAAGCATTAGATACCAGATACTTTTTCAGACAAATATAGGGAAATAAAAACCCCCAATAATTGATTAATCAACTATTGGGGGTAAATTTGAATCACTTTCTTAAGTAGAAAAACTTAATTTAATAACTTCTTAGGTTTTAATACCTTTGCAAGATCATCCGCAATATTAGCCGTTTCATCTAAGTAAGGATCAGGGCCTTCATAATCCTTCGGTAAATCATCAAGTGATTTTAGTGGCTGCTTACCCTCTAACTTAAGACGTTGGTTAATACGCTGTAATTTTATGGCTTCTAGCTCTTTATTCTCTTTTTCGCGCTCTGCAAAATTAAGAACAATAAACTTATCTTCACCTTTGGCTTTAGCTTCATTGTAGCGCTTGATATCATCAAAGATATATGAAAACTCTCTATCATTCGCGATACGTTTAGCATGTTGATCCGTCAATGTAGGTAGTGCTTGTTTTATTTTCTCTGAATACTCAGACAGCTTATAATTAGCCGGTGGAATACTGTCCCAAGGTAAAGCATTATCTTCATTGCTTTCCCCCATTTCTGAATTATCAAAGCTTGGTAATAACAAGTCTGGTGTCACCCCTTTTAATTGGGTACTTCCGCCATTAATACGATAGAATTTTTGGATAGTGTACTGAACTGAACCTAAACTAGGCCAATCAGGACTTAACATCTGATCATAAACTCGTGTCAATGAACGATATTGTTGCACCGTTCCTTTACCAAAGGTTTGCTCACCGACAATTAATGCGCGACCATAATCTTGCATTGCAGCAGCAAAAATTTCAGAAGCAGAAGCACTAAAGCGGTTAACGATAACCACTAGTGGCCCTTTATAATAGACAACATCATCACGATCATAATCCTGGCGTACTCGACCATTATTATCACGGACTTGAACGACGGGACCACTTGGAATAAATAAACCTGATAATGCAATAGCTTCCGTTAACGCACCGCCCCCATTACCACGTAAATCAATAACTAAAGCAGATACATTGTCTTTAGCCACTTTTTGTAGTTGGGTTTTCACATCATTAGTTAAACCGACATAGAAACTAGGAATATCTAAAATAGCGATTTTATCACCATTAATCACTTTTTCGGTTAACTTGACCGCTCTATCTTCTAGGCGGATCTGTTCTCTTGTTAAAGTGATAGTTCTTGGCTTCGCCCCTTTTTCATCAGAGATAACTTCTAGTTTAACTTGGCTACCTTTAGGGCCTTTGATTAACGCGACAACGTCATCTAAGCGCCAACCAACCACATCAACCATGGGTTTATTATGTTGACCGACAGCGATAATTTTATCACCTACTTTTAGCGCTTTACTTTTAGCAGCCGGTCCGCCCGTTACCATGGAATTAATCATTGGATAATCATCATCCATTTGTAATACGGCACCAATCCCTTCTAATGAAAGGCTCATCTCTGAATCAAAGGCTTCCGTATTTCTTGGTGATAAATAACTGGTATGGGGATCAATTTCACGCGCAAAAGCCGTCATGATAATTTGGAATACGTCTTCACTTTGGCTTTGTGTTTGGCGACGTAATGCAGCTTTATAACGTTTTGTCAGTGTTTCTTTGATTTCACTATCTGTTTTGTCAGAGAGTTTAAGTGTTAGCCAGTCGTATTTTACTTTTTCATCCCAAAGCTTATCTAATTCAGCTTGCGTTTTCGGCCATGGTGCTTTGGTTCTATCTAACTGAAATTTATCTTGTCCAGTGAGATCGATAGGTTGATTTAATCGATTTAAAGCATATTGAAAGCGCTCAAAACGTCTTTTTTGCGCAAGGTTAAACAGATCATATAAAGGACCTAATTCACCTGTTTTTAAATATTCACCCACTTTAGTTTTATCTTTATCAAACTGGGCAATATCTGACGCTAATAATACGTTATGGCTATAATCCAATAAATTAAGATAACGATTAAAAATCTTTTCGGAAAAACTCGCGTCTAACGAGAATTGACGATAGTGGGAACGTTCAAAACGAGCGGTGACACGTTCACTCACTGTGGAATGTTGTGGCTCTTGCTTTAATGTCGGTAATTGATTAATAGTCACCATGGCTGGCGTGGCTGGTTTATCAGCCATGACAGCGGAAGTGCCTGTTAACGCTAATCCGATAGCAAAAGCCACATTTAAAAGTTTGTTCATGCTCTGGTTGGCCTCCGTATCAGAACTTTAAATGTTCCGTGCGTACATTCATTGCCAAACCGTTAGGCAATTGTACACGTACACCCTCTTTCGCTATTTCTAGCACTGTCGCATCCATCACGCTACTTCCAACGTTAACTTTCAGCGATTGACCTACAGTAAGCACTGAGATGTCTTTGACTGGGGTTAACTTTTCAGTATTTTGGCGTGGCGCTTTGCGAGGCGCTTGATTAGCTTGCTTTTGAGGGCGAGGCTGTCGTTTTTCACCATCTTTAGGTGCTTGACGACGAGGATTTGGCTTTTTCGCTGCCGGACGTTTACTGGTCTCCTTATCACCTTCAGCTTCGCGCTTTTTAGCACGTTGCTCAGCTCGTTGAGCTTGAACGCGCGCTTTCGCTTCGGCTAATTGTGTACGAGCATGTGCAATATGCTCTGCTTCCAGCTCTCCGCAGTCGTTACCATTCAAGTCGACACGTTTAGCCCCTTCTTTTACACCATAAAGGTAGCGCCAACTTGAGGTATACAAGCGTAAGGCAGAACGTAACTGTGTCTTACTCAGCTGAGTTTCATCTTTTAGATGCTCAACGAGATCTTGAAAAATACCGACTTTCAAAGGGCGTGCTTCACCCTCAGCGATAAAACACTTAGGGAAACGTTCCGCTAAAAAAGCGATGATTTCTTTACTACTGTTCAACTTAGGTTGATTTTCCATGAAATTTCCTGATTACAACGGTTTTGCCAACCAGCGCAGGCATGAACAAGCGACATTATAATAGTGTTGCCAACAATTTCTACGGCAAACGCCTGTTATCTTACACAAAATTCACAATATTTTGCGGTATGACACGTTTTTAAATGCTCGCAGAGCACGTCACACAACGCTTTAAGCCCATTTTCATCTTTTTTATCAAAACGACCAAAAATAGGGCTATCGATATCGAGAACGCCGATAATTTGTCCATTTACCTCTAAAGGTAGAACAATTTCAGACTGACTTGCACTATCACATGCAATGTGTCCACTAAATTGGTGAACATCATTAACTCTTAGAATTTTGTTTTCTGAGAATGCCGTTCCGCAGACTCCTTTTCCAAAACCAATCCTGACACAAGCCACTTTACCTTGGAAAGGACCAAGAACTAATGAGTTACCATCATTAAGATAAAACCCGACCCAATTTATCTTGTCTAACTTCTCGTAAATCAATGCACTGGTATTAGCAAGTGATGCGATAAAGTCATTTTCACCAGACAACAAGGCTGACAAATTATCAGTGAGTTCCTGATAAAAATTTAATTGTGGCATCAGAAGATCCTATTTGCATAACGAAAGCATAACTAAAATAGATAACATATCTTGTAATTTAGCTTATTTTATCTTGAGGTTGAATACAGACTTTTCAATAAGTCTACAAAAAAACGATAATACACACTAAAAGCGCACAAAAAAAATCAGATACTTATTATTGTAAAATGAAAAGCGTAAATATAATAAAAATGGTAATTTGTGACCCACTGAGTATAGAGGTTTTTTTTGGGCTTAAGCTAGGATAAGCGAGAAGAAAGACCAAATAGGCGGATAAATGAGCGATTTAGTCACCAAAGAAAGCAAATCAATACATTGTCAGGAGTGTGACCACCTCGTATCACTTCCTATAGACCTCAAGCGTGGCGAAGACGCCTATTGCCCACAATGTCAAGCCAAGTTAGCGACCTATCGTGATTGGTCATTAACCCGGCTGTTAATTCTCTCTATCACCATGCTGATATTCGCGTCTATCGCTTTTACTCAACCTCTTATCAAGATCCATTTATTAGGGACCATGATATCAGCCAATGTTCTTGACGGTATTCGCTTAATGTCACAACAAGGCTCTCCATTAACGGCAACAATGGTTGCCTTTTGTGCCGTTGCCGCTCCTCTTAGTCTACCCATTGCCATTTTATATCTCCATTTAGGGGCTCGTTTACATCTAAATTTACGTCCCGTGCTATTAATGTTAGGTAAGCTAAAAGAATGGGTAATGCTTGATGTTTATTTAATTGGCCTTGGTGTTGCCACCATAAAACTGGGCGATTATGCCACAATCTATATTGGGCATGGCTTAGTTGCTTTTTCAGCTTTAATGGTTTTAAGTCTATTAATGCTTATTAACATTAATATGGATCAACTATGGCAACAGTTTTATCCACAAAAAGAGATAAAAACGAGTCCAGCAACCTGTCATGCATGTCATTACCATTTTAAAAAGCCACCTTCGAGCCATTGCCCAAGATGTAAATCTTGTTATAGTGCTCGTCAACCAATGAGTTTGCAAAAAACGTGGGCAGCACTCATTACAGCGATGATCTTGCTATTACCGGCTAATTTATTACCTATCTCAATCTTTTATTTAAATGGCCAGCGTAATGAAGACACTATTTTTTCTGGTGTTCTCTCTTTAATTAATTCAGGTAATACACCTATTGCAATTATTGTGTTTATTGCCAGTATCTTTGTGCCTTTCTTTAAGATAATCATTATGCTGGGATTACTTTTGAGCATTCATTTTAACTCACGTATTCACCCTCTATTGCGCATGAAACTTTATCGATTTGTCTCTTGGATCGGCCGATGGTCAATGCTCGACCTGTTTGTGATTGCGCTGATGATGTCATTAATTAATCGAGATCAATTAATGACATTCACTATGGGACCTGCAGCTTTTTATTTTGGTACAGCTGTCATTCTCACTATCCTTGCCGTTGAATGGTTTGATAGTCGTTTATTATGGGATACTTATGCAACAAGAAGAAAACAACACACAGGCAACCCAAGCCGAAATACGTCGCAAACGTAAAATTTCGACTTTTTGGTTACTCCCTGTTATCGCTATTTTTATTGCGAGTTGGTTGCTTTTCCAACACTGGCAAGAAAAAGGCGTACAAATAACCATCGATTTTCAATCAGCCTCTGGTATTGTTTCAGGGAGAACACCTATCCGTTACCAAGGTGTTGATGTAGGTATTGTACAAGACGTGACGCTCAGTAATGATTTACGTCGAGTCATTGTTACTGCTGATATTCGAAAAAACCTTGCTAATGCGTTACGTAAAAATACGCAATTTTGGCTTGTTACTCCAAAAGCCAGTCTTTCTGGTGTTTCGGGATTAGATGCCTTAGTGGGAGGCAACTATATCAGTATGCTTCCTGGAGATGGGGAAAAGCAGTTTCAATTTGTTGCTCAAGAGGTTCGTCCTAAAGCCAACATTGATAAAAACCAACAAATTATCACCTTAACGGCGGATAATTTAGGCTCTCTTAATGTCGACTCTCAAGTTTATTATCGCAAAGTTCCGGTCGGTAAAGTTTACAGCTATGCCATACGTCCAGATAATCAAGGTATTTTTATCGAGCTGAGTATTGATAAACAATATGCTCATCTGATCCGCCAAGATAGTCATTTTTGGAATGTATCCGGCTTTCAGGGCAACTTTAATCTAAAGAGTGGTGCTTCTATTAAAATGGAAAGTGTTTCTGCTTTAATTAATGGTGCTATTGCCTTTGATTCTCCGGAAAATAGTCCCCCTGCCCAAGAAAATCAACAATTTGTGCTACAGTCTGCCACTTCCGTGGATGCAGGCAAAGCCTTATATGGTGAAGATGGATTAATTATCTCATTAACCAGTGAAGAGAGCTGGGGTGTAGATGCCGGGCAACCTATTCTATTTAGAGGCATTACGATAGGACAAATTATTCAGCGCAACATCAGTGATGATGGGGTTATTTTCGATGCCATCATTGCACCTGAATATAAACACTATATTTACGAAAACAGCAAATTTGTCGCTAATAGCCGAATTAACGTCAATATGGGCTTAAATGGTATTGAGATCCAAGGAGCCACACCTCAAGAGTGGCTTGAAGGCGGTATCCACCTTATTCCGGGTAACCAAGGCGCCCCTAAAGAACAATATCGCCTTTATCGCAATGATTTTTATGCTAAAGCAAGTATTGAGGGCAATGAGTTACCTGTCACTTTGACACTTAAAGCAGCTAGTTTACCGGGTATTCAAAAAGGTTCCGTGGTGCTTTACCACCAATTCCAAGTTGGAGAAATCGTCGATGTACGGCCTTTAATGGATGAATTTGATATTGATGTCCATATTTCTAAACAATATCGTCACCTGCTTACTGAAAAGAGTGTGTTCTGGACTGAAGGTGCTGCGAAGGTTTCATTAAATGGTGCGGGATTAACGGTAGAAGCAACGCCGCTAAACCGTGCCTTAAAAGGCGCGATAAGCTTTGATAACTTTGAAAATATTAATAACAATGTTTCAAGATATAAACTTTATCCTAGCGAAACGAGTGCTAGAGCCATTGGTGCTCAAATTACTTTAAAAACCTACGATGCCAGTAAACTTTCTGAAGGAATGCCTATTCGTTATCTAGGTATTGATATCGGTCAGGTAGAAACGCTAACCCTTTCTGCGGATAAAAAAGCGGTGAGTGTATCAGCGGTACTCTACCCTGAATATGTGAAAACTTTTGCACGCTCAGGAAGCCGATTTGCGGTAGTCACCCCTGAGTTAACCGCTTCAGGCCTCGATAATTTAGATTCTCTTATTCAGCCTTATATCAAGGCAGAGCCAGGCAATGGTGGCGTATACCGCATATTTGAATTACAAACGGCAAATATTACCGACTCTCGGTATCTAGACGGCCTTAACCTTGTATTGAATGCGACTGAAGCAGGATCTGTGCAAATTGGTACACCTATCTATTATCGTGGTTTAGAAGTAGGTGCGGTAACCGGACTAGAATTAGGTAATATGTCTGACAGAGTATTGATCCACATTAGAATTAGTCAGAAATATCAATATCTGGTACGTAATAACACAGAGTTTTGGCTTTCATCAGGTTATAACTTCTCATTTGGTTTAACTGGTGGAGTATTCCGCAGCGGTACATTTAAGCAGTTTATACGTGGTGGCATTACATTTGCTACACCGCCATCAACCCCACTCCAGGCTAAAGCAAAACAAGAGCAGAATTTCATTCTCAATGCTAAAGAGCCAAAAGAGTGGAATGAATGGGGTACTGCGATACCTAAGCCATAAACGGTAATATCATCAACTTTATTTAACACATTTATTTAAAACGGATCACAAAATTTGATCCGTTTTTTTTATTGCTAAAAAATACTTTGGAAATGACTTCCATTTATACTATGCTTAAAACTGTCCGATTAAAAAGTGCTCACCATGCTGTTCACTTTTAAGCTTAAACTATGAAAGCACAACACAACATCGCATAACCTTGGAGCTATAGCATGAATAAAACAACCTTAAAAATTGCTTGTTATGAAATTGAAGATGTTACTTTGAAACACTCTTCCGATAACCAACTCACTTATGTTCATATTCCATGTGATTATGATAAAGAGTTTTGTATGCAATTAGATGGATGGGATGAAAACACCAGCATTCCTGCGCAACTGAAAGATAAAAATATTCTGCTTTATCGTCATGCCTATGACAAAGAAAACCACCATTGGATTTTAAAAGTAGCCTAATCGCATGTTAAAGCATCGTAAAAAAAGCCAGGTAAATCATTTACCTGGCTTAGGGAAAAGGCTCATTGCGAGCCGTGCGCTAAAAAGTGATACTGAATGAGAAAATAGCGTGTAAAAAACTGCTTATGCCACATCTATTTCACAACCTTATTGTTAAATAATAGCTAACAATATGTAAAGATCCAGTAAACACTCCTACCACACTTCATATTCTTTATAAAAAATCAAATAACTCATTTTTTATCTTTTAAATCAAACAAATAACAAATGTGTTTTTTTTATTGCAACTCAATCAAATGATTAGTTTTTTTCACAAAGAGACAAAAATGCACTTTCTATAGCTTCCAGTGATTTTTTCTTATCAGGTGTATTGGGATCAGGAAGTAGAATACTATCAATCAGTTGAGCATTAACTTTGCCACTTTTCATTTGTTCCATGGCAATATTATTAAGTGGATATTGAGCTAAAGTTGCGGGATTAATCACAAACCAAGCACCATCTGCACGACAATTTAGCATGACTTCTTCACGGGTGAATGGCCAAGCATCACCAAACTGAAGCTTACTGACTGTTGATATTGGTGCACTGAAAGTTTGAAAAGAAAAAAGCATCAATATGCCCGCAAATAAAAAACGTTTCATGGTTATCTTCCACTTAAAAAATTGATTAATACAAGTATATATCAATCTATACAGGTGAGTTAATCGCAAAAATGGCCACTGTCAAAATAACCATAGTACCAAGTAATAACTCAAACCAACTATTAATAAGCAACCATTGAAAGTTATTCTTCTTACGGATATGAGGCACTAATACATACCTATTCACTAATGCCAATCCTAACATCAAGGCAACAAAGGCTATTTTTAGCCATAACATACTTTGGTACTCTGAGGAAAGTTGTGTTGTCGCAGGCCAACCGGGGAGTAACATAATGGCACTCACAATCCCACTAGCTATAACCAATAAAACAGCGAAGTGACCAAATAATGAGAAGCGTTTCATGGTGGCAATAATAGGCTTGATCATGCCATCAGCTAACTCATCTTTATTACGTAAAAACTGTAGGCACACAACAAAAGGCCATAAACCACCAAACCAATACGCTCCACTAATAAGATGGATACTCTGATTTAGTTTATAAATTACGGCTTCACTACCTGTAAACATGGCACTATGGCCAATAAAAGCATGTAGCACAAGCATCAATGTTGAGATAAGTAACAGACTAATATTTCTAATGCTACGTTGATGAATAAAGAGAGCGATTAATGCGAGAGAGGATAAAACTAATTGCCATTGCCAAATTTGGCCAAAAGAGGTTCCCAATACAGCTTGCCATATCGTTAGCGACCAAGCATCTTGCCAGCCATCTCCCATAATGCCTGATTGCACTATCATCCATAAATAAGTGGAAACAAATACAGTGATAGTGCTAATCGCCAATGCTGGACGTAAGCGTACTTGAATAAGAGGAACAAACTTTTCTTTAGCGAGAATGGCAGCCGAACAGCTCAGTCCGAACATGAACATGACTGCCACAAAATGAAAAATTCGGCATAAAATATAAACGTCTTCAGGAGTCATTATTTTACACTAAATTGATAAGAACCTTTTGTTTTGTGCCCATCAACAGAAACAACACTCCAATCTACAGAGTAGTTCCCTTCTGCTAATTCACCTTCTAATGGCAATAACAATTTTGTATTGTTAACGGGATCAAGACTTAATTTACCGACAGTAATTTCTTTACCCTCTTTATCAGTGACTTTTACTTTACTAAAGGCCAACTCAATCCCTTCAGAGAAATCGAGTGTAATCACTTTTGGTGCTTGCGCTTGTTCAATAGCCGCACCCTCTGCAGGTAATTGTGATTTTAGATGTGCGTGTGCTAAGGCTTGTTGGCATGACATGCCTAAAAATAAAACAGCGATGGCGGATAATTTGCCCCATGATGTCTTAAGTGTGTTTAATGACATAATAACCTCTTAAATTACAGGTGATTTTTCTATTTATGATAAAGAAGATTTTATAGCAAATTGACTTTAATATCTGCGCTTCTTTATCGTTGAAATAAAAGGTTGTGAACTAGCACTCAAAATATAACTTATTTAGCGCCATTTTTGTTTCAAATATCACCCTTTTTACACTTAACAAAAATATAATACTTTAATTGACACACTACACAGTTCAATACATAACCAAATAATCTAAAAGCCAAACTAAAATAGGCTATAAATCGACGACTCAAACTAGAGAATAGAAAGAACAGAAAATAGACAAAATAATAATCAGCAAAGCTTAAGAAATGATTAAATTAAAGGAGTAGAAAAATAAAAAATCGATTACGTCTATATAAAATAGTTATATGGATATGCAATATTGCACTAACTGAGTCGATAAAAAAAGCTCTACTGTGCGATTACAGTAGAGCTTATTATGTTAATCTGAGCAATGCTTATATGCACTTAACCAACCAGGTTAAAACAGCAGTATAGTTATTCTTATTATTTAAATATGCGCGGATGTAGAAAGAGCACTTAAGTCTTTATCTAACAAGAACAATGCCTTACCACCATCACCGACCATAGCAAGTTTATCCAGAATAGATTTAAATAACTTCTCTTCTTCATGTTGTTCAGCAACATACCATTGTAAGAAGTTAAATGTTGAGTAATCTTGTGTTGTCATTGCTAGGTGAGCTAGTTTATTAATTTCAGCTGTAATAAACTTTTCGTGCTCATAAGTTTTAGTAAATAAATCAGATAAAGATAAAAATTCAGCGGGTGGTGCTTCAATAGTCCCTAACAAAGGCATAGCACCTGTATCACTTAAATAATCAAATAAGCGTTGCATATGCTCCATTTCTTCACGGGAATGTGCTTTTAGAAATTTGGCAGCGCCATCAAATCCTTTATCATCGCACCAAGCGCTCATCTGCAGGTAAAGGTTAGCTGAATAAAACTCAAGATTCAGCTGTTCATTGAGTTTATTGATCATATCTTGATGTAACATATTTTACTTCCTAACCATGAAAATTAACATTATGGATATTATGCACAGCTAAAAATAAAAATATAGTAAATTTAAATATACTTTTTATATATTTTATACTTTTCGAGAGAATAAAAATAAAAACCAATCTCATTTATGGTGACTTAAAAACAAATAATAATTAATGGAATTGATTATCATTAACCATTATGGCCAAAACAAATATCAATCACACACAACCTGTTGTATATAAAGGATATTTTTAGTTATACTCATTTCTTCAAAAATAAATTTTATTAAAACTAAATAAATTCACTTTTTATAATCTTCTATTAAATTTAGTAACGCTCTAAAACTGCACACTCTAATTTATATTAAATATAATTTGTCATATGAAATATCGATATTTACTAAAAACATCAAGATATTTTCCTTTATTTATTATCTTTTTTATTGCGTTTTCTACCATCAATAGCAATCTTATGATAGATCAACCTTTTTACATAAAATAAATATGAATATCTCAAAAAATGAAAATATTTCTATTTTCTTATACCGTTTTCTATTTGTGCTGATAATATTAAGAGGTGACTGATTTTTGGTGCATATAATAACAACCCGCTAAAGCCCCCAACATATAAAAGGTTAATGAGGAGCCACTATGACAAAAACTGTATTAGTTCCCATCGATTTTACTGAGCTTGGTTTATTGGATAAAGTTGTCACTCATCTCAAAGCATTAGCGATGGCCGATAAACTAAATATCCACTTTTTATCTGTTATTCCTAGCTATGAGTCCTTTGTCGGATTTGCTTTTGGCAACCAAGACCGTCTTGCCAATGATAAGCAACGTATTGAAATTGCATTATCTACGTTAAATGATAGTTTATCTCATATTGAAATTCCCAATAGCACATCCCAATCTTATATTTCCGTAGGTAACCCACGCGACCGTATTTTAGAGACCGCAAAAAAAATCCAAGCTGATCTGATTGTGATAGGCTCACGCAACCCTGGAATGAAAACCTACTTACTAGGCTCGACAGCTTCTTCTGTTGTTAGCTATGCAGAATCTTCTGTATTAGTTGTTCGATAACTCAACGCCAAGATTTTTCCTATCAGAAGTCAGGTTACGCCAATAACCTGATTTCTTATTTTTTATCTAAATAATCGCTTTAGAATAAAATTTTATTGTCTCAAAATCTTATTCTTCCTATAAAAAAGAAATAAACATTTTAACAATAAGAATTTTATGAAAATAAACTCATATCGAACGTAAGATAATATTTATTATACAAAACAATATATTAATAAAATGTTAATAAATTTATATTGTTTGCAAAGTTACTTTATGTAAAAATGCGTTTTTTTATGACTACAATTAAATGACCCTCTAACAGGAATTATGATGAATAAAGAATATTCTGCCAAATGGGAAGAGCGTTTTGATTTCTTCGAAAAATATGGTTCTCCTAAATCTCCAGAATACAAGGCTGCATATAAAGCACTGACTTTCGGTAAGCGTATTCTAATTGGGATGAATATCTGGGCTTTCTTCTTTGGTTTTATTTATTTTCTTATCCTTGGTTTATGGCGTAAAGCATTAACTTTATTCGGGATTAATGTTGCTATTATCATTGTGGTAAGTTTTATCGTGGAAGGACTTTCCCTAAGCCCTTCAATTCTCAATGTAGTCAGTATTGTGCTCAACTTCTTATGGGCGGCGACAGCTAATTATGCTTACTACTTAAAAGAAAAGAAAAATGATCAAGGTTGGAACCCGTTCACCGGTGTATTCTGAAAATAGATCAATAAGTTAAGTTAAATTAACATTAATCAAATTAGCAGAAAATCAGTGTTTTTTGCTACCTAAAAGGGCTCATCAGTAGCCCTTTTTTTATGGCTTAATCCCCATCTTTCACCTTTTCCTTCGCCCTTCTCACATATGAAAAATTTACCCAGCGATTTGTGATCATTTAATGAGTTAAGAACTTCACTTTAATATTAAATAAAATACAAGATTTGGCCCTAAATCAAAAACATAAATTATTTTTATAAAATAAATAATTTCACTAAAAAATAACACATAAAAAAACACTTATCACTATTTATACAATATTCAATTTATCATTTGCTATATTTTAAATTTAATAACAATATTTATAACCCAGTTAAATCTTAGGGTTATTCTTTAATATGAACAACAAACAATAAATAATGCTATATTGAATAATAAATTGATAAGGAAAAGAGATGTCTGAACACTTTCAAGGTAAATTTGAAGCAGAATTGAAATACCACTTAAAACGGCCTCAAGATTTTATTGATGCATTACAACTCGCTGGAGCAACTTTATTTATATCGAAAAATAATGAAACAGATTGGTATTTAGAACATCCCAATACACCTTTCCCTGCTCCCTCTATAAGTTTGTGCGTAAGAAAAATGGTCCCCTCTGGTATCAATTTATTAATTGTAAAAGGCCCAGAACAAGCCCAATGTGAAGCAGTAAAAATAGAAGATGCAGAAAAAACGGTTTCGATGTTTAAAACATTAGGTTATCACTGTATTTTAAACTATACAAAATCCCGTCAAATCTACTTTCTAGAGCAATTTCATATCACTATCGATAAATTAGACAATCTTGGCTACTTTGCTGAATTTGCTATTATGACTGATGATGAAAGTAAACTTGCTGACTATAAATTACAGTTACATAACTTAGCATATCAATTTGGCTTTAATGATAGTGAGCAAGAGCATCATAACTATAAAACAATGCTTTTAAGCAAGTTAGCTTAACTAACACGATACACAATCTCGAGCAAATAAGATACTTGAAAAAAGCTAACATTTAATAATGCTAGCTTTTAAGCTTTTTCACTATCTCAAAAATATTGAAACTCTGTGATCTCTTTTTTGCCATGAGTTTGTAAAAAATCAAGCACCTTTCTTGGTGATGTGTTCAATATCTTCTGTTGTGGAAATTGGATCTCCGCCAATACTTCTAATACTCGCTCAAAATTCCCTAAAGATGATGCAATATGTGAATCGGAGCCAAGCGCAATTAAACCTCCGGCATCAAGCACCGCTTTCGCTATTTCAATGCAGTTTTTCTCACTGCCTACTCGAGAATGTATAAAAGAAGAATTATTCATTTCTAATGCAACATTGAACTCAGCAGCAACCTTTGCGACTTCCTTAATATCTATAGGATATTTAGGGTTTCCCGGATGGGTGATCACCTGTACTAAACCACTACTTATTGTTGCAATAAGCGCTTTAGTATTATCAACCATACCTAGTGATCCCATAACAGGATCATGAAAACCAGCGAGTACAATATCTAATTTTTTACTCATCTTCTCAGTACAGTCGATTTCACCTTTTATATTTTTGATATTTGCTTCGATGCCATAAAGAATACCAACACCATCGACCATTCTGGGGATCACCGGCAAATTTGAAAAATGCCATTCATGAGGAGCGTCATCCATATCGGGACCATGATCTGTAATCGCAAATAGCTTAATCCCTTTCTTTTTAGCTTGTTGAAAATATTCGCTAACCGTACTATAAGCATGTGTACTCGCAATGGTATGTGCATGTAAGTCAACTGGATACATAAAGCTCCCCTTTTTCAGGCATACTATAACAACTGACACAATAGCCTTTTTTTTTCTAAAGATAAAACCCGTTTGAGATCTTGCTATTCTGATGGTGCGTAAAGAATTACAGATAAAAGCCGCTAAATATGCTTTAATCATGAGCATAAATTTTAAAATTAATTAGGCAATTTATGTTCAATTATCCAGCAACATCCCATTTTGACGAAGAAAGTGAAACTTACGAGATTACTTATCGTGATTTTGACAATATACATGCAGTGGCATATACAGAAGATGATATTGAACTAGAAGCCTCAGATATTTTACATGTAGGACTTGAAGAGTTTATTTCGAGTAAAATGCCGATCCCTATGCCTTCTGAGCCTCAATCAGGGGATTTTATTGTTTATCTTCCCCCTATTAGTTGCTTAAAAATCGCATTACATAATGCCATGTTAACAACAAAAACTAAAAAGGCAGATCTGGCAAGAAAAATGAATCTAAATAGCGCCCAAATTGAGCGTTTACTCGATATCAATCAAACTTCAAAAATCGATAGCCTAGAGCAAGCGCTTTACCTATTGGGTTATCACATTGCTATATCTGTGTATAAACAACGCTAGTTCGATATTTTCATCTAATAAAAAAGGTGGCTATAATAATTTACGCCACCTTGCTATCATATAACTATCTATCATATAACTATCTATCATATAACTATAGAGCATACAAAATAGTATACAAAGTATGACTACTTATCATGATTAAAGTTGCTTACTCGCTAAGTATTTAGCGTGCTGAGTATAAATAGCAACGATATCTTCATTATAACCCACTAACCCTGCAACTTGGTTAACCATATCAATATGATCTTGCGCATAATCATCTTTTATCAATTTGCCTAATCGCATACTCGAGCGACCAACTAAGCCGTCATTTTGTTTTTCAGTAAAGAATGTATTTAACACACGCATTGCCGCATGAGTAGGATCAAGTAGATTTCCCTTTTCCCCAGCAATTAATCCCTGAATATAGCTACCAAAGCAGTAGTAATGAACCCCATTGACGATTTCATCACCTTCACCACCAGGGGTTTTAGGTAATGCCTGTGGGTATTTGTTATTAAATTCGGTGACTTGCTCTGTTGTTAAAGACTCTAATGCGGCAATAGCATCTTGAGGATCGCCTCTATGACCAGAAAATGTTGAGATAATAGTACCAAACGCATTTAATACTTTTTCGACAATATATTCTGGGATACTGTCTTTACGCATAATGCGTCGATATAAGTCGGCTATTTCTGAACCATGATTTACACCATTAATTGAAGTTACCGAAGCAACACTATCAGGATAATTAGCCGCAACGTAACGACAAGCTAATGGCCCTTGGCTATGACCTATAAAATTCACTTTTTTCGCTTGTGTCTCTTGTAAGAGAGTCTGGACAAATTGCCACAACTGCTTGCCACGCACTTCATTTGAATTAAAGGCAGAAAGAGAAGCGGTAAAAACTTGATGCCCATCTTGCCTTAAGGCATCTGCAATACCGTAAAAGTAGGGAAAACCAACAATTTCATTAAAACCAGCTAAACCATGAACTAAAACGATAGGATATTTCGTTGACATACATCCACTCCTTGGGGTTAAAAACACTTAATTAAATTGCTAACATCCTATTAGCAAATGTTGAACTCATTAGATAAACTGCAATAAACAATATTATTGCAATTCTTTATTTGCTATCAGTTTGTTTAGAATAAGCCTTAAATTACGATCGTAAAGTACTATTTTCATTTTTCTCAATAATAAATATTAATTCGGCCATAATTAACATCCCTTCCACAATGCCTTCTGCTTTTTTGAGTTTTTTCCAATATAAGTATCAGAGCATCGATGCGCTTGTGCTAATTGAATAAATGTTTGTCCAAATACATAATAATCGACTAGTAATTCATAATCTTTTTTATGATTTTTTAGTAGTTTACTCATACATACCGAGACTATGATGCCTTGGCGATCAGTACAGGCTTTTCTTAATTTAACACGTATTGGCACATTTTCACGTTTATTTATTGTTAATGTATTGATATATAAATTATTATTTACAACCCATGAGCCCCAGGCTTCCATTAGTTTTGATATTTTTTGCATATAAACATCCTGTTTATCTTTCTAAAATACACTATATGATCACACTGTTTTTTTATACAGCACTTGTGGTATATAAATATAGTTATTTATCTAAAAAATACAATAGAAATAATAAAATTAAATATCAATATATAAATAGAAAAATAGCTAAAAATAATATTTCTAGCTATTAAAATAATATAAATTTATATCATAATTTTTGCATCAAAAATTAGATAGATATAAATTAACATATTATGGAAGTGTTTCTTCTGGACGCAAAGTGAGTACTTCATACCCATCAGCAGTAACTAAAATAGTATGTTCTGATTGTGCCGATAATTTTTTATCACGAGTGACTACAGTCCAACCATCTTTTTTGGTTTTTATTTTGTGTCCACCTTGGTTAATCATCGGTTCAATGGTAAAGGTCATCCCTTCTTTTAGTACAACACCTTGTCCTCGAATACCATAATGTAATACTTGAGGGGCTTCGTGCATTTCTCGACCAATCCCGTGTCCACAATACTCTCTTACAACACTATACCCATGACTTTGTGCAAAGCTTTGGATTGCATGACCGATATCACCGAGTGTTGCACCAGGTTTAACTTCTTTGATACCTTCCCACATCGCTTGGTAAGTTGTTTTGACTAATCTTCTTGCTATAGGTGAGGCATCTGGCATGACATACATCTTGCTAGAATCAGCAATAAAACCATTTTTTTCTAGTGTAATATCGACATTAATAATATCTTTACTTTTTAATAGCTCATCGGCTTTAGGAACACCATGGCATACTACCTCATTAATTGAAGTATTAAGTACATATTCATAGCCATATTGCCCTTTGCTTGCAGGTCTCGATTGCAGATCATGAGTAATAAAATCGTCTACTTTATCGTTAATTTCTAATGTAGAAACACCTGGCACAATAAAATCATCAAGCATTGTAAAAACTTGGGCTAATAAACGACCTGATTCACGCATTAATTCAATTTCCTCAGGGGTTTTAATCGTAATTTTATCCATATTAATCTCCTTTATATTTACTTATGCTCTTGTTTTATTGCTTCTTTTTCTAACATTTCATTAATAATCATTGGAAACGTTTTTTCTGGATTTAATTCTGCTTGAATACCAATTTTTATCCAAAACTCTGCTTGTGCATTAACTGATCGAGACATCACATTACTCGCTTTACGAAGATACTCATGTAGCTCATCAGAAATTTTTACAATACCCACACTTAACCCTTATATACGAATTATAATAAAACATATATATTATATAATAAAAGTAATCTATTTAGCTTGCAATGACCAGATAGTGTTTCTATTTGGATTTATGTGCTTAAATCTGCATAAATGCGTATTAGTTATTAAAATAGCAATACAAAGTAACCTGATAAGTTATAAAAGAGGTCGATAGATATTGATTGATCTTTAATGCGGCTTTATTTTGATATTTTCTCTTTTCGATTATAATTGTAATATCTTGTCCTCCTTTACTTGTTCTCTTTCTTTGCTAACACTGCTTATTTTTCGCCTTTCTCCCTCTGAAAATTTCTGCATTCAGCCCTCAATCATTTAAAGTCAAAATATATTATTTAAGGAATTACTATGTCCCAAAAACCTTGCCGTATTATTTTAACCGGAGGTCCAGGCTCTGGTAAAAGCACTATTATCAATAAGTTAAGAAGAAATGGCTACTCTTGCTCAATAGAAGCAGGTAGAGCCATTATTCAAGATCAAAGTCATATTGGTGGTTCAGCCCTTCCTTGGATTGATCCGATCGCTTTTGCTGAGTTAATGTTAAGCTGGGAGCTACGATCATGGCATGATGCATCCAATATAGATGATAACAGCAAACCTTATTTTTATGACCGAGGCATACCGGATATAGCAGGTTATTTACACTTTTGTGAGCGCCCTATTCCCCAACATCTTGAAAACGCAATAAGGCTATACAGATATTCTACAACCGTGTTTATTGCTCCGCCATGGAAAGAAATTTACTTACAAGATAAAGAGCGCCAACAGACATTTGATGAAGCCATAGCAACTTATCAAGCGATGCTGGCGATATATAGACAGTATAATTATACCTTAATTGAATTACCCAAAGCCGATGTTAACCAAAGAGTAAAATTTATTATAAACAACATAACATCGCTATCTTAGCTTAGCGCTTATATTGACTATACCATCAAGGACAAAAAATAGACTCTCCTTGATGGTATTATTTAATATGAGGCAATAATTTTTAAATCTGGTTTTTCTCCTCGCATAATAGCTCTTTGCTGTTCATGCACCGCTTCATTAATTGCCTTTTGTTCTTCAACTGTTCGCGTATTCTTTCCACAAACTAATGTTGAACAAACCGGATATCCTATATTATGCGTTCTAGAAGTGCCAATTCCGACACTTATTTGCTCGGTACAGCCAATTAAAAACATAAATGGTATTAACAAAAAAATTGGGCGCATAGTCTTCCTAAAACATAAAGGTTAAATTTAATATGCATCAAAAACATATTTTGGTCTGTAGCTCCACTTAACTTCAACTTCTTGTTTATCTTTATTCCATACAGGTATCGCTTCTGGCAGAATAATCATTGACTGATCATTCTTTCTTATACGTTGTTCCTTTTTATAGGAATATTCGCTATTAGTAGATGTGATTGGCTCTTCAAATCCAAATTTAAATAATTGATTGAATTTCTGTTTTTCCTCCTTGGCTTGCATTTCAAAACGAGATTGTTTTGATAACATAAATGTGGGATAACGACTTTCATCGTGGTGATATTGAACAGTAGGAGTGGCTGTCTCTGTTGCCACCTTTTCTATAGAGCCAGATGTATTCCTCTCTTTATCAACACAACCAACAACTACAAATAGAGCTAAAATTAGAATAAAAGACCAATTCATATCTTAAATAGGAGCAATAAATAGATGTAAATAATTATTCCATAAAATTTATAGACGACAAAATGAATTACAATTATTTCATATAAAAAGCATTCTTTATTCAAGTAACAAAAATATATAAAATAATAATACAAATAGATGAGTTATGGCGGGATAATTATCTTGATTAGAGATTGTAATATTAAGTAAAAAAGAAATATTTCCACAAAAAAACAAGAAAGAAATAGTTTATATTAAAATAATATTAAGATGACCATATAATAACACTGGTTATTATATGGTCATTGTTACATTGGATAATTTTAAATTTGAAATAAAAATAAAGCCTTATTATTCGCTAAACATAAGACTTTAATTAAATCTATTTTTTATTGACCAGCAGACATTTTTTTCATTTGCTCTAAAGAATCTAAAGCTTGTTTACAGGTGCTTTCTTGAACATCTTTAGGTAATGCAGCAAATTGTTCTTTTGATTGAGCATATTGCGCTTTCATTGTTTCTGCTTGTGCTTTAGTTGCATCATTTTGTTCCATTAATGCGACATAGGCATCAGTTTCTTTAAAATAATCTTCGCAAGATTTTGTTAATTCAGCCGAAACAGCAACAGAAGATAATGATAATAAACCTAGTGCTAAAATAATATTTTTCATAAATATCCTATATTTTGTAATTAATAAAAAAATGATACCTGCGTCTTGAATTTTTATTATCGCAAAGAAATTTAAAATTAGGATAAGGATAATCTTAATTGCCATTATATTTCTCTATGAGCATCAGATAAAAAAATAATAATTAACAACTAAAACTGGTATATTTATAAAAAACATCTCTTTATAAAAACCTAAATAAAATTTAACTATACAACTTAACTAAATTAAATATTTTTATGCAGTATAAAATAAAAACATATAAACAGTATTAAAATTTTTAGTTCTTATTCACAAAACAATCAAAAGATATAAATATCATGAGAAATATTACCTTTAAACCATAATAAAAGAAGGCCATTAGCTATATGGCCTTCTTTTATTATTTCTATTTAATTTTATTAATTACATACAGTACTTATTTGTGCTACTCATCTTCTGGGGGATTTTTTAAGATCTGATGTATTTCTTCTTTTAGACGTAATTTTTGTTTTTTTAATTCAACAACTTCTTCTCCATATCCTCGCCTATCTCGGTGTTCTAAGCGTACAATTTTATGGTCAAGTTCATTATGTTGTTCAAACAGGGCACGGAAATGGGGATCAGTTTGACGAAGCTTAGCAATTAAATCACGATATTCTGGAAACATATTACCTACCTTCCATTATCAATGAGTGATGAGTGTCATACTACTTTTAAGTCTCCCTTAAATTGCTGTCACTGTCATACTCTTTATGTGAAAAACAAGAGCGATATCAAGTAAAAATTAACATAAAACTACAAAAAAGTAGGATATCGACACACTATTGCATGAAATTGGTCTAACTTAAGACTATAAAACAGGATAAGATAAAAATGCTCATATTTTATACGAACATCACTATTCTTCTATCAAAAAGCACTTATTGTTAATTCTATAAATAAATTTGAATTAAAGTAAAAGAGTTCTCTAATAGTTTTTATATACCCATCTATTTGAGACACTAAGCCCAATGCCGCCACATTGGGCTTTCTTTTTGCAATCAGCAAGTTGATAACACTAATAACTTAACTGATTGAAATAGAATCGCTAACAATCTATTCAATAATTTTTTATCGAGGGTTTTAGTTAAGATTGTTTATTGTTACCCTCGTATTTCATTAATTACTATGCCCATTTTTAGATTGTTCTAATTGTAATACCTGATCCTTCCACTTGGAAAGGGCTAGCTCCTTTAGCCAATCTGCAAGTAATGGCATCGTTTTTATTGAATCTAATGCAGCTCGCTCTTGTTTGGTTAAACGAATAACAACGACTTCAGTTTTCATTGTAGACATATCAGCCTCTTTTTATAAAAAAAAGAATACTGACATAAAATATAAACAGAACGGTCTGACTTACATCCTTTTACAAAATATTATAATTTAACTTACATTAACAAAGCATTAAATACAAAAAGTAGTCCTATTTCCCTTGCTTTAAATATAAAATTCACTTATTAAAAATAGTTATTTTCTTTCTATAAAAATAGATACAGTAGTGGAATTAATATATCATAAACCATAACGTAATCTTAAAGATTGAGGATAAGGATAAAAGTATTTTTGTTTACTCAGATAATTATCTGGGTATTCTGATAAGTAATGATTAATTAATGTTAATGGCGCCAATAAAGGTTGTATTCCTTGACGATACTCTAAGATCAATTGGCTTAATGCTTGTCGCTGCTTAGAAGTTAAATCTTGCTTAAAATATCCCTGCACATGCATAAGAACATTAGTGTGATTACGACGTGTGGCTTGATGTTGTAATAGAGCCATAAATCGATTACGGTATTCAACAAAGAAAGTCTCTAATGAATCCCAATCTTTATTGTTAGCAACAAAGCGCCCTAGTTGCCGATAAAGCGGTTGTGAATGAGCTAATAACAATAGTTTGTATCTTGTATGAAAATCAATTAATGCCTGGCGAGTAAAGTTATTTATTTTTAATTGATTTAGCTCATTAAGCGCAAACACCCGTGTAATAAAATTTTCTCTAATATAGGGATCGTTTAACCGCCCATCTTCTTCTATAGGTAACCACGGCATTATTCTTTTCAGATTTTCAGTAAAAATGCCTGTACCCGATTTTTTATTGCCGTTGCCTATTGGATCATAAACCCGGACACGCTCTAATCCACAACTGGGTGATTTCGCACACACGATATAACCGCTAAATTGATTAAACCTCCTCAAATATTCGATAGAGTAATCATTCATCAATTGGGTTAAGTCACCTTCACTTCCATTACTAAATTTTAACCTGACTTCACCAGTCTTAGACTGAACTAATCGTAACGCTGGTCTGGGTGTCGGTAAACCAATAGCCATTTCTGGGCAAGTAGATTGATATTCAAAGAACTCAGATAATTCATCAGCAGCAAGATGACAACATTTATGCCCACCATCAAACCTCACTTTATCCCCTAATAAGCATGAACTAATACCTACGATAATTTTTTTA
Organism: Proteus sp. G2674; assembly: GCF_009915195.1. NCBI lineage: Bacteria > Pseudomonadati > Pseudomonadota > Gammaproteobacteria > Enterobacterales > Morganellaceae > Proteus > Proteus sp. G2674. The sequence goes on from NZ_JAABLS010000024.1 coordinate 157,598, forward strand.
TGCGTAAAATCATTTTGTTTAAGACTCATACGAGTTTTGGGCATGGCTATGACCTCATATGAAACAATCACCTAACCTGACTAATCAGATTAATAAATCTATGCTCATAATTTATCTTAGTAACATAATGCTACTTTTACTATGTTTATCATTTAATTAGTTTGTAAAATATTATTAAAAGAAAGGATAGCCGTTAACCACTGATATCACAATATTGATAGATATGAATAGCAAATAGCTAATATACTTACAGCAAATATTAGCTATCTGATTAAATTGATTGATATTTAGTAATAATTAAGTTATTAATCAATAAGTTAACACTGTGTTAATGCACGGAACTATAATACTCAATAGATAAATCATCCACTTTTGCACCACTAAACTGAGCCCATAGTATAATTGCAGATAATACTTCTTTTTCATTCGTTGCAATAAATAGATTTACAAAGGACGTTTCGTTCCATAGTCCACTCACTTTATAAACCACTTTGTTCATCTTTACTCCACCTGACGCTATCAATGACTTTAAGGAAACACAGATTCAAAACTGTTATAAAGTTATTTTTAACATGGGTGCACTTTTGCTTTTTCCAAGTCATATTATCATCAAAAATAGATGCTTTTTCTAAACATATTCTATTTATAACTATAAGTTTTTATTATATTCACCTTGTTATTGATTATTAGTATTAAGCCTTTCACTGCGTCAGTTCGTAACTTTCAGAAATTAATGATTTTAACTCAGCATCATCAAAATCTGTATCTAAGCGAATAGAAATCCAATGCTCTTTGTTCATATGATAAGCGGGATAAACTGCTTTTTTTAAGCGTAAAGCACCCACTAAAGGCACCGGTACTTTTAAGTTAATCACATCGACTTTATTATTTTTACCCGTATCAAATAGCTTGTTTTCAGCGACATCCATGATGACAGCGAACCATTTAGAATGATTATGATGTCTGAAAACCGCATAATTCGGGTACTTACTCCATAAATAATCGGGGATTACGGCATATGTTTTCTGTATATACTCGATAAGCACTTTTCTATTCATTGTCCGGTCATCTCATAAAATGAGATATAACTTGGTCACTAAACGCACGATCTCTAACATTAAGGCATCAGCCTGTTAAATAATTTATTATACATTTGTTATTTAACAATGCTAAATGTAGAGAGAACCCGACTATATTGTTATTATTATTGTTGCTACTTATTTTTATTATCAATACATAAATTATTTATAAATATTTTTAGTATTGTACATATTTTTAGCGTCTTAAATAAGTAAAAACAACTAAGTATTAATATCTAATTTACAATTAATTGGTAAATTTTAGTTGATTAATTCTCAATGGTTAGATAATTTAACGCTTATCCATTTTTGATCATCTTAAATGGACATACACTTTGATTTGATTATCCCCGTTTTGCTTAGTTATATTTTATAACTAAGCTTTTTTCGGTTACTTTAAGCGATACATACCAGAAACAATACTGTTATTTATCAAATAGTTGTCATTCTATCAAATAAATTAATTCTCTGAGGCTAACTTTATCTCCTACGGTGTAACGCCTTCTTGATACATTTTCAATTTATTCAAACTATACTACTTTTTTTATAATTTTTTATTTCTCGCGGTAAATAACGCGACAACTCCTTGAATATGAATAGATACATCGTAAAAAAAACAAGATAATACTTTTTCTAAAGCATCTGCCGAATCAGAATAGTTACTAAAAATACCTTTTTTGTTATAAACAGACATCAATTTATTACCAAAAAAATTGTGTTCAACATCAGCCCCTAAGATAGTAGCACCATATAAAACACCCTTTTCCGTTAATATTTTACTTATATTTTCTATCACTTTCTTTTTACCTTCCATTGTGCCAGGTAAGCAGTGTAATAGATAAAATAAAGAAATAGAGTCAAACGATGAATTGAATTCATTAGGAAATTTATGATAGATATCATGCTGTAAGCAATAAGTTAATTTATTATCAACAATATTTTTTTTAGCATAATCTAAGCTATTAATATTAAGATCTGTTAATGCTATTTTATTTATATTAGCTAAAGCTCTTTTTAAGTAAAATCCTGTTCCTACACCAATATCCATATGGTTCTCACCAAGATTATTTTTAAAATGAGGTAGCAAATATTTATCTGTATCACAACGCCATGCATAACGGTTAGAAATATTTAATACCCACCAGTCATAAAGTTTTAATGCTGTAGGGGTATATACTTTAACTCCATTGTGAGTGTCTAGTGTCATACAAAATCCTAGTCGTAAAATGATTATTCTATGATTTATACAAACCACGAATAACTGGAAATAACGAATAGTTAAACAGGTAATCATCTAAACAAGACAACATAACATATTGAAATTAAATAAAAAAACAAATCAAACTCTAACGGTTAAGTAAGGTGTTATTGACATGAAAAGCGCCGATTGACCGGTTAAGAAATCTTCTTCCTCAGCTTAATGATAAGCAAACTTATTCATCTGTTTTATTTTTAGTAAATAAAAGATAGTAAACCGCCCTTACGCTGGATTATTTTATACATTTTACTGCATAACTAATTGATATGTAGTATAAAAAACCACCAAAAATGCATAATCACAGATCTATACAGCATAACGCCATATTGAAATAATATAGTAATATCTTTCCATAATCAGTTAGTTTAATAAAAACAATTAAATAGAGTAATTACTCTACTGTATTAAAATAAAATTAATAATTACTAACAATTAATACTTACCTTTATCATCTAAATATGATTAAGTGATAATACTAACATTAGCTAATCTATTTTGGTGATAGTTATGTCTTTGAAACGTAAGATTGCGCTGGGGAAAAATGTATTAGAAGCTGCTCAAGAGAGAGTTCAGTGGATATTTGATACTTTTGAACAAATCACGCTCTCCTTTTCGGGAGGGAAAGATTCTACTGCGCTTTTTCATCTTGTTGCCGCACAAGCGCGAAAACAACATAGAAAATTTAATGTGATGTTTCTTGATTGGGAAGTTCAATATTCTGCGACTATAGATCATATTATAAAAATGAAATCTATCTACCAAGATTGTATTGAACAGTTTTACTGGATAGCACTCCCTATCACCACTGAAAGTGGCATTTCTCAATATGAACCTACATGGACAGCATGGGAGCCAGGTAAAAAATGGGTAAGACAACCGCCAGAAGATGCGATAACTGACCCTCACTTTTTCCCTTTTTATCACCCTAATATGCTTTTTGAAGATTTTACCCCTGCATTTAACCAGTGGATCACCGGTAATCATCGCAGTTCGATTATCCTGCTAGGTATAAGAGCGGATGAATCTTTAAACCGATTTATTGCCATTAGTAATAATCGAAAGTTACGTTATGCCGATGATATTCCTTGGACAACGGCATCAGCAGAAGGCTTTTATTATATGGCCTACCCTATTTATGATTGGCATGTTAAAGATATCTGGACTTATATAGCGCGTTTCAATTTACCCTATAACCCTATTTATGATCTGATGCACCAAGCGGGCGTTAGTTTAAGTCAAATGCGTATTTGTGAACCTTTTGGGCCAGAGCAACGCAAGGGACTATGGTTATATCATGTGCTAGAGCCTGAAACATGGAGTCTTGCTTGTGAACGAGTGAGTGGAGCTGATGCCGGAATGTTATATACGAATCCTCGTAATAAATCAGGTTTCTATGGGCGACATCAAATTAGCAAACCTTCCCATCATACGTGGAAATCTTATGCTCACTTTTTATTAGCCAGTTTACCAGAGAAAACAGCAGAACATTATCGCAATAAAATAGCGGTCTATCTTCGCTGGTATGCCGAACGAGATTACCCAAATGGCATACCTGATGCACAAGAAGGTGATACTAGCACTAAACAGATACCTTCTTGGCGACGAATTTGTAAGACCATCTTGCGTAACGATTTTTGGTGTAGAACATTAGCATTTAGTCCTACTAAATCACACTGTTATGATCGATATTTCAAACGAATACAAGGAAAACGAAAAGACTGGCAACTTATTTAGCAAGGTGTGAATATGACCATTGAAACTATAATTTCTGTTTTAAAAGAGTACCTAGCAAAACTAAATGATGAACAAAAAATTGAAGCTCTCAATAAAATAAAAATATCGCTTCATCAAATAAGCCCATTTAAAAATGAACCTACTGACTGTGTTCTTTGGATAAAGCAACAACAAGTTATCGCTAATGACTATAATCCCAATGTCATGTCTCCGACAGAAAAGAGATTACTAGAAACGTCTCTGGTAAAAGACGGTTATACTCAGCCTGTTGTTGTCTTACCTATTCAACAATCCAAAAATAAACCATCACAATGGCAAGTCGTTGATGGTTACCATCGTTATTTATTGAGTAAAAAAAATAGCTTAAACAAGCGAATTAACGGCTATTTACCTATTACTATACTTGATGTTGAAAGTCATACTATGGCTGACCAAATGGCAGCGACTATTCGCCATAATCGGGCTAGAGGGCAACATCAAGTGGCAGCAATGTCGGATATAGTTAGAGATTTATCAAGATTAGGTTGGAATGACCAAAAGATTGGTGATGAATTAGGTATGTCACAAGATGAAGTACTACGTTTAAAACAGATTAGTGGCTTAGCTGAATTATTTTCAGAGCACGACTTCTCAGAAGCTTGGACGGTTAAGTAGAAATAACTTTGTATAAAGCACCAATAAAGATATTTATTGGTGCTTTGTTAGTAATATCAACGACCATAGAAATAATTTATTTATATGGCTTACTTTCGTTTCTTACTAAATTAGTATTAATTTATTATTTTTCAGTAAGAAAAATTCATATTGATGACATCCTATGTTTTATCTTAAAAAAACTAAAAAACAGCTTATTTTTAATTCTATCTTATCTTACTAAAATCATACCACCTAAATCTATTTATCATTCAAAAAATAATAAATAATTATAATAATTTTAGATATTCTCTTCTTTATTGTTGCTATGATAATAACAATCAAATGATTGATATTGACGATCGTAACCATTCATTTGATAGATGAAAGCTATCATTATATTACAAATCGATCGATAAAAACATTTTGATAATTACTTTATATTGATATTAATATATAAGAATAATCGATAATTTTGGTTATAAATACTAAAAATTTGCATTTATGTTAAATTTTACCGCTATCGATCTAAAAGTGATAGTTATTGTATTTCTGACTGTAGAATTAATAGCAGTACTAAATTAATACAGATATATAACATTTAATAGTAGTTAACTAAACGTTAATTATTTTTAAATAATGCTTTATAACCTTATAAAAAATAGATGACCATGATAAACTCCACTATTGCACACAAAATAAAACAAAGAAGAAAAGAGTTAAGACTAACAGGCATAGAAATGGGAAATCGATTAGGGATAAGCCAGCAACATTATTCTCGAATAGAAAATGGTAACATAAAAATCACGGTAGAACTTTTGTTTTCTATTGCATTTATTCTCAATATGACGCCACAAAGTTTACTACCTAATTATAATTTATTGGATAAAAAAATCATTAATCTTTCAGATGAGAAAAATATCATCAAAGCAAAACAGGCTTTATCTGCAGAATTTATTATACCAATAAAAGAAAAATAATGTCTTATACATATTATTTAACTTTATTCAAGAATAATTATTCTTTTTGCTTGATTAGATATTAAAAAACTCGCAAACAAAAAAATCAAAAGCATATTAAGCCCTCATATTAGTAAAATTCCCACCAAAAGCAAATTACACTAGACCAATCAACACTATAGAATATCGATGGAATTCCCTTTTCGAAGGTATGCTTAATCGATACTTAAAATAACACTGTTGTTAATATTATACTGTGATACAAAAAAAGTTATTAAGATAACTTTAAGATTATTTATAAAAATATAATTATTCTTATTTATTACTATACATGTTGATAATTTTGTATATAAAATTATCAACAATCCATGCTTTTTATAAACCGGAGAAATCAAGTGCGGTATATATTATTATTTATCTCTTTGTTTTTTATTGTAATTTTTCTATTAAAAACACAGGGCAGTACCAAAAACGATGTTATCAACCAACCCACAGAAATAGAAAGAAAATTAAATAAAAAAGTCGAAAGATGTATGTTTCACTCAAAAATAAAAACTAAACGTTTGCCTTGGATAATGTTAACGCGTAAACGTTCATGCTCTTAGTGAGAATAAGTGATCACTCTGGTTATTATAACTATTTTTACAAATAATACCGCTTATTTTATAATCAAAAAATCGATGTTACTTATTGAGTTATATTAATATATAGTATAGTTTATTAATTCCTACCTCTTACTATAATTAATTAAGTTTTTCTAAAAACTGAACTTATTCAGAATACTATAAATAAATTATACTTAATATAAATTAGTCTATATAATACCCTATACAATTTTATTTTGATTATGAGCTAACAATGAGTTCTATAAAATCACCTATAATTATCTCTATCACCTCAATTGCAGGTGGCGGCAAAACAGCACTTTCTCATTATATAAGAGAAAAGCTTCCATCAAGCAAATGCCTTCATTTTGATGATTTCGACTGCCCTACAGCACCTGAAGATCTCGATGAGTGGATAGAACAAGGTGGTAATTATAGCGAATGGGATATAAAGCCATTTGTTGAACAAGTTAATCAGACGATAGAAGAGTCTCAATATACTCATATCATTTTGGATTATCCTTTTGCCAGATCTCACCCAGCGCTACAACAGATAATCGACTATGCTTTTTTTATTGATACGCCACTAGATATCGCATTAGCAAGAAGAATACTGCGTGATTATAAAGAGAAAAGTAGAAATGATATTATTCATTATTTAGAAGAGTACTTAATCTACTCACGCCCCTCATATACAGCAATGACAGAAAGAGAAAAGCTAAGTGCGGACATTATTATTGATGGTAACGCATCTGTGTCTTTAATTGCACAGAATATCCTAAAGTATATTGTTTAACCTTAAAGCTGTGCCGTATTAAATCAATAGCACCCACCAATTTTACTATTACATACGGTGATCTTCTGGTGCTGTCTAATCGTATTGATTACGCTGTCAGAATATGGATCTGGCTTCATCGCATCTTTACTCGATTGCTCATATTTATCAATATCAGACTGTGATGTCGAACATCCTGAAACAAAAAATAAAGTTAATAATATCGCTGAAACTAGCTTCATATAAAGTCCTATTGAGCTGAATAAATATTTTTCAATATCATTTAGTTATATTCATTTTTGTTACCTAGTGTAGCAGTCTATCCTACTATTTTACGACTAAAATTAATCTTTTATTAATTGATGCTCACCTATCATAAATAATAATGCTTATGAAAGGCACCCTGCATGTAAAACCCAAAATTTCAACTCTAGGGTGCCAAAAAATTAAACTGAAAATAGAATAGATATTAGCTATCGATTTACAATATTGATTTGATACTCTCCGCAAGTGTTGTTGTACGTCGGCCAATTAATTTACTTAGGGTATGACTATCATCAAATAATCCACCTTTGGATGCGCCGATATCAGAATCAGCCAGCATATTTGATAATTTATCGGGTAAGCCTGCCGTTTTTAACGCAGCGACAAAATCGGCCTGACTTAAATTGTTATATATCACTTGCTTCCCGCTTTGTTTAGTCAATTCCTTAGCTAATTGCTCTAATGTCCAAGCTTCATCACCCGCAAGCTCATACACTTTACCTATATGTCCTTCTTCACTAATTACCCGAGCAGCAGCCAATGCATAATCGGCCCGAGTGGCTGAAGCTATTTTGCCATCACCAGCCGCCCCCAGAAAAACGCCATGCTCAAGTGCTGCAGGGACGCTTGCCAGATAATTTTCTGTATACCAGCCATTTCGTAATAAAGTGTAAGAGATCCCAGAATCAGCTAGCATTTTTTCTGTTTCTACATGTTCCACATGCAAGCTTAATGGAGAGCGATCAGCATGTAATATGCTAGTGTAAGCAATAAATTGTACATCTGCTGATTTTGCTGCCTCAATGACATTACGGTGTTGAATGGTACGTTTGCCAACTTCACTTGAGGAAATTAAAAGTAATTTATCGACACCCTGTAAAGCTGTTATTAATGAAGCTTTATCATTGTAATCCGCCTGACGTACTAAAACTCCTTTCTGACTTAAAGACGATCCTTTTTTTACATCACGAGCAAATGCCACTATTTGATTAGCAGGAACGGTTTGAAGAAGGTTTTCAATCACATGTTGACCTAATAGGCCTGTTGCACCAGTAATTGCAATCATAAGATAACTCCTTAATGTATCACTTGTGTTTTGATAAAATAGCACCTAAACTTACCAAAAGTAAGTACATACAAAAAGGTAAGTATACAATGACAATATCCACACTCTCGCAGCAATTACGTGAAGGAAATTTATTTTCTAAACAGTGCCCATCCAGAGAGATCCTCAAACATGTTACAAGTCGTTGGGGCATACTCATTTTAATAGCCCTACGTGATGGAACACATCGTTTTAGTGATTTACGACGTAAAATTGGCGGAGTAAGTGAGAAAATGCTGTCTCAATCGTTACAAGTATTGGAGCAAGATGGTTTTATTAACCGAGTGTCATATCCTGTTGTTCCACCCCATGTAGAGTACTCTTTGACAGATCTTGGTGAGCAAATAAGTGAGAAACTCACGCTTCTTGCGGATTGGATAGAAATAAATTTACCTAATATCTTGTCACGACAAGAAGTGGAGTAGTATACAGATATTATTTCTAATAATTATGTATTTATACTTTATTTAATAATTATTTATACCAAGATATTTTTATGCAATAAAAATGGATGGTTATTAAGCCATCCATTTTTGTAGTCAAAAAAATCATTCACTTTTCTCAAATAGAAAATAACGCTTTAATTTTTTTGAAAATAATATAATAGATGTCAACCAAAGGGATAATCCAGCCAGAATAAGTTTACCTATAATCCCTCCAGATCTTTGAGCATCATTATCATAGCTTATACCACTTTCGTTCAAAGAAGTTAACCCATCATGGAAATTGCTCCATAACATGACGATAATGATTGGTAGCCAAGCTAAGATAGTCAATACCCGCGCCCTTTTATCGCATCTGAAGGAAAAGTAAAGCGCTGATATTTGTATAATTAAAACTAACAAACGAATAAAACTCCATAAATAAATTTCTATCTTTATCTCAGCGGGCATATCAAAACTATACAAATTTAATAACAGTGATGCATTGGTTATAAAAAAATATAATATCAGTATAATACAGCAGACAATCAAAAATTGAGTTATCCATAAAGAAAGTGGCTTTTTCATAACAGTTCCTATTTAAATAAAATAAATCATATCGTTTCTTTATTCTGAAGTCATTATTTTAATAATAGAAAACTCATTTCTATATTAGATAATAAATAAAAACTGGTATATTATTTACTAATAACTTATCTTTTAAATATTTAGTATAAATATCTATATCATTTTTTGACACACTTTCTTGTATCAACAGTATTTAATCTTTTAAACATTTACTACTGTATAAACTATCATGGTTAAATCTCATTATGCGTTCACATAAAGTGCCCCCTCTTAAAGAGGTTTGTTATGAACACATATACTCCAACGATTAAGTGTATCTATTGCGAGCCATAAACATCCAATCCATTTTTCTAGTGTAAGCTTGCACTTCTTTAAGCATCCGGTTTATTTTGCCCTTCTTTATTCAAATATTATAATTTATAGGCTATTACAAAAAATTAAGGCTACACATTATGTGCAGCCTTAATCTTATTTAAGCTATCTCACTAAATTAGCTTTTATCTTTATTTTCTATCGCTATTGTTTGCCGTTTTTCTTCTTCAGGTAACTCATATTCAATAGCAATGGTCAGAAGTCCACTTGATAAATCGGCTTTTTCTATTTTGACATTTTTACCGAGGTCAAACTGCAATGTAAACTGCCCTTGAGATATACCTCGGTGGATCCATTTATCATTGTCTTCTTCTAATTTTTCTTCTTTTTTCCCTTCAATCAATAAGCGACTTCCTTTCAATGAAACCGATAAGTCATCTTCTTGATATCCAGGCACACTCACTGTTAGTTCATAATGGTTATCATCAATCTGTTTCAGATTATAAGTCTGAGTCGGTGATGAAATTGGTTTACTACCTGTTAACTGGCTAAACAGGCGATCTATCTGATCAAAACGGTTTGAAAGTAGGTTGTCAGATAAAGTTGGGAATAATGAAAAAGGTTTAATGTTAGGCATATAATTCCTCCTTCAGTATTTATTGAATTATGGGCGATATCTGATTGGCCCAATATATAAATATGAACGAGCAAGTATTTTTCAAGCCCTAAAATCTAAATTTTTTATCTCTAGCCAATATGAGATTGTAGATAGCAAAAAACCCCGCCGAAGCGAGGTTTTGTATATTCAACTATTTAATGCTTAGCTCATTTGAGCTGTCATCACACTTTTGCAAAAGATACATTTTGCGCCGTGTGGATTGTTCACTGTAACATCAAATTGTGATGTTCTATATTGTGAACCGCGACAACTTGGGCATTTAAAATAGAGGCGAATTGTAATAGCGCCTTTAGAGAGCCACCACGTTGCCTGCTGCTGGGCCTTTCATACCATTTTCCATGGTGAATGAAACTTGTTGGCCTTCAGCTAATGTTTTGAAGTTATCACTTTGGATTGCAGAGAAATGCACGAATACATCTTTGCTGCCATCTGCTGGAGTAATAAAACCAAAACCTTTACCTTCATCGAACCATTTTACTGTACCAGTCATTGAATTAGACATAGAATTTCCTTTAATTTATTTAATTTGCCATAAGGCATATGTGGTTTGTTTGGTATTTTTACTTATGGGAATTAATTAGAAGGAATTCGCAATGAAGTGGTATCAAGGATAACGCTAAACGGGAACAACTTTAAACTGACTAACATAAATAGGTCTGTACTTCCAAACCAGTGACATCATTAAGCCATAGAAAAACTCAGATAGCAAACTTTATTTTTGGTGAATAAAAAATCTATCAATAAGATTGATATAGACAAAATTATAAAAACTTATCAATAAAAATAAGTTTTTATTTCCTTAAATCAAAGAATTAAAATAAAAAGAGATACCAGATGTTCTTTAACCAAAACATGATCTGGCATCTCACATCACTCATCTTTCCACATTCAAATAATAAGAATAAGATTAAGATAGAAATTAATCAGTTATAAAATAGTTTTTAGTCTATTTTGCTATGCTCATTTTTCATCAGTTCAAATACAAAAGGCACTGAATTTCGCAAAGAGACATTGTATACATCTAAATGACCAATATTCGGATATTCATATACATATGCATTTGTGCCAGCTTCCAATACATCTCTTGCAAACTCTTGTTGCCAACGAGTTAACACATGAATATCTTCTAAACCAATCCCTATAAATACGGGCTTATCAACAAGAAGTTTTCTATAATTTAAGCTTGACGCTTCTTGCTCTAATAGCTCGTAAAACTTAGGTTTTAAGCTATTTGATGCGTTTAATTTATTATCCATTACTAATTGACTTAATGGACTGATACAAAGCGTTTTCGCTTTTTCAACATAAGGTATTGCTAATTCTTGGAAATAATCTTCCACTTTTAAGTTTGGATTTTTATCAGCAGCAGAAAGATATAAGTACATCGCGTAAGGTAGCTTTCTATCACCTTCATCTTGAACACCATCACTAATAAAGTTTTCAAGTAGATTATCACTAAAATAAGGCGTCCCTGTCACTATCGCACCTAAGATATTTAATTCTGGTGCATATTCAGGCTGATAGCCGACAGAGGCAAATGCAGCATGAGCTCCTTGAGATTGCCCCATAAAGATAAAGCGATTACTTAGCGAAAACCCACCTTTCAAGACAGCTTTTGCACTATCCAAAGCGCTCCATGCTGTTGCTCTTTCATCCATATAATGATGCAACCCTGATGAGCCTAAACCTGGATAATCAGGTGCAACAATCGCAAACCCAAGGGATAGCCAAGTATTTAAATATTGCGATACGCGACTATTTTTAGGCGTTAATGAGGGAGCACAAGTTGGCGCTATCCCTACCGTACCATGATTCCATACAATGACAGGCCAACCATCTTTAGGTGCCTGACTTTTCGGAATAAAAACAGCACCAGTATCTTCACGGATAATTTCTCCATGAACACTGTCACAAGAAGTATAAGATATTGTGTATTGCGCAAAAGCTTCGCTTAACCCTAAGTCAGATGCTAGATCTTGGCAGTGTGTTATTACACCCGGTTTATTAGGGAGATTTTCATTAGTTTTATCGCAGGTAAATAATGATTTTTTAGTAAAGTGTTCCATAAATATTTCCTTATATTATTGATAAGTTTTTTTCCATTTAACTTAATTAGTCTTATAACTAGGGCATGTTTTTAGGCCTGTTATTCGCTAATTTCAGATAACAAAAAACCTCACTAATTGAGTGAGGTTTAACAAAGTTTAGTGTGCTTAGTAACAAATTGCCCACTATTTAGAGATGATAAGACAAATTTTTTCGAAATGCAATCTTTTACTGTATACAATTACAGTATTTTGTATATTATTGTGTACTATTTATCTTTTCGCCAACTAGGTATAGTTAATCAGTACAAAAAAATGTTGATAAATCATCACGTGATCGCCTTGCTGCAAATAGTGTCGATATTACTAATAGGTTAGATTTTGTTGGCGAAGCTATTTTAAATTTCTCCTTTGGCATCTCATTGCGACTAATACACATTAATAATGCTATGGACAAATTAGTTTAATCTATTGCAATACTTAGTAGTTACTATTAGAGGCTTTCTAACTAATTGGTTATATTAAAATCTCTATCAACCCCGAGTTGATATCTAATTAAGTTTTATTTTTGCTTCATTTAAACACCCTGTGAGTATAAAAATCACAGGGTGTTTTTTGTTTACTTGTTACAATCGCTCTGCGGATCACTTTTACTAAATTCGGATTAAGGCTTATGGGATTGTTTTCGCTTCGCTGACTGAATTTAAAGTGAGTCAATTAATGGGGAGTTGACACCATCAGAATATGGCCAATATAGATTAGAAGTCACTGTTCTTGGCGATTGGACTGAATTAGAAATAGATGGATTAAGTTATTTTATTACTATAAAAACCTATGTTAATAACTAACTTTTTTACTAGGGTAAATAATTTAAAGAATAAGGGAAAATTCTATGTCTAAATTCAGACCGAATATTTTTGATAAGGCTATGACCATTGTGTAATGTATTCCTATAATTCGATTGCTTCTACAGTATTGATCAATATCTCTAACCAAAGAATAAACGCTGCATTGCTCGATTAGTGATTCCGAGAATTATTCATCTATACTTGAGTTTTCAATCGCCTTTAGCCGATTAACAAATTGATTGGGCAACTCTAAAGGTATGCAACGATCTATATTCATTTTGATAATTCGTTTTGATAACCGTTTCAAAATTGACAATAAAAAACGGGAACTAATAAGCTCCCGTTAACTATTTATCAAATCAACAATTACATATGTTTAATAATCGCGTCACCGAACTCGCTACATTTCAGCAGTTTAGCACCGTCCATTAGACGTTCGAAATCATAAGTAACGGTCTTCGCTTCGATTGCGCCTTCCATACCTTTAATGATTAAATCAGCGGCTTCTGTCCACCCCATGTGGCGTAGCATTATATAAATCAGCCATTATTAACTATTTGTTTATTAAGGCATATTTACTCTTAATAGACTTAAAAGACAGTGATTATGCATTTTTATAACTAGTTGATTACCATAATGCTTTTATTGGTTTTGATAACCACTAATTAGGGCTGTAAACATGACTTAGTGAGTATTCGAAACATTAGCTAGAAAAATGGGAATAAGTTCTGAATTAAGAATATGGTACAAAACCATAAAAGACTAGGAATTTCTCAAAAGCATTATGATAGATATGATTATTTTAGAGAAAAACGAGAAACGCTTAATACATGGTGTGAAAAACTCTCATTACTTAAAAAATTATAATTATTTTTATCCATATAAACCTAGACTATGATTTTTTAAAAAGCCTCAGCTAAGAGGCTTTTGATAAATAAAACTAACTAAAATAGCTATACATCACTCTAATATTAATTCTGTTTTTCTGCTGCTAATACACCTACCCATGACTCCGCTTTTGTAGTTCCTAAAATATATTTGTGATCATCTATATTTTCTGCAGAATTAACAAATTGAATATCCATTGCTGCTCTATCATTAGGAATGATACCATTTGATACATGCCGAGTAGGTGTTATTACTAAACTTTTAGTATTACCATCTATTTTAAATAATTCATCATTACCTATATGTGGATCATTTTCAGTAATAACACCTTTAACTATGCCATTAGTATAATTCATTGTAATGTCTGCTGTTCTAACGACTGCGTTTATTTGATCAGATCTATGATCTAATGGACCATACACAAAACCGTCTTTTTTACTATACACAGCATTTAAATCATTAGGCACATTTTCAGCAATAAGGTCTTTTTCAATAGAATAAATATAAGAAGCATAACTTGCTGTTCTATCAGCATCTAATTCAATTCGATACCCATAATATCCAACATCACCCAATAAACTAAATTGATGCGAATCGCCTTTATCTGTTACGAAAGTAATTATTTTTTCCTCACTAGATAAATAATTCTCATATGGATCTTTTGAACCTTCAATATTATAAACAGGAATATTTTCTTTCCCATAATCCCAGTTAGAATGGTATATCTTATCTATCTTACTACCTGTATATACTTTTTCTTTATTATCTGATAATAATTTTTCATCCACGGATATTCCTTTATCGTTTGAAATTTCCGCAGCATCTTCTTTTTCATCTATTCTATTTATTTCTTTATTTACTATCTCATTCACCACTTCATTTACTTCTTTATTTACCACCTCATTCACTACTTTATTCGTTACTTTATTTACTTCTTCATTTACTTCTTCATTTACTTCTTTATTTAATGCTTCATTGACTCTTTTACCCTCCTCTTTATTTAAACTAGATGTAGGGTTATTAGATATAACATCGACTTTCTTTTCCTGAATAACATTATTATCTTTGTTCTCACCGCCACCACTAGAACATCCAGCAATAATAAGAGGTAAAACAACAAAAGGTATATTTTTTTTCATAATATAATATCCAACTTTAATTAAAAATATTTACTAAACTCAAGATAAAAGTTATTTTTATCATAACTATAAAATAAATTACTACTATCTATTTTTTGATATGCCCATGTTATTTTTGGTGTAATTCCATAAAAATAAAAATTTCTATTCCACAATGTTATATAAACACTATACTCATCATTTTTTTGTGGTTTTTTATAAAAATCAGGAACCCAATAATTATTTTCTTCTGCTATTGCTCCTTGATAAATACGCTTAGCATAACCAACTTGAAAACGAGTAGAAATACCTTGTAACCATTCTTGCCCCCAACCTGCACGGACACTGAATCGATCAAAAGCATTAGCTTTACTTTTAGCTTCTTTATGATAAAAATCTATTCCAGAAAACCAATATTGATTACTACTTGATATATACAATAGTGTATCAGATACAGAATAAACATTACCATCCAATAGTTTTGTCTTATGATAACTTTGCCTTGATAACTCAACTGAAAGTGAATTTTTCCATTGCTTATTTAACCAATTGTTTATTTCAACCTCTGTTCCAATTGCATTTGAATAACGATGAAATGTAGAACCATTTTGTTGAGTTTTATTTGGATTCCATGAGTATTCGACAAAATGTAAAAATAACACTTCATTAGTTAAATCTTTATATCCCAATCCCACTTTCACTCTAGAAGATATTTCATTATATTTAGAGTTATCCCAATAATATTTTCCCTTTCCTCGAATATTCAATAAAGAAAAGTAATTTTTATATATCGATAACTTCTTTTCAGCTACCCCTACATAAGAAAAACCCTCAGCACTTTCAGGCTTTGATGTACTCTTCCAATTTGCAGCATTAACACCTAATTTAGGAGAGTTATTAATATTTGACTCATTTAAATAAACAATGCCACCATTAAATGACCAATCATTCTGGTGATTGATTAATTCGGAATATTTATTAATAATATCAATGATGTTATCATTCAAGCTTTCGCTTTTCAGTTTATCAAATTGTTCTAATGCCGCCTCATTCTCTTTATTTTCAAATAATGAAATTGCTAACTGTAATCGAGCAAATACTAATTTAGGATTTCTAGAAACTAAACTTCTATATAATGATATTGACTTATCTAATTCTTTATTCTTACGAGAAATAATAGCATTACCCCATATTAACAACTCATCATTTTCTGTTTTTTTTTGTTTTTCATAAATAGAAAGTAATAATCCAACACCTTCTACATCATTTCTAATTAATGCAGGAATAAATAATCGTAATAATAGAGTAGGATCCTCAACCAATTGAGCCTCAGTTATTAAATTATTACTTTTTTTATTATAATCGTCATTCGCAATACTATGAAAACTCAGAAATAGAATAAATAACAGACAAAATCTGAATTTACAATTCAATATAAAATTCATAAATAAAGAAATAAACCCAATGAGTTATGACATTAAAGAAAGAAATACTATATGATAAAATTCACAAAGTAAATATTCTTACATTAATTAAATCTTATAATCTTTTAACAATGATATTAATTGTTTTTAAATTTCATTAAAATTGCTTTCTTTATACAAAAAAAAACAATTATTTAACTTAAGAAATGATATAATAACGCAATCATTTGATTAAATTATCAATATTAGCACTAAGCAATATACTTTACATCAGCTACTTTCTATTAATCTCAAACCAAACTGCAATTAACTAAAATTTTAAAAATTATAATGTGATTATAATTCAATAGAAATTTTCACTAATTTTCTTAGTTTTTTAGCTATATATTATAATTAAATTCGCAATAACATTAGTAAAAAACTGATATTCATAAAAAAACCGTATAAATACGGGCTAAATTTTAATAAACGTAATGTTAAGATTTTCAAATAAAAACCTAATGAACAAAATATTAATACAATACATTAAAGACATAATCAATAATAAAAAATGACACTCAATGATTTCATTTTATTTTTTATATTAAAGTTAATTTTCATTATAATTATCTACTCAAAATAGAAATAACCAGTATAAATATCTCTCAACAAAGCAGAAAAAGCGAATGATAATAAAAACCAATATTATTTACAGAGGTTTTATCATTTGATAAATAGTAAAAAAGAGCAAGATGCTCAACAAATAAGCAAAAATTTTATTAATTATATAATTTCATTATTAACACAACATTGAAATATCGAATAAATAGTCATCTGCGCCTAAAAAAACCACACAACCGATTGAAAAAAAAACAAAAAAATGCACACCAACCTCATAAAATGAAATAAACAATATAAAAACCCCGTATTTTTATTTAAAATAAATTAATCTTATAACTTTTTGCTTTATCTAGTTTAGTTGCAGGATATTTATAATCAGGACAATATCATGAATACATTGAATTACATCATCAGTAAAAAAATAAAACAAAAAAGAAAAGAATTAGGGGTGACAGGCATTGAAATAGCCCATTCATTGGAAATAAGTCAACAGCACTATTCACGTATAGAGAATGGACATACCAAAATAACAGTAGAACATTTATTCTCTATCGCGTTTATTTTAGGTGTCAAACCTAAAGAACTATTGCCTAATTATAAATTTTCAAATGAAAAAGAAATGATTAAAGCAAAACAATCATTATCAGCAGAAAGCATTATGCCAATAAAGAAAAGCGACATGTATCCCACATAAATATAGACAGGTATTCATTTTATTAAAAATAATGTGAACCATTAAGGACATAAAAGGGAATACGTTGCTCTACATGATGTTGCCGATGAGCATCACGTATTCGTTCGCTCACAAAAATCTGTTTTCCCCGAAAACGTATCCCCGTATTGCGCTTGGCCCAATCAATAGGGTCATCCTGATAAGACGCATTCACAAACTGACTGGTTGCACAGACTAAAGGCAAACTATATGGAGTCTCTACACTCCCCTCCCGTAATAACAATTCCATTGATTTTCCTCGGGTAAAAGGCAAATAGTCCGTATTAAAGACCCGTGCTCCATCTTCACTGTACAGTGATAACCCCCAACGTTTCTTCGGGGTCAAAACCATTCCTGAAACGAATACACACACATAAATGTCTGTTTGGGCTGAACTGTATAATTGCTTTTTATGCGCTAAATAGCTCACTTCCGCTTGAGAGTTGGTGGTATGATAAAACACAACACACTTATCTAAATGCGATAATATTGTCGGCAAAGACCAATAGCGCTCGCCTTTAAGGTGGATTTTTGTCGAAACACACAATAAGCCATTTGTGTATTACGTGTAATCGCACTTCGAAATCCCTGAAAGGTCCACACCACTTTTATCTAACTTTTTACTAATATCCCCCAGCACTTTTTTAACACCATCGAGCGTAACTCGTTGCTCGTTTAAGAACTACGTAATATCTGATGCAATAGCGGTCATACGATTATTAGCGTCGCTGTATGAGTTCGGCTCAGTGAGATTAATGCTGTAACTAGTGTTTTTTACGGTAAATGTAGCCGGTTGTGAAATGACTAATTCTGTATCGCTATTAAC